>NZ_PNOT02000165.1 GCF_002879535.1 Mesorhizobium intechi
GTATCGCCTTCGGCGAGATTCTGCGCCATCGCATCGAGCGCCCTGATCAGGACGCGACGGTCCTCCGGCGAAACGCCGACGAGCGACTCCTCATAGACTTCGCCGGCCAGGCTCTTGACCTCGGCATAGGCGGCGCTCGCCTTGGCGGTCGGGAAGATCATGCGCACGCGGCGGTCGGCGGCGTCGGCGCGGCGCTCGATCCAGCCGCCCTCTTCCATCCGGTCGACGAGGCGCGAGACACTGATCGGCTCGATTTCGAGCAGCTCCGCGAGCCGGGCCTGGGTAACGCCCTCTTCCTTGGCAACGCGCACCATCAGGCGCCATTGCGCCGACGACAGGCCGAGCCCACTGGCACGCGTCTCGAAACGCTTGCGCATCAGGCGCTGCACGTCGTGGATCAAAAATCCCAATCTGTCGATGCCATCGGAAACCATGAGCGATATATATAATAAGCGTGCTTACTATTCAAGCGCGATGTCGTTCAAAAGCCGGCAAATGTGCGTGCCCACCGTGACCGTCGACGATTGGTCGACGCCTCAGCGACCGATGCGCGGCAGCCGAGCAGTCAGAGTCGCCGTTTTGGACGCTGCAGCCGCTGGTCGCATATGACATATTCATGTACAGCGCAGGCCAGGATCGGGGGATCGACGCAATGCCGACGCTTTACGCGCTCAAGCCGGCTTTCCAGGGAAGACTGCGGCCGCTGGTCAACCGGTTGGCGGCGAACGGCGTCACCGCAAACAGCATCACCATCCTGGCGGCCCTGATGTCGATCGGGGCTGGAGCGGCCGTGGCGACCCTGCACGGATGGCGCTGGCCGCTGGTACTCATTCCCGTGGTGCTGTTCGTGCGCATGGCACTCAATGCGGTGGACGGCATGCTGGCACGCGAACATGGGCAGGCTTCGACGCTCGGCATGTACCTGAACGAGATTTGCGATGTCGTTTCGGACCTGGCACTGATCCTTCCCTTTGCGGCCTTGCCGCTATTCAGCGCATGGGGAGTCGTCGCCTTCGCCATCACCGCGGTACTAACCGAGTTCGCTGGCGTGCTCGGCATCGCCGCCGGCATCGGGCGTAATTACGCCGGGCCGTTCGGCAAGAGCGACAGGGCGCTGGCGCTGGGCATGGTGGCGGTCGTGTGCGCCGCAGGGCTGTGGCCGGCATCCATCGCGCCTTTTGTGTTTCCAGCCATGGCAACGCTTTCGCTGCTGACCGCCATAAACCGGATACGCGCCGGCTTTATTGGCAGCGCCAGCTGAGCATCGAGGCTCACCATGTCGCCTGAGGGGAAGACCATGATGCACGGACCGATTGCAGCGGCTGCCGAAGGTACTGGACGGCAGGCACAAGAGCGGGTCTTCCACAGCCATGACGGAACGGAAATCTTCTACAGGTTCTGGCCGGCGGCCTCCGCCGATGCCAAGGGCGCCGTGGTGCTCTTCCATCGCGGCCATGAGCATGGCGGTCGCATGGCCCATCTCGTCGACGAACTGCGGATGCCAGATCACGCCTTCTATGCCTGGGATGCCCGCGGCAATGGCCGTTCGTCAGGTGAACGCGGCTATGCTCCGTCCTTCTCGGCGCTGGTGCGCGACATCGACTGCTTCATGCGCGAGATCGCCGCCAGGGATGGCTTCGCAACGCAGGACATCGCACTGATCGCGCAGTCTTTCGGCGCCGTGCTTGCCGCTGCCTGGGTTCACGATTATGCGCCGAAACTGCGCGCCATGGTGCTGGCCTCCCCGGCCTTTTCAGTCAAGCTCTACGTGCCGTTCGCCAAGGAGGGTATCGCGCTCTGGCAAAGGCTCAAGGGCCGTTTTTTCGTCAACTCCTACGTCAAGGCGAAATTCCTGACCCACGATCCCGTGCGCATCGCCACTTTCGAGAGCGATCCACTGATCACGCGGCCGATCGCCTCCAACATCCTGGTCGAACTCTACCAGCATGCCGCCCGCATCGTTTCGGACGCCCGCGCCATCACCGTGCCAACACAACTTCTGCTTTCGGGAAGCGACTGGGTGGTGCGCCAAGCCCCGCAGCACGAATTCTTCGTCAATCTCGGCAGCCGGACCAAGGAGCGCCACGTGTTGCCGGGTTTCTTCCACGACACGCTTGGCGAGCGCGACCGGGCGCAGGCCCTCGATCTGATCCGGCCGTTCCTGGCCACGCAGTTCACGGCGCGCGATGCACCAGTTGACCTGAAGCAGGCGGACATCGCCGGCTACACGCGCGACGAGGCCGACAGGCTTGCATCGCCACTGGACCTGTTGTCGCCCAGGGGCTTCTATTGGGCATTCAGCCGTGCCTTCATCCGCATGGGCGCCTGGGTCTCGTCGGGCATGAAGGCCGGCGTCACCACCGGTTTCGATTCCGGCTCGACACTGGACTATGTCTATGAAAACGAGGCACGGGGGCTGACGCCGCTTGGCCGCTTTGTGGATCGCATCTTCCTGGAGGCCATCGGCTGGCGCGGCATCCGCCAGCGCAAACTGCACCTGGAAGAACTGATCGGCGCTGCGCTGTCGACACTCAAGGCCGCCGGCCGCGACGCCCACCTTCTCGACATCGCCGCCGGCCACGGCCGCTATGTTCTCGATGCGATCGCGAAGAGCCCCGCCCCGCCGGCAAGCGTGCGCCTGCAGGATTATTCCGACCTCAATGTCGGGCTTGGCCGCAAGCTGATCGCCGAGCGGCAATTGCCGGTCAGCGTCTCGTTCCAGCGCGCCGACGCTTTCGATGCCGACATGCTCGACACTATCGATCCGGTGCCGGACCTCGCCATCGTTTCGGGCCTTTACGAACTGTTCTCCGACAATGCCATGATCGCCCGGTCGCTTGGCGGATTGGCCCGCGCCATGCGGCGGGGCAGCCTGCTCATCTATACCAACCAGCCCTGGCATCCGCAGCTCGAGATGATCGCGCGCAGCCTGACGTCCCATCGCGGCGGACAAGCATGGGTCATGCGCCGGCGCACGCAAGGCGAGATGGACCAGCTCGTCGAAGCCGCCGGTTTCGAGAAGCTCGACCAGCGCATCGACCAATGGGGCATCTTCACCGTCTCGGTCGCACGGCGCCTGTAGGACCAGCCGAGGCATGCCGACTGACCCTGAAGCTTCGCAATCCGCAGCCATCGTCGCCGAACCCTATGGCCGTGTGGTCGTCAGGGCTGCATTGTGGTTGGCGTTCCTGGCGCCGTTCTTCTACCTGACCTATGGCTTCGCCAACTGGCTGGCGTCGCGGCGCGACGATGTCGGCAGCATCGTGTTCTCCTGGGAACACAGCGTCCCGTTCGTCGCCTGGACCATCGTGCCCTACTGGTCGATCAACCTGTTCTACGGCCTGTCACTGCTGCTTAACGACAACCGGCAAGGGGTCGACCGCCTGGCCGGCCGCTATCTCACGGCGCAACTCGTCGCCGTCACCTGCTTCATTCTCTTCCCGCTGACCGCGACGTTCGTGCGGCCGGAAACGACCGGGTTGCCGGGCTTCATGTTTGCCGTGCTTGGCGGCTTCGACAAGCCTTTCAACCAGGCACCCTCGCTGCACATCGCCCTGCTGGTGATCATCTGGGACCATTGGCGCCACCGGCTCGGTCGCCTTCTCCTGCCGCTCTGGCACGGCTGGTGCTTCCTGATCGGCGCCTCGGTGCTGACGACCTGGCAGCATCATTTCATCGACATCCCGACTGGCGCGCTGCTCGGCTTCTTCGCGCTCTGGCTGTTTCCGCGCAACGGCGAATTGCCCCTTTCAGGTGCCCGGCTGACCAGCGATGCGAAAGCCCGCCGGCTTGCACTGTTCTATGCACTGGGCGCCGTCCTTGCGGTGGCCGCCGCCGCACTCGGCGCGCTCTTTTCAGCCGTCGCGCTCTTCCTGATTTGGCCAGCCTTGGCGCTGGCCATCGTCGCCCTTGCCTATGCCGGGGCCGGCCCGAAAGTGTTCCAGAAATCCGCCGATGGCGGCATCACGCTCGCAAGCCGCACCTTGCTCCTGCCGTATCGTCTTGGCGTCAGGACAAACATTCGGGCCTGGACGCGAAATCTTGCTCCGCAGGTGGCGGTTGCCGACAGCGTCTTTCTCGGGCGTTTTCCGACGGCAAGCGAGGCCAACGGCTTCGGCACCGTCATCGACCTCGCCGCCGAACTTGGAAGGCCGGCGGGAGCGACTTGCCGCTGGATCGCCTTGCCTATGGTCGACCTGTTGCCGCCGCCGTTGATGACGCAGCGGCAGGCGGCCTACGCGCTGGAGAAGGCTGGCCGCGACGGCACCGTGCTTGTCTGCTGCGCGCTCGGTTTCCAGCGCAGCGCCGGCGTTGTCGCTGAATGGCTGGTGGCGACCGCCAGGGCCGGGACACCGGCCCGGGCTCGCGAGATGCTGAGCGCCGCCGGCCGGCCGGTTCACCTTGTCGAGGCAACGGAGCGGGCCGCATCATGACCGGCGATGCCTATCAAACCGCCGATCGTTTCGCCAGGATGCTGATGCGGCAGGCCGCGTGGCCGGCCGCACTCGTTGTGGCCGCGAACATGCTGGCGCCGTTGGCCGCCCGGGCGCGCGGCGCCTTCGAGACCTTGCCCGCGGCCGTCGCGCTGTCGCTTACTGCCGTCAGCGCGACTGCCGTGCTGGCGCTGTCGGCGCTGCTGGCATTCGACGCGCTGCTGTTCCGGCTGATGGCCAGCCATGACGACGAGGCTTCCGCTGGCGCCGCGGTGGATGACATGCTGGCGCGCATGCGCCTGAAGCCGCTGCCACCCTCCACACGTTCGCTCGACGAACGCATGGCCGGCGCGCGCCGGCTGCTCACCAGGCAACGCATGGCCCTTGGCCTGTTCGTGGCGATGCTTCTGGCGGCCGGATTTTGGGCGCCGCGATGAACAGGCTCTCGCTCAAGACCTTTACCCTGCTGCAGACGGTGACCTCCGTCGGCCTCTCGGCGCTGGCCTGGGTGGTGACTGGGGTGCGTCCGATCTGGAATGGCAGTCTGCCGTCGGACAGGCAGCGCATCTATTTCGCCAACCACACGAGCCATGGCGACTTCATCCTTTTGTCGGCGTGCCTCAACGAAAAGGAGCGCGCGATCACCCATGCCGTGGCGGCCGGCGAATATTGGCGAAAATCGCGGCTGCGCCGCTTCATCGCCGAAGACATGCTGTCTTCCGTGCTCATCAACCGGCAATGGACGAAGCCCGAGGAAAACCCGATCGAGATCATGCTGTCGGTTCTCGACCAGGGCCACTCGCTCATCCTGTTCCCCGAAGGCACCCGCAATATGACGGAAGAGCCGCTGCTGCCTTTCCGCTCCGGGCTCTATAATCTGTCGATGGCACGGCCGCAGGTCGAACTGATCCCGTGCTGGATCGAGAACATGTCGCGCGTCCTGCCCAAGGGCCAGTTCCTGCCGGTCCCGCTTTTATGCCGCGTCGTCTTCGGCGCGCCGGTGGCGGTGGCCCCTGGCGAGCAGCGGCGCGCCTTTCTCGACCGAGCCCACGCCACGCTTCTGGCGCTCAACCCGCGTCCCGAGCGAGACGATTGATGCGCCACGACATCTCGATCCTGATCATCGGCCTGCTGGCGGTGCTGACGACCGCCAGCATCGTGGCCGCGATACTTTCGGCACGGGCGCCGAAGCCACTCAGTTCGACTCTGGTCAATCTCACCCAGCGCATCAATGCCTGGTGGGTCATGGTCGCGCTGATGACGGTCGCCTTCTTCTTCGGCCGGTACGGCCTGACCATCCTGTTCGCGCTGATTTCCTTCGCCTCGCTGCGTGAATTCGTGACGCTGACGCATACGAGCCGGAGAGACCATTGGGTGCTGCTCGGCATGTTCGGCATCATCATCCCGTTTCAGTACTGGCTGGTCTGGACCGCCTGGTACGGGCTCTTCGTCATCTTCATTCCGGTCTATTGCTTCCTGCTGATGCCGGCCATCACCGCGTTGCATGGCGATACCGAACGCTTTCTCGAGCGGATCGCCGCGCAACAATGGGCGGTGATGATCTCCGTCTATTGCGTCAGCCATGTTCCAGCGCTGCTGACGCTCGATGTGCCGGGCTTCGAAGGCCGCAATTTGTTGCTGATCGCCTTCCTGATCATCGTCGTCCAAGGCAGCGACGTGCTGCAATACATCTTCGGCAAGCTGTTCGGAAAACACCGGTTCTCGCCGACCGTATCGCCATCGAAAACCTGGGAGGGCCTGATCGGCGGAGTGGTGTCGGCGAGCCTGCTCGGCGCACTGCTGTCGTTCGTGACGCCATTCACGCCCCTGCAGGCGGCATGTGTGGCCTTCGTCGTCTGTTCGATGGGGTTTCTGGGTGGGCTCGTTGCCTCGGCCATCAAGCGCGACCAGGGCGTCAAGGACTGGGGCCATCTGATCGAAGGCCATGGCGGCATGATGGACCGTACCGACAGCCTGATTTTCGCTGCTCCCATCTTCTTTCACATCGTGCGCTATTTCTGGACAGTCTGAGACGGCAAGCTCCGAGCGGTCAGAGGCGGTTTCTCACGACCAGCGTGACGACGAAGAAGGCCCCGAGCGAGCTGGTGATGATGCCGATCGGCAGTTCCTGCGGTGGCAACAGGGTTCGCGCCAGAAGATCGCTTGCCAGCAACAGCACCGCCCCGAACAGCGCACAGCTGGCGATCAGGCGCAGATGCAAGGGACCGGCCAGCGGCCGCGACAGATGCGGGATCATAAGCCCGACAAAGCCGATGACGCCGGCGACCGAGACGAGAATTGCCGTCGAAAAGGCAGCGACGAGAAACGTCGTCCTACGCATCCGCGCCACCGGCACGCCAAGGCTTTCGGCGGCACTTTCACCCGCCAGGAAGGCGTCCAGCCTGCGATGGTTCCACAGCCCGTAGGCTGCAATCGTGCTGGCGCCCAAGGCGCCGAGCCAGACATTGTCCCAGCGCGCCAGCCCGAGCCCGCCCATCGTCCAGAACAGCACCGAATGGGCTGCGCGCTGGTCGCCGGCAAAAACCAGGTAGTTGGTCAAGGCCGTGAACAGGAAGGAAACGGCAAGGCCGGCGAGGATCAGCCGCTCGGGTCCCTGCCCTCTCACCCGCGCGACCAGCAGGAGGACGATGCAGGCGGCCAGTATCCCGCCGGTGAAGGCGGCGACCGGCAAGGTCCAGATGCCGAAACTGTCACCAAAGACAGTGATGACGGAAACGGCACCTGCGGCCGCCCCCGACGACAGGCCGAACAGGAAGGGATCAGCAAGATCGTTGCGGGTCACCGTCTGCAGCAAGGCGCCTGTTATACCGAGGCCGCCACCGACACAGACCGCCAGGATCGTGCGCGGCAGCCTGAGGTCGACGACGATCTTGCCGACCGGGCCAGACACCTGGTGTTCATTCAACCCGACGGCCTTGCCAAGCGAGGCGATGACGTCGGTGAGTGGGATCAGCGTCGAACCATAGGCGATCGACAGCAGCACGAGGGCGACGATCGCCACCGTGCCCACCACCATCGCCAGAGCGAATGCCTTGTGCCCCGAAAGCGTACCGGATTTTTGCCCAGCGGTAAGAAGCATCAGAACGCTTCCGGATGCATCGCCCTGGCGATCTTGCCGATCGCCTCGATGTTTGCCGGCCCGGGCGTCAGTTCGGCATAGCGCAACGCCACGAAGCGCTCGTTCCTGACCGCGTCCGTCTCCTTCATCGCCGGGTGGGCCTTCAAGAAATCGAGCAGTTTCTTGTAGCCGCCGCCATCCTGGTAGTCGGGCAGGATGAGAAATTGCGGATTGCGCGATGCCACGGTTTCCCAGTCCGTGTTGCCCCAGCTGGTGTCCATGTCGGCCATGATGTTGTCGCCACCCGCGGCCGTGACCATGGCGGTCGGCATGGCGAATCTTCCGGCGGTGAACGGCTTGTCCTCACCTGAATCGTAGAGGAACACCCGCGGCTTCTTCGCGCTGCCGACCTTGGCAGTGATATCAGCGAGCTGCGCCCTCCAGCTGGCAACAAGTTTTTCGGCTGCGTTCTCCTTGCCGAAGATCTTGCCTAGCTTTTCGACATCGCCATAGAGCAGGTCCATCGAGGCAGCGGGACGGTTCTTGTCGAGATGGACGCAGCTTTCGGTCAGCACCAGCGTCTTGATGCCGTGCGGGGCGAGCGTGTCCGGGGTGACATCACCACCCGGCTTCATGCCATAGTACCAGCCGGCGAAGAAGAAATCGGGCTCGACGGCGACGAGGTTTTCGAGCGTCGGGTATTTGGGCGCCAGTTCCGGGATGGAACCCTGCTCGGCCTTGAACTCGGGGCCGACCTTGTACCATCCGGTGATGCCGGTCAGGCCGACGATCGACGGCTGCAGCTTCAACGCGAAGGCCATCTCAGCCATATTGAGGTCATGGATGACGGCGCGCTTGGGCGGCGCGTCGAAGGTCAGCGGCTTGCCGCAGCTGTCGACGGTGACCGGGAAGGCGAAGGCTGTCGTGGCCAGCAGCGAGAAGACGAGCGACAGGGAGGGAGATTTCACGGATTTGCTCCTTGATGAACAGTGGCGGATGACGGAAAGGGCTCGATCAGGATGGCGGCGCGGCCCGGTTCGGAACATCGAAGACCGTGAGTTCCCGGTCCTCGGTCGGATGGCGCAGGCGAAACACGTCGACGCCGAAGATGTCGCGGATCAGCTTTTGCGTCAGCGCTTCGCGGGGTGCCGCCAGCGCATGCAGCCGCGCCTCGCTCATCACCGCGACCCTGGTGGCGAAGGGCGCCACCAGAGCCAGATCGTGCAGTACCGCGATCACCGTCATGCCGAAGCCGGCCACGAGTTCGAGCAGCTCGCCGCGGGCGCGCGGATCGAGATGGTTGGTCGGCTCGTCGAGGAACAGCACCTTCGGTTGCTGCGCGATGGCGCGCGCCAGTTGGGCGCGCTGGCGTTCGCCACCCGACAGCGAGCCGATGGTGCGGCCAAGCAGCGGCAACAGGCCGGTCCGGCGCAACGTGTCGACGACGATGTCGCGCTCCTCGCTCCTGCGTATCAGGCCGGCATGCGGGACGCGGCCGAGCTCGACATAGTCGATCACCGCCAGCCGCGGGTCCGGCTGGTCGGTCTGGCCGACGACGGCGATATGCAGGGCCCGCTCGACGCTCGAGATACGGTCCAGGCGGCGCCCGCCAAGCTTCACCTCGCCGGAGCTTGGCCTGAGCATGCCCGACAGCATGCGCAGCAGCGTGGTCTTGCCGGCGCCATTGGGGCCGATGATGGCAAGGCGATCGCCCGAGGCCACCGACAGGCTGACGGCGTGGACCAGATGCCGGCCATTGGCCATCGCGCTGAGGTCGCGCGCTTCGAGGAGTGGAATTGTCATCGGCTGTCGCCCGCAAGCTTGCCCAGTGCCGGAATGCGGGCCAGTGTCTTGCCGGCGAGCCGCGGCGGACGTGGTCCGGAATTGCACCAGCCGTCGGCGAGCGAGGCGTAAAGGCGGGCAAATCGCACGAGATCGCCGGCGTCGGCCTCGCAGTCGATGGAGCCAAAGAGATAGGATGCCTTGCCCGGCGCCTGGAAGGCCACCGTCAGCGGCCTCTCGCAGCCCGCCATGCATTCGACACCTTCGACCGTGAAGCCATGCGCCACGGCGGGTTCATGGCAGGCCGCTAGCCGGGAGCGCAAATCGGCGCAAAGGCTTTCGCCCGACCTG
The DNA here is from genome assembly GCF_002879535.1 of Mesorhizobium intechi. GTDB lineage: Bacteria > Pseudomonadota > Alphaproteobacteria > Rhizobiales > Rhizobiaceae > Mesorhizobium > Mesorhizobium intechi. The sequence goes on from NZ_PNOT02000165.1 coordinate 9,646, forward strand.
ATGCCGGTCGGGATGTCGCGGCAAAGCGTGCACACGATGATGCGATGATCGATGGCGCCGTCCAACTTTCCGTCACTTTCCAAAACTGGCGACGGAAGGATGCTGGCGAGCCGGCCGACAAGACCGACGCCCACGTCTCCTCCCGGCACACCCCGTCCGGTCAACTCAGCTGATGGCAGGTCTCCTGGCTCGCGGGTCTCGGCGCAATCCTGCCTTCCCAGCCTTGCCGGCCAGTGGCATGTCGGATCTTGCTCACCGCTTACAGTTGCGGGGGCAGCCACGGTATCGACCTTTTGAGGTCTCACCGTGTTCCCTTTTCACCCCTTGCCTTTCGACGCGGGGACCATCACGTACCCACCGTAGATTTCCATCGACCGCATCGCAATGAGTTTTTTGCGATGCAGTCGCCGAATGCTCCGTATGTAATAACATTACATTTGAAGCGATGTTTCGTGGCGATGTCAACCCCTCGCGCAACGCGGCTTCGGCGCGGCCGAGGTTTTCAGCCGCGAGCGGCCACCAGGCAGGAGGCATGGCACCTGGTCGCGGTCGCCGGGGAACCGGCCCTATAGCTTTCTAAAAAAGCCTGACAGAATATTCGGACCCGCTTCGCCCGGCCGCAGTCTGATCCCGTCTTCAAAGCAATTCAGCGTCACGCATTCGAAGCCGTAATGCGCGAGGAGCGCCACCAGCGAGTCACGGTCGAAATGGTGGAGGTGCTCGTTGGGCAGACGCATGCGCCACGTCCGGAACCACGCGTCGCCGTCGGCGCCGAGTTCACGCCAGCGGCAGTAAGGGACGGCGATGGCCAGGTGGCGGGCCTGAAGGCGGGCGAGGAAATCCAGATCTGAAATGTGCTCGAGCACGTCGAACATGGCGACGAGATCCCACGAGTCGGCGAGCGCCTCGTCCCAGTCGACAAAGCGGACGCCCTCGGGCAGCGGAAATCTGGTGATGTCGCAGCCGGCACAGTCGGCAACCCCGGTAATTTTGGCGGCCTCGATAAAGGTGCCGGTGCCATAGCCGATCTCCAGCACGGACCGAGGTATCGCACCGGTGATGCCCAGCACCCAGCCAAGCCGCTGATAGCCGAGCTTGATGGTCCGGTCGCTCAAATCCTCGTAATAGGACATGTACTGCTTGTCGTATGTGATCGGCGTGGCGTCGATCTGGTGAATCACGCCAAACCGGTCGAGGTCGTAATTGTCCAGCATTCGCGGCACCCCAGGATCTCGTATGCTTATACGGCGGCGTTGAACGCAAGGTAAGCGGCTGGGACGGGATGCCAAATCCTGGCAGCAGCGCGACGAGAACTGAATGTCACATTTGGGTCGACTGCCAACTGGCCGCCCGCGTATGCAACGCGAAAAGCCGACACGCGACCACCCGATACCGATGAAAGCGCACGCTGTTGCTCGGCGTCTGTGCCGCCGCTCTGGTGACTTAGGAAAGTTCAGATGCTGAGTCAGGTCTGCCGGCGGTCAACGGTCGACCTCGCACTTCAAAACGGATGCACGACCCAACGACGCAGTCTATGCTGCCCCCGTCGGCAGTCGTCATCAAAGGGGAGGACATGACATGCAGGCAATGCCGATAGCGCATCAAGCCGCGCAACCCGTGGTCGGCCCCATATCCTCGGTGACCGGCTATCCGGCCGCGGTCCTGTGCTGGCTGCTTTCGGCTGGTGTCTATATCGCGGCCAAGTGGGTGGCGCCTGAAATGCCGCCCTGGGGCCTCTGCTTCTGGCGGCTGACGCTTGCCTGCGCCATCCTGCTGCCGATTGTGTACCGTCATCACGACGCGATGATCGGGCTTTTGCGAACTCGCGCCGTGGAGGTCGTCGCCGTTGGGGCGATCGGCCTCACGCTGTGCCAGGGTATGATCTACCATGGCCTCAACGACACCAACGCCACCACGGCCGGAATCATCATGGCGCTTTCGCCTGTCATGACGATGGTGCTCGCCCGTTTCGTGCTKGGCGAGCCGCTCGGGCTGTGGAAGTCGCTTGGCGCGCTGGTCGCGCTCGGCGGGATGATTTTCATCGTTGCCCACGGGGAGCTGACGGCGCTGCTGCAACTCAAGTTCAACGCCGGCGAGCTTTGGATCGTCGGCAGCGCGTTCTGCTGGGGCCTGTACACTGTGCTTTTGCGCCGTGCCAAATTCGGCATCGAACTCCTGCCGATGGTCGTGCTGCTGCTCGGCGTCGGTGCGCTGGTCGCCTTGCCTTTCCACTTGTGGGAATTGTTCAACGACGCACGCTCCGCCATGGATGTCCACAGCATTCTCGCGCTCGCTTATCTGGCGGGCCCCGGCGGCGCCTTGATGTACTATCTCTACAACAAAAGCGTGGAAACACTCGGCGCGAGTCGGGCGAGCATGCTGCTCTACCTGCAGACGGTGTTCGTCGCTATGCTTGCCTATCTGCTGCTCGGCGAGGACTTGCACGATTACGATCTGGTCGGTGCGGCCTTCATTGTCGCCGGCATCGTACTCGCCACCGTGGTCAAACCCAGGCCGGCTCAACCACGCGTGGCGTAGAAATCCTGCGGGTGACCGCGGAGCCGCCATCGCTTGGACGACCCATGTCGGCTTTTGATGTACGGCGATAGCCGTGCGAATGACCGAAATGCGGCACGAGTTGCCATTCTTCGGCAGACCCTCCCAAACGAACAAGGCCCCTCCCGGGGCCTTGTCTACAAACCTCGGCGGTAGGCTCTCCGTCCCTCACTTCCCCATCAGCTGCTTGGCATTCTCCGCCGTGATCGCGGTCGTCTCAACCGTTACCGTCGGCTCCACTGACGTCGCGCAGTCGAGCAGGATCTTCTTCGACATCTCGATCGCTTCCTTCGCTCCCGTCGGGTAGGTGAAGGTTGCCGCCCAGTCGCCCTTGGCGACGGCCTCAATGCCGCCGGCCGGTCCGGGGAGGCCGTCGGTGCCGATGATCTTGACGTCCTTGCCGGCTCCCTTGGCTGCAAGCAGCGCACCGGCCGCCATCATGTCGTTGGAGGCATAGAGCACCTTGATGTCGGGATGCGCCTGCAGCATGGCGGCAAAGGCGGTCTGGGCTTTGTCCGGCACCCAGTCGGCGGCCTGCTCGGCGACGACCTGGATCTTGGCATTCGCCTTGACGCCGTCCTTGAAGCCGTTCAGCCGCTCGACCGCCGGCGTCGAACTCGGCAAGCCTTCCAGCACCGCCGCCTCGCCGCCATCCGGCAGCAAGGTCTTGGCGGTGTATTTGCCGGCTTCGAGCGCGATCTTGTAATTGTCGCCGCCGATGAAGGCGGTGTAGTCCTTGCCGGGGTCGCCGACCGTCTTGCGGTCGAGCTCGATGACCGGGATGCCGGCATCCATGGCGCGTTTCACCGCCGGCGTCAGCGGTGCGGCCTCGAAGGGCGAGATCAGCAGCAGATCAACCTTCTGCGTGATGAAGTTGTCGACCTGCGAGGTCTGCGTGTTGACGTTGCCGGCGCCGTCGGCGATCTGCAGCGTGAAGCCCGGCACCGCCTTGGCGGCCGCCGTCAACTCGTCATTGACATGCTGGCGATAGGGCTCGGCGTTGTTGGCTTGCGAGAAGCCGATGACAAACTGGCCGTCCTTGGCGCAGGCCTTGACCAGCGGGTCGGCGGCCTGCGCGGCTCCTGCAATGCACAGGCCTGCGCCTGCCAGAAGCACGGCATGAAGCGTGTTCCTCGTTGCTTGTCTTGTGGTTTTCATACTCGCTCTCCTCCTCGTCGGGCCGGGGCCAGACCTTGGTTTGACTTCGACTTTGTTGCCGTCTTCCTCCTAACGACCCAAACCCTCGCGGCGGCGAACGAGGGATTGAAGCACTGCCGCCAGCACGATGATCGCGGCGGTCGCGAGCAACTGCATGGCGGGCGTGATGTTGTTGAGCTGCAGGATGTTGGCGAGCGCGCCGAGCATGATGGTGCCGGCCACGGTGCCGACCATCGAGCCGGCGCCGCCGAACAGGCTGGTGCCGCCAATAACCACGGCGGCGATCGCCGTGAGCTCGTAGCCCATGCCGTCATTGGCGCTGCCGAAATTGAACTGGCCGGCGTGCACAATGCCGGCAAGGGCCGAGGCAAAGCCGGTGATGGCATAGACCGAGATCTTCACCATCGAGACAGGCACGCCGGAAATGCGCGCCGCGCGCTCGTTGCCGCCAACCGCAAAGACATAGCGGCCGAAGCGCGTGGTGTTGAGCACGATGGTGGCGATCGCGGCAAAGACGATGAAGACGATGGTGGCGACCGGCACGGTGTTGTTGAACAGCCGCTCGCCGAGGATCGCAAACACAGGCGACGCCAGGCCCGGCCCGTCGCCATAGGAAATGTTGATGTACTGGTTGCCGGAGACGACCAGCGCCAGGCCGCGCGCCGCCTGCAGGCCGGCAAGCGTGACAATGAACGGCTCCAGCCGAAAGCGCGTGGAGATGGTGCCCTGGATGGCGCCGAAGACGATGCCCATGACGAGCACGGCGAGGATTGTGGGAATGAGCCCGAAGCCACCCGAGATCATCATCGACGCGGTGACGACGCTGGACAGGCCGAGCACCGCGCCAACCGACAGGTCGATGCCGGCGGTGATGATCACGAAGGTCATGCCGATGGCGATGATGCCGGTTTCCGACACGGCGCGCACGATGTTGGCGATGTTGTCGGGATCGAGGAACAGGATCTGGCCGTGCCGGCGCGGCGAGAAGATGATGCCACCGATCGCCACCACGACCAGGCCAATCAGGCTCTGGAAGCGCACCACCAGGGCGAGCGGATCGCGATGCTTTGGCGCTGCCGCCGGCACCGCCGGGCTCGCTGTCACCGAAATCTTCTGTTCAGACATCAGGCCTCCCTGCCATTTGCCGCGTCAAGCACGGTGTGCTCGTCGACGCCGCCGATGAATTCCGCGACGTTGCGCCCTTGGCGCAGCACCACGATCCGGTCGCACAGGCCGATGAGTTCCGGCATCTCGCTGGACGCGACCAATATGCCGAGCCCCTGCGCCGCCAGCTGCCTGAGCCGCGCGTAGATCTCGCCCTTGGCGCCGACATCGACGCCGCGAGTCGGCTCGTCGAGCAGCAGCAGCCGGGGATTGCCGAGGATCTCCTTGGCCAGCACCACCTTCTGCTGGTTGCCGCCGGACAGCGCGCCCACGGCGATGTCGGGATTCTTCGGCCTGATGTCGAACTGGCCGAAGGACTGCTTCACCGCATCCGCCTGGCGGCGCTGCGACATCAAGCCGAAGGGAGAGATGCGGCGGATCACCGACATGACCAGATTGAGGCCCACCGCCATCCGGAGCATCAGGCCGCTGCCGCGCCGGTCGTCCGTGACGAAGGCGATGCCGGCCTCGCGCGCGGCCTTGATCGAGTCGAGTTTCACAGGCTGCCCGTCCATGGCGACCTCACCTTCCCAACGGCCGGACAGGCCGGTGCCATAGAGCGCGCTGAGGAGTTCGGTGCGCCCTGCCCCCATGATGCCGGCCAGCCCGACGATCTCGCCAGCCTTGACGTCGAGCGAGACACCGCTCGGCGGCTGCCAGCCGGCGCTTTCATGGGCGAGCCTGAAGCTGGCATCGCGCAGGCTGAGCAGTGTCTTGCCGGCCTTCGTCGACCGTTCGGGATAAAGCTCGTCCAGCGGCCGGCCGACGAGAAGCCGGACCAGTTCGGCCTGCGGCGCGTGCGGCTCGGTGACGCCCGCGACGCGACCGTCGCGCATGACCGTCACCCGGTCGGCGATCTGCGGTACCTCCTCGAGGCGATGCGAGATGTAGACGATGCCGACGCCGCTCGCGGCGAGCTTGCGCATGATGTCGAACAGCCTGTCGACCTCGCCTACCGTGAGTGCCGCCGTCGGTTCGTCCATGATCAGCACGCGCGAGGCGTAGGACAGCGCCTTGACGATCGCCACGACCTGGCGCTGGCCGATCGACAGGTTCGCCACCATGCTGGCCGGATCGATGGCCAGTTCGATGGCTTCGAGACGCTTGCGCGCCTCGCTGCGCATCGCCGGCACGTCGAGGAATCCACCCGGCCGCATCAGTTCGCGGCCAAGGAAAAGGTTGGCGGCGACGTCGAGCGTCGGCACCAGGTCGAGCTCCTGGAAGATGGTGGCGATGCCGGCCGCCTGCGCCTCGCGCGGGTTGTTGAAGGCTACCTGCTTGCCGTCGATGTGGATGGTGCCCTCGTCCGGCGTGTAGACGCCCGACAACAGGTTCATCAGCGTCGACTTACCGGCGCCGTTTTCGCCGAGCAGGGCATGGATTTCGCCCGCCTTGAGGTCGAAGTCGACGCCGCGCAGCGCGTGGACGCCGCCGAAGCGCTTGACCGCGCCGGTGACGGAAAGCAGCGGCGCGCTCATGCTGACCTCGTGTGGGCCGGCCTCGCACAAGACTCTCGCACCCGCAGCGCTGCCCGCAGCCGCACCGCCTGCGGCTCCAGGTCGGTCGATGCGATGCGAGCGCACAGCAGGGCGGCCGCCTGCCGTCCGATCTCGGTGCAGGGTTGCGCGACAAGCGTCAGCCGGGGCTCGAAGCAATCGGCCCATTCGAAATCGTCGAAGCCGACGAGCGAGAGGTCGCCGGGGATGGAGAGCCCCCTCTCGCGGATGGCGCGAACTGCCCCGATCGTCGTCATGTTGTTGCCCGTGACCAATGCGGTAGGCGGCGACGGCTGAGACAGGATCGCATGGGTGGATGCGGTCGCGCTCGCCGTGTCGACATTCTCCGGCGAGACATAGAGCGGCAGGCATTCAAGTCCATTGGCGACCAGCGAGACGCGAAAGGCCTCGACGCGTTCCCGGGTCGTCGCCAAGCCCGGCTGGCCGGCGATGTAGCCGATGCGCTTGTGGCCGAAGGAGGCGACGTGATCGATGAGAGCCCGCATCGACGATTGGTTCTCGACGCCGATCTGGTCGAAACGGGCGTCGGCGAAACGGTCGATGAGCACGCAGGGCACCTTCTTCTCGGCCAGGTAATCGATGGCGCGCTGCGGCGCGCCCGACGGCGCCAGGATGACACCGTCGACGCGACGCTGGTGGAAGGCGCGCACCACCGAAAGCTCGCGGTCGGGATCCTCCTGTGTGTCCGATAGGAAGACCATGAGGCCGAGGCGCGCGCATTCGGCCTCCACGGCGCAGATGATGTCGGTGAAATAGGGGTTGGAAATCGCCGAGATCGCCAGGCCGACGCTGTTGGTCGAGGCCACTTTGAGCGATCGCGCCAGTTCATTCGGCTGGTAGCCCATCGCGGCGATCGCGTCATTGATGAGCCGCGCCTTCTCCGGCGAGACAAAGCGGGTGCGGTTGATGACATGCGAGACGGTCGAAACCGATACGCCGGCGCGGCGCGCGACCTCAGCCATTGTCGGCATGGCGGCTCAAATGGAGTGCTGGCAAGCGCTCCTCCCTGATGATGCGTTCCCGTCCGCTCTCATTGGTCTCGGCGGATTTGACCGACCATAGTGCCATCGAAACGTTTGCGCAATCGCTTCGATGGCTTCTCCGACCAAATTTGCGCCATGCGCAATTTCGATCAAACTGGTTGGGCTACGAGGCGCCAGAGTGAAGATGCCTTTGCGAGGACACATGAACCCGACCGAGAAAGCATTGTGGTTTGTCGAGAGCCATCTGCCAGAGCCCGTTACACTCGACGATGTCGCGGCGAGCAGCGGCGTCTCGCGCTTTCATGTGACGCGCGCCTTCGGTGCAGCCACCGGCCACTCCGTCATGGGCTATATGCGCGCGCGCCGGCTGACCGAAGCGGCGCGCAGGCTGGCCGGCGGGGCGCCCGACATCCTCTCGGTGGCGCTCGATGCCGGCTACAACTCGCACGAGGCCTTCACCCGGGCCTTCCGCGACCAGTTCGGCACGACGCCGGAACTGGTCCGCGCGCAAGGCTCGACCAAGACCCTAGCCCTCGTGGAGCCGATCCTGATGGACCAGTCCTTTCTTGCCAACCTCGAGCCGCCACGCTTCGAAAACAGCCGGCCGTTCCTGATCGCCGGGCTCGGCGAACGCTATAGCTGCGAGACCAGCGCCGCCATACCGATGCAATGGCAACGCTTCGGCCCGTTTATCGGCAACATTCCGGGCGAGACCGGTGACGTCGCCTATGGCGTCTGCGTCAATGGTGACGATGCCGGTAATTTCGACTACATCGCCGGTGTCGAGGTCTCGGACTTTTCCGACCTTCCCAGGGAATTCAGCCGCGTGCGCATACCGGCGCAGAAATATGCGGTGTTTTCGCATCGCGAGCACGTCTCGACCATCCGCCGCACCGTCAACACGATCTGGAACAAATGGCTGCCGGCCTCCGGACACGAAATAGCGGACGCGCCGGAATTCGAACGATATGGCCCGGAGTTCGATCCGCGCAGCGGCAATGGCGGACTGGAGATCTGGATACCGGTCAACGGTTGATCGGCGCTACAATTCCAAATCCCATGTCTGCCCGACCAGATCCTTGCCAAAGGAATGGTGGCGCTCTTCGTCGATCAGCCTGAAGCCCGCCGCCTGATAAATGCGGCGCGCCGAGCCCAGTATATCGTTGGTCCAAAGCGTCAGCGTCTTGTAACCCTTGGCTCGCGCGAAGGCGATGCACTCGTCGACCAAGCGCGCGCCGATGCCAAGGCCGCGGGCCGAAGGCTCGACATAAAGCAATCTGAGCTTCGCCACCTCGGGCGACTTGCGCACGACGAAGACCGAACCGACGACCTCGCCATCGCGCTCGGCGATCCAGCTGCGCTCCCATTTCGGGTCGAAGGATTTGACGAACGCCGCGAGGATTTCGGCGACCAGCGCCTCGTACGTTTCGTCCCAGCCATAGTCCTGCGCGTAGAGCATCCCTTGCCGGCGGGTGATCCAGCCGATGTCGCCGATCTGCAGCGGCCGCAGCAGATATGGGATTTTCGGCTCTACGCTTTCGTCCAGCAGTGCCTGGATCGTCCGCATTGACTCGACCAGCCGGTCCTGTTCCGAAGCAGGCAGCCGATCGAGCAAGGCCGCGACTTGGTCATGCGAATCCTTGTCCAGCGGCGCGAAGGCAGTCCTGCCCGACGGCGTCAGCGCAATCGAGGATTGCCTGGCATCCGAAACCAGCGTCGACCTGGAGATGAGGTCATCGCGTTCGAACTTCTTTAGCAAACGGCTGACATAGCCGGCGTCGAGACCGAGATCGCGCCCAAGGTCGGTCGCGGTCAAACCATCGCGGTGCGCCAGCTCGTAAAGCACACGCGCCTCGGTCAGCGAGAAGGCGCTTTTCAGCAACCCTTCGTCGAGCAGGCCGATCTGCCTGGTGTAGAAGCGGTTGAAAGCCCGCACCGCATCGATCAGCTGCTTTTCGGGCGCTTCGTGCTTGGGCTGATGGTGAATCGTCATGGTCATCTCCTGCCTTCACAGGATCGACCATTTACTTGACCTAGTCAACCATATCGATCTGCCCGGTCACATCATCGGCAGCACCGGCCAACGATCAACGATCCTGCCGTGGGAAAGTACCGCGATCGGACCGAATTGCTGCAGCACGGCCTCGCTCTGCGTCGGCCGCAGAAACGCGTAGTCGCCTGGCCTGGCGACGCTATCGGCAGGCAGGCCCATGAATTGCTGGTTGGAAGACAGGCCGAGCAGGACGTTCGTCTTCATGCCCTCGGGAAAGGCCGGCTCGGCCATCCATTTGCCGCCATAGAGGTAGCAACCCTTGCGTGGAAACCGGCCGAGCGCCTGCAGCAGGCGGGTAACGGCCGGCGGACCCGGCAGCATCGGCTCGACCATCTTCAGGATCGGCGTCGCGATGAAGGCCGCCGGCTGGAAACCGTCGAGGCCAGGCGTGTCGAAATCGCTGGGCAGCACGAAGGCCGATCCCATCGACACTTCATTGGCAATGCGGCCGCGATGCAGCAGCGCGGTCTTGCTGCCGCCAATGTTCAGGATGCGGCGCTGGTCCAGGCCTAGGCGCGCCACGAAAGCGGCGGCCCGCTCCGAAGCCTGCGCCAACGCCTTGGCCGGCCCGCCGAACAGGCCGGGAATATGCGGCGCGTGTGCCTCATAGGCCATGACGCCTTCGCAGCGCAGCCGTTTGTGGGCCGCCACCGCGCTTAACGCTTTCGACAAGGCCTCCGGGCTGGAGAAGCCGCCGCGATGCAGCCCGACATCGATCTCGAAGGCGATGCGCAACTCGGTGCCGATTTCGTCGGCCAGAGCGTCATATTCAGCCAGCCTCTCCTGTGTATCGATCAGCCAACAGACACGCGACCAGTCGGCGCCGCCCTTCACCAGGGCCGCCCTTGCGGCGTCGACCGGCATCGGTTTGCCGCACAGGAGACCCGCGTCCGGAAACGCCTTCAACACCGCCGCGCTGATCGGCGGATGAAAGGTCATGAAGCGGTCGGTTTCGAGCTTCTTGGCGATATGCGAAAGCAGCGGCAGGCAAGCGAGCGACTTGTCGACCAGCCGCACGGCCAGGCTCGGGTCGAGCCTGGCTTTGACCAGCGCAATGTTGCCATCCAGCCGGTCGAGGTCGAGCAGCAGGCAGGGCTGGAAGATACCGGCGGTTCTCAGTGCTTCGGAGAGCGCGGCAAAATAGGCACTCATCGTTCAATGCCAAAAGGACTGGGTTCAATGCCAAAAGGACGGGGTTCAATGCCAAAAGGACGGGGTTCAATGCCGAACAGGCCGGCCATGTAGGGCGAGACGAAGCGGTTTTGCGGATCGATATCGCGGCGCACCGCCATGGCGTCGTCCCAGCGCGGATAGAGCTTCTTGAAGTCCGCCGCCTTCAGGCTGTGCATCTTGCCCCAATGCGGTCTGCCGCCATATCTGCGGAAGATCGGCTCGGCCGCCTGCATGAACGGCAGCGGATCGCTCGCCGCGTCATGATGGATGGCGATCGAGCAGGTCGGCCTGTCGTAGAACGGCGAGAGCCAGAACTGATCAGCCGCGACACTGCGCACCTCCATTGGGAAATAGACTTCGGGAAAGTGCTTTTCGGTGAGCGCGATGATCTCGGCCAGCGCCTTCGGACCCTCCTCGAAGGGAAGGTGATATTCCATCTCGTTGAACTTGGTCCGGCGGTCGCTGGCATAGACGTTGAGCCAGTCCTGCACATAGTCCTCGGCCGGCACTTTCGCGACAGCACCGAGGATCAGCCGGCGGCGAAGTGACGGCAGCCAGGCAAGTCCGGTGCGCAGCCGGCGCAGCGTGCGCAGAGAGCCTTCGTCATCGTCGGTCGGGCGCGCGGTGGTCGCCTCGGTGCTGAAGTCGCTGGCGATGAACTGCGCGTAGCCGGAGAACGGAATGTAATAGAATTCCGCCGAGCGATGCGCGGTCATCATCGTTTCGAAGTCGCGCAGCATGTCGCCGATCGGCAGCACCCATTTGCGGCGGCGCAGCCGGTAGGTCGCGATGTTGTTCAGCGTCACTTCGCTCAAGACACCGAATGCTCCGAGCGCGACACCGATAGCGTGGATCATGTCCTGATCCCCTGCCCTGGTGAAATCGCGAACCTTGCCAAGCCCGTCGACGATCTGCATCGTCTCCAATTGCGTATGATAGGCGCCAAGCGTCGGCCCGGAGCCATGGGTGGCGGTCCCCAGCGCGCCGCCGATCGCCTGGCGATCGATATCGCCCATATTCGGCAGGCCCTGGCCGATGCCCTGCAGGATGTGCATGAGCGGACCAAGCCGCGTCCCTGCCTTCACGCGTGCCTGGTGCTTTTCAACGTCGTGCGAGACCAGCCCTTCCAGCTTTTCCAGAGACAGGATGGTGCCCTCGGACTTCACCAGCGGGGTGAAGGAGTGACCGGCACCGGCGACACGGACCGGGCCGGGTGCGGTGCGAACGAGGTCGCCAACCTCGCCAACATCGGCGGGGCTGGCGATCAGCCGCGGCGCGGCTGTGACAAAACCGGACCAGTTGCTCCAGATGTTCGACATGGCGCTCACGCAACAACCCGGCGACGTCGCGCCACGAGGATGAACAGGCCAAGCAACAACACACTGGCCAAGGCACTGCCGGCGGCGAATTCAGGAACCGGGCGGAAATCCTTGCCGTCGATGAGCATGGACGCCGCAACCGGCCCGATCGCCAGGCCAAAGAGCTGCGCGGCCGGCACCAAGAGCACGGCGGTGCGGGTGTCATCGGCCGTGATCGCCAGGCGGATCTGGTAGGGCACAATGAACAGGAGAATGAAACCCATGACCAGGGCGGCGACCCAGAAGGCGGCAAGCCCAGGTCCGCTGGCCAGCATGAGCGAGGCGACAAGTGCGACGGTGCCAATGACTGCGATGGCAATGCGGTAATCGATGCGCGCTTCGAGTGCGGTCGCCGTCATCGCGCCCAGGACCTGCACCGCGAGGGTGGCCGACACGATCAGGCCGACGATGCGGCCGTCAATGCCGAATTGGGCACCAAGAGGCTCAAGAAACGCCCAGACCGAGCCGAAGAACATGAAATAGCAGAAGACGCACGACAGCGCGGTGATCGAAGGAGCCGTCAGCACATTGGCCAGATTCTCATCCTTCGGCAGATCGGCGTAATCGGCAGGGACGACGAAGGCGACGACAAGCGACAGGACGCAGACGACCGCGAGAATAAGGAAGCCGCCAGCCGATCCGGCCGCCGGGATGACATAGAGCGCCAGCAGCAGGGCAAGCGCGCATTGCGCCAGGGTCTGCATGGTGACGAAAAAGCCGCCGATGCGTTCGGCGCGCCGCGAACGGGCGATAAGCTCGGTGGCGACCGCGACAAGCCCGCCTTCGGCAAGGCCGGCCAAGGCGCGTGTCGCCGTCAATGCATTGGCGCCGGCGGCATAGGCCGTCCATACATTCGCCAGTGCCAGCAGGAGCAGCAGGGCCGCACTTTTCCAGCGCATGTTGCGGGCCGACAGCAGCATCGCGACGATCGCCGAACCAATGGCGATGGCGATCATCTCGGCGGTGGCGACCAGCGCCAGCTCGTCGCCGCTGACATGGCCCTCCGTGTAGAGGGCGCCGAGCAGCACCGGCTGCAGGCCGAGAATGAGCAGGCCGACCGAGCCTATCCACAGCGCCGAGGCTAGCTGTCCGCCGGTCGGATTGCCGACCAGCCAGTCGCCGCTTCCGGCGTGCGCGTTACCAGATGCCAAAGCCGCCTCCCAACGTTCCTTGTCGCACGGCAAAAAAGCTGACAATCTGTCAGCATTTTGGAAACTGATACTTGATCATATTTTTTGTCAACCGTAATTTGGCAATTCGTGCGAAAGACCGGTGCATGACGCAAGCAAG
>NZ_PNOT02000143.1 GCF_002879535.1 Mesorhizobium intechi
TATACAGTGCTTGACGAAAGCCTCGTTCAGCTAAACAAGGTGGCGCTGATGCCCGCAATCACGGAACCGTTCTGAATGCCATCCGAATTGGACCCCCTGCCTGGCACAAAGCCCCAGGCGTCCGGATTGAACGGCACAGGCGCGCAATCAGCTGTCGGCCAGCCCGGGCGGGCGACCCAGAAGCGTACGCTGGTCGTGTCGCACGACCCGGGCTTTCCGCCGGCTTCAGGCGCGGATCTGAGAAACTATCGCAACGCCGAAGCGGCAGCCAGATTCGGACCGGTCTGCCTGGTTTCGGTGAAGCCGAACAAGGCAAGGAATGCGCCTGATCCACTGATCCGGGTCGAGGCCCTGTCGATCGAGGGTGAGCCTCGCACCGCCTCGATCGGCTGGTGGCGCTCAAGGGCGGAGAATCGCATACCGCGTTCGGCGCTGACGCGGCTTGAGGCACTCGTCCGTGAATTCCGCCCTGACACCATCATTGTCGAGGGCGTCGGCCTGTTCAAGCTGCTGCGGCCCCTGCGGCCGCTGGCGCAGCAGCTCATTCTCGACATGCACAATGTCGAGTCCGACCTGGCCGGACAGATCAGGCGCCTCAGTGCCAAGCGAAGCGCGGCAGCATTCAGTGTCCGGCTCCTCGAGAGAAAAGCACTGTCGCTTGTCGACAGGGTATGGGTCTGCTCCAACCTCGATCGCCAGAAGCTGATGTCGCTCTCCCGGCACAAGATCCCGATCGACGTTGTTCCGAACGGAGTTCCGCAGGCCGGGGATGGTCTCGCGAGCCTGCCCGCCGAGCCGTCGACGGACAACGGCTTTCCGGTGATCGTGTTCATCGGCCATCTTGCCTACCCGCCAAACATCGATGCCGCCCAGCGGCTGGCCAGTGTCATATTGCCCCGTATCCGAAACGCCCTGCCGGATGCCAGGCTCGTCCTGGCGGGACGCACCCCGCGCCCGGAAGTACAGGCACTGGCCAGCATGCCTGGCGTGGAGCTCATCGAAGATCCCGCGGATGTCGCGCCGCTGTTGTCCAGCGCGCATCTCACCATCGTCCCGCTGACGGCGGGCGGCGGCACACGCATCAAGATCCTGGAAGCAATGGCCGCGGGCGTGCCGGTGATCGCCACGCCGATCGCGGCCGAAGGCCTGGATCTGGTCGAAAATGACGAGGTGTTGCTGTCCCAATCCGACGAAAGGCTTGCCGAAATGGCCATCGGCCTCTGTCTCGATCCCGAAGGCAGGGCTCGGCAACGCCTTCGGGCGCATCAGGCGGTATGGGCAAGGTTCGGCCCGCAAGCGATCCGCGATGCCGTTCGTGACGGGCTTGGACCGAACGGCGCCACCCGATGATTCCGGCAATCCTGCACCAGACTTGGAAGAGCGACGCCATTCCCGCGCGCTTCCAGGCATATGCAGACAGCTGGAAGCGGCACAATCCGCACTGGACGGTGATGCTCTGGAGCGACCGGATGCTGCTCGAATTCGTGGCCGAGCACTACCCTGATTTCCTGTCGATGTTCTGCGGCTACACGAAGGGGGTGCAACGCGCGGACGCGGCCCGCTACATGCTTCTGCATCATTTTGGCGGGGTCTATGCCGACATCGACTGCGAGTGTGTCGCAGCCTTCGATCCGATCATGGGGGAGACCCGTGTCGTGCTGTGCAAGGAGCCGGCGTCGCATGCGGTCGTCCAGGCGGGTTTCCGTGGCCTGCCCTATCTTCTGTTCAACGGAACAATCGCCAGCCCGCCCAGGCATCCGTTCTGGATGCATGTCCTGTCCATGATGCCCGGGCTCGCCGGCGCGGAGGACGTGCTCGACGCGACCGGTCCCTGCCTTTTGACCTCCGCCCAGCGCGGTTACAGCGATCAGGGAGCCTTTGCCATTCACCATTCCGGCCTGTTCTCGCCACTGACATCTGCCGGGGGCATGGAGCGTGAGGCCGGCGACGATACTGCGGCACTGTCGATCCATCACTGGGCCGGCACATGGTGGATCCCGGAGCCACCACCGAAATGGACGACCAGACTGCGCAACCAAGCCTATCGGCTCCGGTACCAGCTGACGCGCGGCGCGTATCTGGATGAGGCCGAGGCCAAAGCCGGCGTCGACAAGGCGGTTCTGGCGGCGCCGCCGCCTTCGGGCCAGGACGTCGCCGTTCTGGTTCCGCTTCGCGACGCCGCCGATCTCATCCAGCCCTTTCTCGATGCGCTGGAGGGGCTCGACTACCCCAAGGACAGGATCAAGCTGGTCTTCTGCGAAGGCGACAGCCTGGATGGCAGCTGGGAAAGGCTGCAGGCCGCGACGGCCGAATTAGCCGGCAAATATCGTGATATCGTGCTGCTGCAGTGTCAGACCGGCACCAGGCTCGATGGGGCAAAACGGGCCAAGCCGAGCATGCAACGGATGCGGCGCGGCGCGATTGCCAAGGTGCGAAACCACCTCATCGATCACGGGCTGAAAGAAGACGACGACTGGGCGCTGTGGATCGATATCGACGTCTGGCGCTTTCCCGGCGATGTGCTGAGCCGGCTGATCGCCACGCGGCATCGCATCGCCGTGCCCAACTGCGTGAAGATCGCCGGCGGCAGCAGCTTCGACCTCAACAGTTTCGTTATCCGGCGGCAGACCAGGGATTATCGCTATTACCGCGAGATACGCGGCGGCCTGCACCAACCTCCCAGGGAGACACCCTATCGATATCATCTGAGCGATGTCAGGCATCTCGACATTATCGGCCTCGACGCGGTCGGCGGGACCATGCTTCTGGTCGATGCCGCTCTGCATCGCGGCGGCCTTCGCTTCCCTGAAATTCCCTACCGCGACCTGATCGAGACCGAAGGCTTCGGGGCGCTCGCCAACGATCTCGGCATCCGGCCTGTCGGCCTGCCGAAGCTGGAGATCCTACACGTCCCCTGGTGAAACGGCGGCCTGCCGAAGTTCCTGCCTGAGGGGCTCCAGATAGGCCCGCGGGCGCAGGCGTCGCCACAAGTACTCCCGGTCCGTCAGATGCGCGGCCTTGCCGATCCAGCGCTGTGGCGCTTCCGGATCCCTGACCTCGTGCCAATCCTCGACAATGATGACCGGCAAGCCTTCGTAGAGAGGATCGAGCGGCGAGGTCTTGGTCACCACGATGCAGCCGAGATAAAGCAGTTCCCATGTGCGATGACAGTCGAGGCCGTTTCCCGTCGTCGAAAGCACGAGCGGATATTGCGAATACAGCTGCCAGATGCCGCGCTGCGAAACGCGTCGTTTCAGGAAGTCGACATGCGGGCATCCGTCCAGGACATCAAGCAGTTCCCGACGCTCGCTCGAGCCGCTGCTGACGCTGAAATCACAGAATATCCTGGGCTGACGACGATCCGCACTGCCTTGCCGGCGGCGCAGGGTTTGCAGTTGCCGCACCAGTCCGGCAGGCGTCGCAAGGGAGCGTGGCGTATGGAGGTCCAGCCCGATCGGGAACGGCTTGATCCGGGGATGAACGCCATCACAGTTCTGGCTGTACCAGGACACCAGATAGGGGTTGGCGAGAAGCGGCTCGACGGTGTCCTTCGCCAGGTCCGACGGCACCGAGGCATCACCGTCGGTCGTCAGCAGGATGAAGGGGGCCTTGATGGTCGGCAAGGCGACCCGGGTGAACGTATCCAGATCGCAGTTTCGCCGCTCCCTGGCCAATGTGCTCAGCCGCACCCAGACGATGCCGTGCGCGCCACTGTAGTGGTCGCGGAAAAAGGCCTCGCTCTGCGTCGATTCGGTCGGCGCGTTGCGGTACCGATCGGGTCCGGCGACGTCGCAGAAGTAAGCAATGCCTTGCGACCACAGCACGGAAGGAACGCCGAGAAATCTCAGCGCCTGAGAACGCACCGCCTTTTTGAGTTTTGCCCGCCAACGCGACATGCCCATCGGCAAGGCTTAGCCCAGACACCGCCGCGCCTGCAATGTTCCAGTTCCGGCCGGAACGTCAACCGTGGAGTTCCCGTGAAATCGGCGGGCCGACCGAAAATCCGGAGAATGTGACGTCGAAACCCTCGCGCTGCGGCGAACAGCACATCATGCCGACATCGACCGTCTTCGAGATCGGAAAATAGGCGAGCCGCACCGGCTGCCAGTGACCGTTCGACGCGTCGAGATACTGGACGCGGATCGCCTCGCCGTGGCGGGTCAGGCGCATGCTGACGCCGTTCGGACCGGCATGAATGGCGACCAGCGACCAGTCCGATGTATCGTTGGTGACGACGACGGAGAAATAGGCAAGGCCGTCGGTGTATTCGACGCCGGCCTTGATCCACTGCGTTTCGCTGAGCCGGACCATCAGTCCGGCCTGGTCATAGAGCACCTTGTAGTCGCCCTTGACGGTGACTTCGGCGGTGAAATCGCCCTCGACCGGCCGATGCAGGAAATGGCCGTTGTCACGCCAGAAACCGTAGAAGGTCTCGCGCCAGAAATCGGTCTCCTTGCCGGTGCGTACGCGCACCGCATGGCCGTCGACGGCGTGATACGGGGGCGGGTTGAGCCAGGTCAGGTCCTGCAACGTCGTTGCCTCATGCTGGTTCAGCGGAGAGGGTTCGCCGGCCCGATGGGCCGGCGCCCGATCAGCCTGCGAATGTATAGGCGGTCTTCACCGTGGTGTAGAACTCCATGGCATAGCGGCCCTGTTCGCGCGGGCCGTAGCTCGAGCCCTTGCGGCCGCCGAAGGGAACATGGAAATCGACGCCCGCCGTCGGCAGGTTGACCATCACCATGCCGGCCTCGGAATTGCGCTTGAAGTGGGTGGCGTGCTTGAGGCTCGTGGTGCAGATGCCCGAGGTGAGCCCGAAGGGCGTGTCGTTGGCGACGGCAAGCGCCTCATCATAATCCTTGACGCGGATGACGCTGGCGACTGGGCCAAAAATCTCCTCGCGCGAGCTGCGCATGGCATTGGTGGCTTCGGTCAGCAGGGCCGGGCTGAGGTAGAAGCCGGGCGTCTTGCGGTCGAGCCGTTCACCGCCGAAGGCGAGCGTGGCGCCCTCCCTGACGCCGATGGCGATATAATCCTCGTCCTGCTTCAGCTGGGTCGCGTCGACGACCGGGCCGATCTGGGTCTGCGCATCGAGTGCATCGCCGATCACCAGTTTGCCCATCCGCTCCTTCAGCGCATCGACGAAACGGTCATGGATACCTTCGGTCACGATCAGCCTGGACGAGGCGGTGCAGCGCTGGCCGGTCGAGAAGAAGGCGCCGTTGAGCGCACAATCGACAGCGACCGCGAGATCGGCGTCGTCGAGCACGACCAGCGGGTTCTTGCCGCCCATTTCGAGCTGGAACTTGCGCATATGCTCGACACTTGCGGCGGCGACGCGTTTTCCCGTGCCGACCGAACCGGTGAAGGTGATGGCGTTGACATCGGGGCTGTCGAGCATCGCCTGGCCGACCACCGAGCCCTTGCCCATCACGAGGTTGAGCACACCCTTGGGCAGGCCGGCGCGGTGCAGGATATCGACGATGGACCAGGCGCTCTCCGGAACCAGCTCGGCCGGCTTGAAGACGATGGTGTTGCCATGGGCGAGCGCCGGCGCGATCTTCCAGGCCGGGATGGCGATGGGGAAATTCCACGGCGTGATGATGCCGACCACGCCGACAGCCTCGCGGGTGATCTCGACGCCGACGCCCGGCCGCACGCTCGGCACCATCTCTCCGGTCAGGCGCAATGTTTCGCCGGCAAAGAAATCGAATATCTGGGCGGCGCGGATGGTCTCGCCAATGCCTTCGGCCAGCGTCTTGCCTTCCTCACGCGCCAGATTGCGGCCGATCTCGTCCTTGCGCGCCATGATCTCGTCGGAGGCTTTTTTCAGCACCGCATGGCGGGCCAACGGACCGGAGCGTGACCATGAAGGAAACGCCGCCTTGGCCGCTGCGATTGCCTGCTTGGCCTGTTCGACCCCAGCCGAGGCATATTCGCCGACGACATCGCCGGTGTCCGAGGGGTTGATGTTGCGGGAGCCGGCATCGCCGACCCATTCGCCATCGATGAGGTTCTTTCGAAACTGTGCCATATCCTGGTCTTTCCTGCTGGTTGGCCGCGCGGCGGCATCTATGTGAACTGGTATTTGCCAGACAAATGCCTTGCGGGAAAGCACGCACTGGTCGAACAGCCGCGACAAAAATCCCCGGGCCGGCCGTCGCGGCAAGCCCGGCTGGTATGCGCGGAGCGTGGTTCCCGACCAGGCGAATTGCCATGGACACCTGTGTCCATAGCCTTGATTTGGCTGATGCGGCGTGCCATGCGTCGTGCAGATGGCAGCACTCGAAACGACGATCCAGCGCGCCGGCGCCACCGGCAACATCAAGGCCACGCGCGAAGACTGGCTGAAGCTGGCGCTTGAGACATTGATCTCGGATGGTGTCGAAAGCGTCCGCGTTCTGACGCTTGGCCAAAAGCTCGATGTCTCGCGCTCCAGCTTCTACTGGTATTTCAAAAGCCGCCAGGATCTGCTCGACCAGTTGCTGGACTATTGGCGGCAGACCAACACAAGGTTCATCGTCGAGCGCGCCTCGCGACCTTCCGCGACCGTCATCCGCGGTGTGATGAGCATTTTCGAATGCTGGGTGGACGAAAGGCTGTTCGATCCCCGGCTGGACTTCGCGATCAGGGCCTGGGCCCGGCGCTCACCCACCATCAGGCGCGCGCTCGACGAGGCCGACGAGCAGCGCGTCAATGCCATACGCGACATGTTCAAGCGCCATGGCTATGAGGAAGAGGACGCATTCGTGCGCGCTCGCGTCCTCTATTTCATGCAGATCGGCTATTACTCGCTCGAACTCAACGAACCGATGAGCGCCCGTCTCACGCACGTCGCCTCCTATCTGCGCAGCTTCACCGGCCAGGAGCCTCCGGCGGAAGATGTCGAGGACTTCGCGCGATACGTCGAGACGACGCTTTCCGGCAAACGGTAGACGCAGTCGCTGTCCGGCCCGACCCGACAGTTTTCCAGACGCGGTCCATAGGGTGCCCAACCCCGATAGCCAGCATGCCAGCCTGCTCCGAGCCAACCTGGCAATGTACTAGACACATGTGTACAACACCGTTAGGCTGCGCCGCCATAAGCGGATGGAACGCGGCAAGATGAAATCCCAATACAGGACGATCGTAATTGGCGCCGGCGTGGTTGGTGCCTCGGTGCTCTACCATCTGGCGAAATTCGGCTGGAGCGATGTCGCGCTGATCGAACGTGAGGTGCTGACCGCTGGGTCGAGCTGGCACGCGGCCGGCGGCTTCCATGCGCTGAACGCCGACCCCAACATACGGTCGGCAAGAGCCTTGCCATGGCGCTTGTCGATCGCGATGCGGCCGGTATCGATACGGAGTTGACAACCCATATCGTCGGCGTCGAAACAGATGCGCGCGTCATCACTCCGTCGCCCTACGTCCGCTGGGCAAGGCGATGCGGGCGTGACCGAAAGAACCGCTGCCATCCCTGCGGAAGACATGCCATGACCAGACGCTACTCCGCTTTGTCGCTGCTCAAGGAGGGCCTTGCCGGCCAGACCGGCTGGAAGCAGGCCTGGCGCTCGCCCGAGCCGAAGCCGTCCTATGACGCGATCGTCATCGGCGGCGGCGGCCATGGGCTGGCGACGGCCTATTACCTGGCCAGGAATCACGGCATCACCCGGGTCGCGGTGCTGGAAAAGGGCTGGATCGGTGGCGGCAATACCGGCCGGAACACCACCGTGGTGCGCTCCAACTACTATTATCCGGAAAGCGTCGAACTCTACGGGCTGGCGCACCGGCTCTATGAAGGCCTGTCGAAGGACTTGAACTACAACGTCATGCTGTCGCAGCGCGGCATGGTCAACCTCTGCCACTCGACGGCCGAAATGGAGATCGGCGCGCGCACCGTCAACGCCATGCAGATCAACGGCATCGATGCGGAGCTGTTTTCATCAGCGGATGTGCGCCGCGTGGCGCCGATCTATAATTTCTCCCCGGATGCGCGCTTCCCGGTGTTCGGCGGTATCTGGCAAGGCAGGGCCGGCACCGCGCGCCATGACGCGGTCGCCTGGGGCTATGCGCGGGCGGCGAGCCGGCTCGGCGTCGACATCATCCAGAACTGCGAGATCACCGATTTCATCGTCGAAGGCGGCCGCTGCCGCGGCGTCCAGACGACGCGCGGCACGATTCGCGCCGAGCGCATCGGCATGGCGGTGGCCGGCCATTCCTCGGTGCTGGCGACCAAGGCCGGCTTTAGACTGCCAATCAATTCCTATGCGCTGCAGGCCTGCGTCTCCGAGCCTGTGAAGCCGATCCTCGACACGGTGGTGCTGTCGCCAGGCTGTGGCGTCTATGTCAGCCAGTCGGACAAGGGCGAGATCGTCATCGGCGGCGGGCTCGACCGCGTCCCCTCCTATGCGCAGCGCGGCAATCTGCCGACGCTGGAAGCCGTGATCGCCGGCCTTTTGGAAATGTTCCCGATCTTCGGCCAGTTGAAGCTGATGCGGCAATGGGCCGGCATAGTCGATGTCGTGCCGGATTCCTCGCCGATCATCGGTCCCTCGCCGCTGCCCAATCTCTTCCTCAATTGCGGCTGGGGCACGGGCGGCTTCAAGGCGATTCCTGCCGGCGGCACGCTGCTGGCGACCCTGCTGGCGACCGGCAAGCACAACGACATCAGCCGACCCTTCGATCTGGATCGCTTCGCCAGCGGGCGGCTGATCGACGAAGCGGCCGGCTCCGGCATCGCGCACTGAGACAAATATCCGAGGCAGTCATGCAGCTCTTTCCTTGCCCGTTCTGCGGCTCGCGCGACGAGACCGAATTCCACTATGGCGGCGATGCCGGCAACGCCAGGCCTGACGGCGCTGAGGTGCCGATCGAGCGCTGGGCCAACTATCTTTATCTGCGCAGCAACCCGAAAGGCACGGCGCGCGAAATCTGGGTTCACATGAGCTGCGGCGAGTTCTTCGTCATGGAGCGTGACACCGTCTCGCACAAGGTGCTGTCGTCGACCGCCCTTGGCGGGGAGCACGCGGCGTGACCGCCTCGCGTCTCGCCACGGGCGGCAGCGCCATCGACCGCTCGCGGCCGATCCGTTTCAGCTTCGACGGTGCAAGCGTCGACGGTTTTGCCGGAGACACCATTGCCTCGGCGCTGCTCGCCAATGATGTCGCGGTCGTTGGCCGCAGCTTCAAATACCACCGTCCCCGCGGCATCTGGGGTGCCGGCGTCGAGGAGCCGAACGCGCTGGTCGATATTGGCGGCTCACAGGCGACGCCGAACACGCGCGCCACGACCGAGCCGGCACGCGAGGGGCTGGTGGCGAGAAGCGTCAATGCGACGCCCAATGCGCTGGCCGACCGCAACGCCTTCCTCGACCGCTTCTCGCGCTTCATTCCGGCGGCGTTCTACTACAAGACCTTCATGTGGCCGGACTGGCACATGTTCGAGCCGCGCATCCGCGCCATGGCCGGGCTGGGCAAGGTCGACACCGACTGGACCTCGCCGGGCACGGCGGACCAGACCAACCATCATTGCGACGTGCTGGTGGTCGGCGCCGGGCCTGCCGGACTGGCGACAGCCAAGATGGCTGCCGGCGCGGGCCTCTCCGTCACGCTGGTCGACGACCGGCACAAACCGGGCGGATCGCTCGGCCATCGCGCCGGCGAGGTCGACGGCAAGCCCGCTTCCATGTGGATCCAGGAGACGGTTGCGGAACTTGCCGCCGGCGGTCACCTCATCCTGCCTGCGACCACAGCCTTCGGTATTTATGACCACGATCTCGTCGGGCTGAACCAGCGTCATTTCGATGGCCGGCGCGACACGCTGTGGCGGGTCCGGCCGCGCCAGATCGTGCTGGCGACCGGTGCCATCGAGCGGCCCTTGCCCTTCGCCAACAACGACCTGCCGGGCGTCCTGTCGGCGGATGCGGCACTCGCCTATCTCAGACGCCATGCGGTTCTCGTCGGCCGGCGCGTTGTCGTCGCGACCAACAATGACAGCGCCTATGAAGTGGCGGAGGCGATCACCGAGGCCGGCGCCGACGTCACGCTGGTCGACATCAGGCGTGACGGCATTCCCGGAACGCCGGCCAAGGTGCGGATGCTCGAAGGGCGGGCGCTTGCCGCCGCCAAGGGCAAGCTGCGCGTCGAGGGCGTGACGCTGGATGACGGCACAAGGCTCGATGCCGACTGCGTGCTGGTCTCGGGCGGCTGGACGCCGACCATCCATCTGTTCGGCCAGGCCAAGGGCAAGCTCGCCTGGAGCGAGGCACGCGCCGCCTTCCTGCCCGGCGATCCGGTCGACCGCATTTCCGTGGCTGGCGCGGCGGCAGGTTCGGTCTCGTTGTCGGAAGTCTTCGCCGGGGCGCAGAAGGCCGTTGCGTCGCTCGGCCAGGCGAAGGTGCCGGCGCCGCGCAGCACCGGACCTGAAGCGCCGGGCGGCATCGTTGCAGCATGGCCGGTGCCAGGTTCGAAGGGACGCATCTGGATCGACTATCAGAACGACGTGACGGTGAAGGACGTCGAGTTGGCGGCGCGCGAAAACTTCGTCTCGGTCGAACATCTGAAGCGCTACACGACGCTCGGCATGGCAACCGACCAGGGCAAGACCTCCAACCTGCCGGGCCTGGCGCTGATGGCCGGGATTACCGGCCGCACGGTGCCCGAAGTCGGCACCACCACCTACCGGCCGCCCTTCACGCCGGTGCCGCTGGCGAGCTTTGCCGGCGCGCGCGCCGGTGAATTGATGGCGCCAGTGCGCAGGCTGCCGCTGGAGAGCGTGCATCGCGACAGCCGCGCGGTCTTCCAGGAATATGGCGGCTGGCTGCGCCCCGCCCATTATGGCGGCCGTGGCGCCGACGCGGAACGCGCCATCCAGGACGAGGCGTTGGGCGCGCGCCGGTCGGTCGCGCTGTTCGACGGTTCTACGCTGGGCAAGATCGAGGTGATCGGGCCCAATGCCGGCGAATTCGTCGACTTCCTCTATTACAACACCATGTCGACGCTGAAGCCAGGCCGATGCCGCTATGGCTTCATGCTGTCGGAGAACGGCGTGATCTTCGATGACGGCGTGCTCGTGCGGCTGGACGAGCATCGCTTCGTCGTGTCGTGTTCGTCCTCGCATGTCGCGGCGGTGCATGCCCGGCTGGAGGAATGGCGCCAGGACCGTTTTGGCCGTGACGCCGTCTACATCCACAACGCCACATCGGACGTGGCGACGCTAACCGTCTCCGGACCGAACGCCCGCAAGCTGCTCGAAACAGTCGATCTTGGCCTCGGGCTCGACGATGCCGACCTGCCGCATATGGCGATCGGCCATGGCTGCCACGGCGGTAACGAGGTTCGCGTCGCGCGCGTCAGCTTCACCGGCGACAGGAGCTACGAGATCTCGATCCGGGCGGATCGCGCCGAGCCGCTATGGGCGCATCTGCGCCAGGCCGGGCAGGCATTCGATGCCGTCATCATGGGTCTCGAAGCGCTGATGATCCTGCGCGCGGAGAAAGGGTTCATCGTCATCGGCAAGGACACGGACGGCACCACGCTGCCACACGATCTGGGCAGCGGAGGTCCCCGCCTCAAACGCCAGAGCGACTATGTCGGCCGGCGCTCGCTGTTTACCGAGGAGGCTTCACGAAACAACCGCCTGCAGCTTATCGGACTGACGGTGCCATCGGGCGAAGCGCCGCTGGCAACCGGTGCGCATGGCATCAAGCGGGAGGGCGGCAGGCTGAACAGCCAGGGTTTTGTCACCTCGAGCTACCAGAGCCCGACGCTTGGCCGGCCGATCGCGCTCGGCCTGATCGAGCGCGGCGCGGCCCGCCATGGCGAGACGATCGAAATCCAGCATCTCGGCAAGGTCCGGACGGCGACGATCGCCGCGCCTTGCGCCTTCGATCCGGCAGGAGAGCGACTGCATGCATGATCTCGCGGAAAAATGGTCCGTCCCACCGGCCTGGCGGAACGCCACGATCGAAGTGCCGGGGCTCAAAATAGGCGCCGTTACCGGGCTGCACCAACATCTGGTCAGCGGCGATCTGGCCGCGTGGGCCGAGGCATCCGGTTTCGATGGATCGGCCGTCGGGGCATTCGGCCAGGCGGAAGGCATACGCTATTCGGTGCGCCTGGCGCGGGACCGCCTGCTTGCCGTGTCCGCCACACCCATGGGCGTGGCCACCGGGTGGTTCCGCGACGGGTTCGCCGTGACGGAGATCAGCGCCGGATTGCAGATGTTCGAGGTCGATGGCCCGGCATCCGATGCTTTCATCGCCCGCGGGACGACGCTCAACCCTGCCGGGCAGCCAAGCGCCGGCGCAACGCTTTCCTTCGCCGGTATCAGTGCCATCGTGTACCGCCATCAGCGAAGCCTGCGCATCCATGTCGACCGTGGCCTCGCCGCCTATCTCTGGACATGGATGGAAACCGCCGCCGCCAACATCGCCGCCGGACCTTAACCGGCCACAACAACGCCAAGCATCCCCTGATCGATCGCCACTCCGAGCCGGGGGGCCGTGTGTCTCACGCAAATCAGTTGCAAGGAATGGGCGCCGTCGCGCGCAAGGGTTCGACTGTGTAATCTCCATTCATCAATCGAATTCGCAGTTTTGCCGGAGCAATCGCCGATCATGGTCCAAAAGCATACGAGCCGGTCATCCCCCCATCCCTGGATCGACACTGTCTGGCAAACTGTTTGTTTAAGCGACGGGATTTACAGAGCCACACCCGACGGCTCGTGGGATCTGCTCCGCAGCGTCGCACCGGACGGAGAATCCGTGGTTTTCTTGAGCGGCCAGGCAACCGAGCCTGTCGACGTGCCCTATGTTGAGGGCGAGCACTCGGTCGTCATCTCATTTGCCGCCCATGTCTATCTTGCGCGTGACCGAGAGGTGCGAACCGGCGCGACGGTCCGCTTTCTGGATGTGACAGAAGACGAATTCCTGTTGGATGGCGTGGTACTGCCGTTACCGACATTCCTGAACGCCGAAGCTCTTGTCGACGAGATGATCGCGGCAGGGCTGCTTGCGTCCGACGACGTTGTGGCCAAGGCCTTTACCGAGAAGCCCAAGGCCGCCTCCAAACGCTCGGTGCAGCAGCACTTCAAAAAGACCACCGGTATTACGCAAAAGGATTTCCAGTTGATCCGCCGCGCACAGGAGGCGGTTCGGCGCCTGAAGGCCGGCGATAGTGCCGCGGCCGTGGCCTTCGATCTTGGCTATACGGATCAACCGCACATGATCAAATCCATAAAGAAGATCATGGGTTCTCTGCCCTCAAACCTCGATGCCGTTCACAAGGTCTGATGCCGGGCGAGGGTTTCGCCCGGCGGATGATGCAAAGCTGCGCTATTTCGTGAGACGGGTGGCGAATTGCTTGATGTCTTCGACATAGAATGCTGGATCTTCCCACGCGGCGAAATGGCCCGCCTTCTCCATATCGTGAAATTGCACGATATTTCCGGAGGTCTGGCGGTCCGCCCATTCACTCGGCAAGCGAACGCCGCCCGGGATCGGCGCTTCGGTCGCCACCGCCACCGGCACCCCGGTGTTCTTGCCCTTGATGGTCGGTGGCTGCATGGCGTTCTGATTGTAAATGCGGAAGGACGAGGCCGCGGTTTCCGTCAGCCAGTAAATCATTATGTTGGTCAAAAGCGCGTCGCGACCAAATCTGGCGTCGGCCTCATCGCCAACCCCCATCCCGGCCATGAAGCTCATGATCCATGCGGCAAGTCCGACGGGCGAGTCGTTCATGGCGAAGGCGAGGCTTTGCGGCTTTGTCGCCTGGACCAGATTGAAAGCGCCATGCATGAAGAACCATTGCTGGATCGCGCCGGCGTAAACTTGCTCCGGCCCGCCGAGGGCGCCAAAATCCGTGGTCTGGTCCGGGTAGCCCACATCGGTCAGGTGGGAGCCGATGAGCTTGTCTGGATGGCGCTGCGCCAGCGACATTGCGATCACCGATCCCAGATCGCCGCCGGCGACGATGAAGCGGCCATAACCCAGGACATCATTCATGAGCTGGGCAAAAATGTCGGCCACCTTGTCGACGGGGAGAGCCGTTCTGCCCGAGAAGCCTGTCCCCGGAATGGACGGCACGACGACGTGAAAGTCCTCCGCCAGCACATCCACGACCTTGTGATAGCGGTAAAAACTGTCCGGCCAGCCATGCAGCAGAAGGATGGCCGTCGCGCCCTTCTTTCTCGACGGCTGATGGACGAAATGCAGGTCAATGCCCTCGATATCGACCTTGTAGTTCGGCAATGCGTTCAGGCCCGCTTCGGCCTTTCGCCAGTCATAGTCCTGGAGCCAGTAGTCGGTCAGCTTCTTCATGTAGTCGAGATTTGTGCCGGTCATCCATCCTGCTCCGGTGGGTTCATCCGGCCAGCGGGTGTGACTCAGGCGCACCTTGAGATCGGCGAGCTGGTCATCGGAAATGGCAATCTTGAACGGCTTCGGCTTGGCCATTGTCGTGTTCTCCCGTGAGAAGGCGCTGCGATCGGCGAGACCGCCGAGAGGAGCCGCCGCGATAAGGCTTTTGGCAAATTCGCGGCGGTTCATTCCCGCAACTCCTTGTTCGTTTTCGATGGAGCCAGACTATGGGAACGGCGGCGGCGCGGATTGTAAATTTGCGCAATTCATCCGGACGAGAAGAGTACGCGACAGGTCTCATTCTCGCGCCTGTCGAGGCATGAGGGACGCACGGCGAAAAGGTAGGTCCCGCCACCGGCGACAGAAGGTGGAGGCTGACGAATAGGCCACCCCTTCTAGAGGGTGAACGACCAGAACAGGCAGGCGAGCGTCGCCGCGGCGAAGACCACGAAGAACAGGCTGCGCAACAGCACGTTGCGGCGCAGTTCGTTCATGACGAAGTGGCAACCGACGACCGCCACGGCAAACAGGAACCGCCAGTTCAGCAATGCCCACAAGGCGCTGCCCTGGCCGAAAGCCCATCGGGCGAGAAGGCCGCCGACGATGGTGGCAAGCAGCACGATCACCGTCCAGAAGATCGCGTCGGCGGCATGGGTGAGCACGATGCTGGCCGCGCGGATCGGCAGGATCATCATCAACAGCGCGCTGAAGAAATAGACGGCGGCGAGCGGAATGAAGGTCCCGGCGTCGGCAATGCCGTCGAGGCGCCTGACGCCGATCGCGCCATAGGGATAGCCATGCCTGGCCACCGCAAGGCTCAGCGCCATGAGCAAGGCGGTCAGCGCGGCGGCGAGTGCGAAGGTCGTGAGGGCTTTGCTCATGATGTTCCTGTGCCGGACGAATCAGACAGGAGCGTTGTAGCGGGCGGTCGTAAATTGCACGTAAGCGCGAGGGTGCCACCCGTGCGGATTTCGATCGATGATGCCTCTGTCGGCGCCTATTCGGCGGCAACCCTGCCCGACGAACGGTTGGCCAGTACGAAGCCGACCTCGTCCACTGCCTGCGCCGCGCGCTTCAGGATCGCCTCGGAGCGCAGCACGCCGTCGGTGAAATCCTTGTCGGTGGCATAGACGGCTGTCGGCAAGGCAAAGGCCTCGAAGAAGCCGAACAGCGGCCGCAGCTGATGCTCGACGATCAAGGCATGGCGCTCGCCGCCGCCCGTCGCGGTCAACAGCACGGGCTTTCCGCGAAGTGCCGCCGGATCGACCAGGTCGAAGAAGTGCTTGAACAGGCCGGTATAGCTGCCCTTGTAGGTCGGCGAGCCAACCACCAGCACGTCAGCGGCAAGGATTTGCGCCAGGATCGGCTGCGCGTGGCTGTCGAGGTCGCGCGCCCACCGTGCCGGACCGAGCGATGGGCCGACATCCTCGATGTCGTAGGTGACAGCCGACAGGCCATGGCGCGCGGCGATGTCCCTGGTGACCAGTTCGACGAAGGCGCGTGTCTTCGACGGCCGGGTGATGTTGCCGGAAAAGCCGACGACTGTGGGGTTTGACATGGCAGTGGCCTCTGGGATGTCGAAGTTCGAAGTGGCGAGCCACCTGGCCCGCCGAGGGAAATCAGCTCCAGGCGCCGCCACGCAGCGCACTCGTCCGCGCCTGGCCGACCGAGTCCATGCAGGCGAATGCCGAAGGAACGCTTGCGGCCGGCCTTCCCGGCCAGCTCTCGCACGGCGTCCAGCTTGCGTTCGATTTCGGCGGACGGTTCGCCCAGGTCAGATATTTGTCGATCTCCTGCACCGCCACCGTCGACCCGGCATCGGACAAGCCGCCGAAATCGAGCGGCGGATAGGGCGTCCGCACCGGCGGGAACGGCTGCCTGCCGTCCTCGATGTGGAAATGCTTGCCCTGATGCTCGTGTCGGCAGAATCCAGAGGAGCTTGATGCGGTCCGGAACGTCGTGGTCATGGCGTGCCTCCCGCGAGCCGGTGGCGATGGCGGGCCGTGCCTGGCG
>NZ_PNOT02000196.1 GCF_002879535.1 Mesorhizobium intechi
GTGACGGTTCCAGCCAACGGGATCACACCGCAGAGCATGGCGATCACGCCGGCAATGGTGCCGTTGGCGGAATTGAGCCAGGCCGAGATCGACCGTGTGGTGGAGGCGGTGCCGGGCGGTGTCGCCAATGTCCAGGATATCTATGCGCTGTCGCCGTTGCAGGACGGTATACTGTTCCACCACCTCCTGGCGCAGCAGGGCGATCCGTATCTGATCAGCGCGCAGATGGCCTTTGCCGATCGGGATCGGCTGAATCGCTACCTGTCGGCGGTGCAGCGAGTAGTCGACCGTCACGACATCCTGCGCACGGCCTTTGTGTGGGAAGGTCTGTCGTCGCCCGTGCAGGTGGTGTGGCGCCATGCGCCGCTCAGCGTCACCGAGGTCGAACTCGATCCGGCCGCTGGTTCCGGCGTGGAGCAGTTGCGACATCGCTACGACCCGAGCCATCATCGGTTCGACCTGAGCCAGGCGCCCCTGCTGCGCTTCGTGTTGGCAAAGGATCCCGAGTCTGACCGATGGCTACTGCAAACATTGCATCATCATCTGATCGGCGATCGGTCGACGGTGGAATTGCTGAACGAGGAGATCGAAGCGATCCTGGGCGGCTGGGGAGCCGAGTTGCCCGCAGCGGAGCCGTTCCGCAACGTGGTGGCGCAGGCGCGCCTCGGAACATCGGCGTCGGAGCATGAGCGCTACTTCCGCGACCGGCTTGGCGATATCGATGAGCCCGTGCTGCCATTCGGCCTGGCGGAGATACAGGGCAGTGGTGAGGGGGCGGCTGAAATACACCGGGTGCTGCCGCAAGCTCTCAACGACCGTTTGCGGAGCCGTGCCCGTCGCCTGGGCGTGAGTCTGGCTACCCTTTGCCATGTAGCATGGGGGCAGGTGGTGGCGCGCACATCCGGCTGCGAGAAGGTGGTCTTCGGCACGGTGCTGCTGGGTCGCATGCAAACAGGTGCCGACCGGGCGATGGGCCTGTTCATCAACACGCTGCCGCTGCGACTGGACCTGGACGGGAGGGGGGTGGCGGCAGGCGTGCGCGAAACACATCTGCGCTTGGCTGAACTCTTGCAGCACGAGCATGCCCCGCTGGCGCTGGCGCAGCGCTGCAGCGCGGTGGCTGCGGGGACACCACTGTTCAGCACGTTGTTGAACTACCGGCACATAGCGACGGAGAAGATGGGTAAGCCGAGCCTGAGCGGCGGCGAATGGCTGGAGAGCGAGGAACGGACGAACTATCCGCTGACCCTGTCGGTCGACGACTTCGGTACCGAGCTTGGCCTGACGGCACAGGTTGTGAAGGCGATACCGGCGGATCGCGTGATCGGGCTGATGCAGCGAGCGTTGGAGAGCCTGGTCGAGGCGCTTGAGACTGCGCCTGAGACCCCGTTGCGATCGCTGGACGTGCTTCCGCAAGACGAGCGCGAGCTGATCGTAGATGTATGGAACCGGACGGAGACTGATTATCCATCGGATTGCTGCATCCAACAGCTGTTTGAAGAGCAGGCTCGTCGCGCTCCTGATGCGATCGCGTTGATCCAGGGCGATGTTGAGGTGAGCTATGGGCAGTTGAACGCCGAGGCCAATCGCCTGGCGCATCGTCTGATCGGGCTTGGCGTGAAGCCTGACGACCGGGTCGGGCTGTGCGTCGAACGGTCACCGGCGATGGTGATCGGGCTGCTCGGCGTGCTGAAGGCAGGCGGCGCCTATGTACCGCTCGATCCCAGCTACCCACGCGAGCGGCTTGGTTTCGTAGTCAGCGATGCCGACCCGCGTCTGGTGCTGGTGGACAGGGCAGGACGCGTTGCACTGGGCGAAGCGCTGTCGGGACGAGAGACGATCGGGCTGGATGTGCCTCAGGCGGAGGGGAAGGATTACCCCGCGACCGATCCCGATCCGCGCGCTCTTGGCCTGACACCGCGTCACCTCGCCTATGTCATCTACACCTCGGGTTCCACCGGAACACCCAAGGGCGTGATGGTCGAGCATAGAGGCGTTGTCAATATGATCGCGGACTTGCGGGTGACCTATGCTTTGTCCACTCAGGACCGCGCGCTTCAGTTTGCGTCCATGTCGTTCGACGTATCGGCCGAAGAGATATTTCCTGTTCTGGCGGCGGGCGCCGCGCTGATTCTGCGAACCGACGCATGGCTGGCATCGCCCGGAACCTTCGTTGATTTGTGCGGCGTCTTCGGCGTCACAATGGTGAATCTTCCTTCCCATTTCTGGGCGCAGATGACGATGGATATGCCCGACATGGCACTTCCCGGCACGCTGCGTCAGGTCGTGATCGGAAGCGAGGCCATCAATCCTGCCGCGCTGAAAGCGTGGTTTAGCAGCAACGATCGGCGCCCGGGTTTGTTCAATGTCTACGGCCCGACCGAAGCCACTGTCGACGCCACACTGTTGGAGGTGCGCCCGGACACGCCATGGTCTTCGATCGGCCGTCCGATATCGAATGCGCGGGCCTATATTCTGGACAGGCACGGCGAGCCTGTTCCGCTCGGGGTAGCGGGCGAGCTCTATATCGGTGGGGCAGGCGTCGCGCGCGGCTACCTGAACCGTCCCGAGCTGACGGCGGAGCGGTTCGTGGCGGATCGCTTCAGCGGTGATCCACAGGCACGCATGTACCGCACAGGCGACCTGGTGCGTTATCTGCCGGACGGCAATCTGTTGTTCCTCGGCCGCAACGATCATCAGGTCAAGATCCGCGGCTTCCGCATCGAGCTTGGCGAGATCGAAGCGCGACTGGTCGGACATGCGCTGGTGCGCGAAGCGGTGGTGATCGCACGCGAAGACACGCCTGGCGACAAGCGGCTCGTTGCCTATGTCGTGGCCAAGGATGAGGCCAAGAGCGATGCTGGTGGCGAACTTGCTGCGGTGTTGCGGGCGCATCTGAGCGCAACCCTGCCGGAGTACATGGTACCGGCGGCCTATGTGACCCTTGAGGCCTTGCCGCTGACACCAAACGGCAAACTGGATCGCAGGGCATTGCCGGCGCCGGACGAAGAGGCCTATGCGCGTGGCTTCTACGAGGCGCCGCAGGGCGAGGTCGAGACGATCCTTGCCGGGATCTGGCAAGAGCTGCTGGGTGTCGAGCAGGTCGGACGCCAGGACAGTTTCTTCGAACTCGGCGGCCATTCGCTGCTGGCGGTCAGGCTGGTGAGCCGTCTGCGCCGRMTGGGCCTTGGGGCGGCGATCCGCGACCTGTTCGAGCATCCCCGGCTAGCGGATTTTGCGGCGAAGCTGGG
>NZ_PNOT02000085.1 GCF_002879535.1 Mesorhizobium intechi
TTTCCCGACAAATCGACAAACCCTTCCCGCGATCAGACGAAAAGCTTCCCTTCCGCCACCTTGACCGCATGGCCGCCAATGCGCGCCGAGGCCAGTTTTCCGCCCTGCACTGTCAGCTCCAGGCGGATGCGCGACGGCCGGCCCATCTCCAGCCCCTGCTCGATCCACAGCTGCGAAATGCCATCCGTCGGAGCATCGAAATCCATGATGGCGCCGGCAAAGGCCGCCGCTGCCGAACCGGTCGCCGGATCTTCGTAGGAAGGCGTGCCCGGCACGATCATGCGCACATGGAAGGCGCTTTCATGGTTCACAGTCTCACGGCAATAGACGTAGGGGCTGGCGAAGGCCCACTCGCTCTTGCGCGGCGCCAGTTCCGACCAGACCTGGTTGTCCAGCCGGATGCGGCTCGCGACTTCGAGATTGGCGACCGGAATGGTCACATAGGGCACGCCCGCCGACCAGAAGGCGACGCGGTGATTCTCGAAGCCGATCTCATGCGGCGCCAGGCCGAGGGCGGCACCGATCGCCTGCGGATCGGCCTCGAGCTTCAACGGTTCCGGCAATTTCGCCAGGTCGAACTCGGCGAAGGTAGCGCCATCATGCGTGCTGACGGCGCAGCGCACCGGGCCGATGTTTTCCTCCAGGACGAAGATGCCGGCTCCGCCCTCGCCGGCCATTTCGGCAAGCGCGATTGCCGAACCCACCGTCGGGTGGCCGGCGAACGGCATTTCATAATCCGGCGTGAAGATGCGGATGCGGTTTTTGTGCTTGGGGTTGTCCGGCGGCAGCACGAAGACCGTCTCGGACAGGTTGAATTCGCGCGCGATGGCCTGCATCCCTGCCGTATCCAGACCTTTGCAATCCAACACCACGGCCAGCGGGTTGCCGGCCAGTCGCTCGGTCGTAAACACATCGTAAAGCAAGTAATTCCGGGTTTGCATTCCTGCCTCAATCCCAACATGGGCAAAATTTAATTTGATATTTGAACCGGTAACCCTGATCTGTGCACAGATAGGGACACTACGCATCATAGGGGTCCGACGTGGACCAGATTGTCAATCCGCCAAAGACGGAATCGGATTCCGCCATCGAGACGGCGCTCGGGCTCGATAAGAAGGGGCGGAGCAGGACGCGCCGGCGTGGCTGGCTCTATGCGTTGCTGACCCTGATCGTGCTCGCCGCAGGTCTTGGCCTCTATCAGTGGTATGCGGGCACGCCCGCGAGGGTCGATTACACCACGGTGCCCGCCGCCAAGGCCGACCTTACCGTCCAGGTCTCGGCGACAGGCACGCTGCAGCCGCTCACCCAGGTCGATATTTCCAGCCAGCTCTCCGGCATCATCCGCTCGGTCTCGGTGAATGAGAATCAGCAGGTGAAGAAGGGCGACGTGCTGGCGGCCCTCGACACCACCAAGCTGCAGGTGCAGATCGAGCGCGCCGAGGCTTCCGCCAAGGGCGCGGCCGCCAATGTCGAGGATGCCACGGTGACGCTCGCCGAGAACGAGAGCGCGCTGGTGCGCGCGGCCGCCTTGACCAAGCGCGGCATGGCGACCGACCAGTCGCTGGAGGCGGCAACGGCGACGCGCGACCGCTCGAAGGCTGCGCTTGATAGCGCTCAGGCCAATCTCGCCATCGCCAATGCCGATCTGAAATCGCAGCAGACCGACCTTGCCAACAGCACCATCTATGCGCCGATCGACGGCATCGTGCTGACGCGCTCGGTCGATCCCGGCC
Source organism: Mesorhizobium intechi (assembly GCF_002879535.1). Classification (GTDB taxonomy): domain Bacteria; phylum Pseudomonadota; class Alphaproteobacteria; order Rhizobiales; family Rhizobiaceae; genus Mesorhizobium; species Mesorhizobium intechi. Next base: position 1,734 of record NZ_PNOT02000085.1, read on the forward strand.
AGACGGTCGCCTCCTCGCTGCAGGCGCCGGTGCTGTTCATCATCGCCGCCGATCTGCGGAACATGGAGCTGGTGGCGGCGGTCGACGAGGCCGACATCGGCGCCGTCAAACCAGGCCAGCATGCCCGCTTCACCGTCGACGCCTTCCCGGACCGGCCATTCGACGCCGAGATCCGCGACATCTCCTATGCCTCGGTCACGACGGACGGCGTCGTCACCTACAATGCGCGGCTCGAGGTCGACAACACCGAGTTGTTGCTGCGCCCCGGCATGACCGCAACGGTTTCGGTCGTCACAAGACAGGCCAAGGATGTGCTTACCGTGCCCGCCAGCGCCTTCCGCTATCGCCCGACGCAGCAGGCAGCCCGCGCATGGAGCTTCAGCGACCTGTTCACCGGCCGCATGGGCCGTCCGGGCGGCAATCGTCAGCGCCAGGCTGCAACCGCCCCTACCGACGGTTCGCGCACACTCTATGTGCTGGAGAACGGCCGGCCGCATGCGGTCAACGTCAAGGTCGGCTCGACCGATGGGGAGCTGACCGAGATCACGTCCGGCCTGGAGGAAGGCGCGCAGGTCATCACCGCCTCGCAACTGCGGAGCTGAGGCCATGGGCGCGCCCCTGATCACCTTCGACAAGGTCTGGAAGAGCTATGGCCAGGGCGAGGCCCGGGTTCACGCGCTGGCCGGCGTCGACCTCGCCATCCGGCGCGGCGAATTCGTCGCCATCATGGGCCCGTCCGGCTCGGGCAAATCGACGGCGATGAACATCATCGGCTGCCTCGACACGCCGACGGCCGGCACCTACTCCTTCATGGGCGTCGACGCCGGCCGGCTCGACCGCAACCGTCGCGCCATGCTGCGCAACCTTTATGTCGGCTTTGTCTTCCAGGGCTACAATCTCCTGGCGCGCACCACGGCGGCCGAAAATGTCGAACTGCCGCTGATCTATCGCGGCGTGGCTAGCCGAGAGCGCCGCGACCTTGCCATGCAGGCGCTCGCCCAGGTCGGCTTGGTCGGCCGCGAGCATCACACGCCGGCCGAACTCTCCGGCGGCCAGCAGCAGCGCGTGGCGATCGCCCGCGCCATCGTCACGCGGCCGACGCTGCTCGTCGCTGACGAGCCGACCGGCAATCTCGACACCGCCCGCACGCATGAGATCATGGAGTTGCTGACGAAGCTCAACAGGGAGCTCGGCCTGACCGTCACCATGGTCACCCACGAGGCGGACGTCGCCGACTATGCCGAGCGCACCATCCGCTTCCTCGACGGCCACGTCGCCTCCGACACCGCGAATCTGGAGACGGCTTAGCCATGATCCCGGAAAGTGGAATCCGGTGTTCGGTCAGGATCACGGCCACTCAGGAAGATAGAGCCCCATCCCGGCTCTTTCGGGATGGGTTAGGCCCTATATCATGATCTGGGAAACCGTCCGCCTCTCGCTTCGCTCGATCCGCCGCAACGTGCTGCGCTCGTTCCTGACGCTGCTCGGCATCGTCATCGGCGTCGCCGCCGTCATCGCCATGCTGACCATCGGCTCCGGCACGACGCAGAAGGTCAAGGCCGACATCTCCAAGCTGGGCAGCAATCTTCTGGTTGTTCGTGCCGGACGGCCGGCAGGTCCCGGCGGCCCGGGCGGGCTCGACCAGGTGGTGCGGCCGCTGGCCGAGAAGGACCTTGCGGCGCTGGTCGCGCACCTGACCGGCGCGCGCGCCATTTCGCCGGCCTCGCAAAAGCAGGTCCGCGTCATCTTCGGCACCGAGAGCCTGACCTCGGGCGTCACCGGCACCGACAGCGCCTATCTCGATGCGCGCGACTGGAAGCTGGTTTCGGGCCGTCCGTTCAGCGATTCCGAAACCCGCTCGGGCACCGGCGTGTGCCTGATCGGCGAAACGGTGCGCCAACAATTCTTCGGCGCGGGCGATCCAGAAGGCGAAATCATCCGCGTCAACCGCACCTCCTGCAAGATCATCGGCCTGCTCGAACCCAAGGGCTACACCGGCTTCGGCCAGGACCAGGACAATGTCGTGTTGATGCCGCTGCACGCCTATCAGCGCCGCATCGCCGGCAATCGTGACATCGACAACATCTACATCGCCGCGGACGACCGCACGCCTACCGGCGAGCTCCAGCCGCGCGTCGAGGACATTTTGCGCGATGCGCGCCGCATCACGCCGGATCGAGAGAGCGATTTTGGCATCCGCGACATGACCCAGATCGCCGACGCCATGGCCAGCGCCACCACCACCATGACCGGCATGCTGGGGGCGGTCGCCGGCGTCAGCCTTCTGGTCGGCGGCATCGGCATCATGAACATCATGCTGGTCTCGGTCACCGAGCGCACGCGCGAGATCGGCATCAGGCTCGCCATCGGTGCGCATGAAAAGCACATCTTGATTCAATTCCTGGTCGAGGCGACGGTGCTGTCGCTGCTCGGCGGCATCATTGGGATCCTGATCGGCCTGGCGCTCGCCGGCCTGGCAGCGGTGACGCTGACAATACCCTTCGCGCCGAGCCCGGCCGTCATTCTGCTCGCCGTCGGTTTCTCGGCGCTCATCGGCATGGTGTTCGGCTTCTTCCCGGCCCTGCGTGGCGCCAGGCTCGACCCGATCGACGCGCTGAGGCACGAATAGAAAGCCGGCCCGGTCCGCCACGATCAACGGCTGTTCGCAACCTCGGATGCCTGCCTGCACCGGCAGCACTGTCGCCCGCCGGTCGACGATGCTAGGGCAAGACATCTCCGGTTGAGGAACGACACATGAGCAGGAAGGCGCGACTTGTCCCGACGATGGTGATCATCGAGGCCGCCCTGGCAGGCATCTGGTGGTATCTCGCCCGCTTCGGCATGGCCAATCCCAATCGCGTCACGTCGGATTTCCAGGCAGTCGTCGGCCAGACCATGGGAATGGCCATGGGAGGGTTGCTGGGCATCGGCTTGATCTTGTTCCTGGTCGCGGCCCGCAACGATCGCAAGGCGGCGCAGGAGAAGACGCGCCGTTAAGCCACGCCGGAAAAGTGCCACTCGATCAGCGGCTTCATATACGATGTCAGCCCGTCCGGCAGGTCGCCGGCATGGCGTATGACCACCGGCCCTTCGATCTCCGGATCCGCTTCGCCGGCGACGAAGGCTGAGATTCGCCGCGCGATCTCATCAGCCGGCGCCGGCTCGTGATAACGGCGGAAGATCACCGTGCCGCTGTTCGTGGACAGGGCGTGGTAGCGCTCGCCGCGTTCAGCAGCCGACAGGTCGAGGCCGGTCTCCTCGCGCACCTCGCGGATCATGTTGAAGTCGACATCCACCAGCCCATCGCGGAAATCGGCCGGCTCGAACGAACCGGCGGCGAAATAGACGCGGCCGGCATTGACCGTGTGACGTCCCATGCGGATCGCGACCAGCGCGTTGTCGCCGGCCACCAGCATGGCATGGGCATAGGCATGCTCGGCTCCGGAATTCTCGCGCCGCTTCCGCCAGAGCATGAAGGTGGCGTAGTTGACCGCATGGCAGCGGCCGATCAGGCTATTGTCACGCCAGGCAAGCTGCGACAGCAGCACCACCGTGCCGTCGAACAGCGCCGGATTGGCCGTTATCTCGCGCCGCCAGTTCTCGGCGATCGCCTCGGCATTATCCCTGGCGAAGGGATGCGGGCCCGGATCGAGCCGGACGTCGACGGTATCGACGGGCAGGATGACGTTGCGCGGAAGATCGAAACTCATGCGTGTAGCCCCAATGCCGCCTATCGAGCCATGTCCAGCGTGATAGCCACCGGACAATGGTCCGACGCCTTCGGCCGGTCCCAGCCGGCGCGCGGAAAGCGCTCGACTTCCTGGCCAGCCGGAAAGATCGTGCGCCACGGCTGGCCATTGCGGATGATGTCTGGAACAGCGGTGGCGTTCTTCGCCGCCAGCCCCCTGGACAGCAGGATATAGTCGAGCTGGCAGAGATGCCGCTCGTCGGGTCCGCGCGTGTGATAGAAAGTCCAGCGGTTCATTTCCGGACGACGCTCGATGACGTTCTCACAGAAGCCGCCGGCGGTCAGCACGTCGATGCAGGATTGCGCCTCGTCGATCACCTCGAAATGGTAGCCGTCGACATCATCGCCGGCGATCTTCACGCGCTGGCGGTAATCGTTCATGTCGCCACAGATCGCCCAGTGCTTGTCGGCGGCATGATCCGCACCGAAGCGCTCCTCGATGATCCGGCGCACGGCTTTCGCCTCGGCGATGCGCACCGGCATCGTCGCCTCGCGCCCGTCGAGCCCGTTGCGCGGCGAGCCCATCGACTTGAAATGCACGAGATAGAGCGTCAGCGGCACGCCGCCGACGGTGATGTCGACTTCCAGGCAGTCGCGCCGGAAGATGCGTTCATTGGCCTGGCTGCCGAGGGCCGCCAGTTCCGGGGTGTGCAGCCCGAACTGCTCGTAGGTGACATAGGCATGGCTGGTCATGCGCACGAATTCGATCGGCTGGCCCTGCGCGGTCTCGTTGCGCATCATCACGGCGACATCGATGCCGCGCGAGTCGTTGCCTGAGGTGGTGTATTTCTGCCGGTAGCCCTGCCCCACCATCTTGAACAGATAGCCGTATTCGAAGGCTTCCAGCGCCTCGATATTGTCGACCTCCTGCATGCAGATGATGTCGGCCCGGGTGGCGGCGATCGCCAGCGCCGTCAGCTGGCGCGTGTCGTCGGACTGCGCGATGGCACGGGCCTGCTCCAACAACTTGTATTCGGCTTCGCTCTGTATATCGAACAGCGCCAGCGTCCGATCCTCGTTGAGCTGGTTGCGATAGCCGGAAAAGTCGAACCTGTTCATCAGGTTCTCGACATTGAAGGTGGCAAGGCGCAGCGACATGCCTTGACCTTTGCCCGCAAGAGCGCCGGAACACAAGATCGCAAGACCACAAGCCAAGATCGATTGGACCTGACGGCATTCGCGCCATGGTTGACGGAACCTTTCCGTTCATCCGCCGTTCAGACGCAGAGATCCACAGTGGACCCATTCCAGGGTAGGCGTGGGGCCTTCAGCTCTTGGAGAGTGTTATGAATTCGCTCTTTTCATCCACGGTCAAATCGGGGCTCGTCGCCCTGGGGATCATATCGGGCATCACGGCGCCATCGGCCGCCGGACCGATCATGCAACCGGATCTGGCGCTTCCCACAAGCACGGCGGCACCGGCGGTGACGCCGGTGCGCGATGGATGGGCCGGCGGCAATAACCGCCCGGCCTACAACGACGACTGGAGATGGCGCCGGTCAGGCCACTGGAACGGCGGTCGGCAGTGGAACCGCAACAACTGGGACGGCGGAAACTGGAACCGCGGCGATGACTGGCGTTGGCGTCGTCATCACCATCGCCGCTACTATGATGACGGTGCGGGCGCCGCGATCCTTGGTCTTGGCCTAGGGCTCGGCCTGGGCAGCATGTACAACAACTACAACAACTACGACTACTATGCGCCGGCACCGCGCCGCTATTACCGAGCCGGGCGGCTTTCCAACGCCCATGTCCGCTGGTGCTATAACCGCTACCGGTCTTACCGCGCCTGGGACAACACGTTCCAGCCTTATGGCGGCCCGCGCCAGCAATGCTGGTCGCCCTATAGCTGAGCCGTAGGCCGGACCGAACAAGTTGAAACGAAAACGGCGCCTCGCGGCGCCGTTTTTGTTTTGATCAGGAAGAACGGATTCCGCTCAGTTCTTGGCCTTGTCGACCAGCTTGTTCTTCGAAATCCACGGCATCATCGCGCGCAGCTTGGCGCCGACTTCCTCGATCTGGTGGCTGTCGTTCATGCGGCGAATGCCCTTGAAGCGCGACAGGCCGGCGCGGTATTCCTGCATCCATTCCGAGGTGAATTTGCCGGTCTGGATGTCCTTCAGCACGCGCTTCATCTCGGCCTTGGTCTCGGCGGTGATGATGCGCGGGCCGGAGACATACTCGCCCCATTCGGCGGTGTTCGAGATCGAGTAGTTCATGTTGGCGATGCCGCCTTCATAGATCAGGTCGACGATCAGCTTGACCTCGTGCAGGCACTCGAAATAGGCCATTTCGGGCGCGTAGCCGGCTTCCACCAGCGTCTCGAAGCCGGCGCGGATCAGTTCGACCAAGCCGCCGCACAGCACGACCTGCTCGCCGAACAGATCGGTCTCGCATTCCTCGCGGAAATTGGTCTCGATGATGCCCGAACGACCGCCGCCGACGCCGCAGGCGTAGGACAGTGCCAGGTCAAGAGCATTGCCCGAGGCATCCTGGTTGACGGCGACCAGGCACGGCACGCCGCCGCCCTTCTGGTATTCGCCACGCACCGTGTGGCCCGGGCCCTTGGGCGCGATCATGACGACGTCGACGGTCGACTTCGGCTCGATCAGGCCGAAATGCACGTTGAGGCCGTGCGCGAAGGCGATCGCCGCGCCGTCGCGGATGTTCGGCGCGATCTCGTTCTTGTAGATGTCGGCTTGCAGCTCGTCGGGCGTGGCCATCATCATCAGGTCGGCCCATTTGGCGACGTCGGCGACGCTCATCACCTTGAGCCCGTCGGCCTCGACCTTCTTGGCGGTCGCTGAGCCGGCCTTGAGGCCGATGGCGATTTCCTTGGCGCCGGAATCCTTGAGGTTTAGCGCATGCGCCCTGCCCTGGCTGCCGTATCCGATGATGGCGACCTTCTTGCCCTTGATCAGGTTGAGATCGGCATCACGATCGTAATAGACGCGCATTTTTAGTTCCTTCCCGTTTTGTAAGATCAGAGGCCCTGCGGCCCGGTTTTTGCTCCGAAAAGAGCGAGAAACTGCTGCGTCGCCCGCACGGCATCGCCGCCGATCGTCGCCTCAGTCAATTCCAGCCGGTCGCCGAGCAGCAGACGGATCTGCACGTCGCGGGCGACCAGCCCGAAAAAGCTACGGAATGCCGTCTCGGCATCCGCGAAATCGAGAAGCCCGGCCTGGCGCCCGGCCTCGAGCACCGGCTTCAGGCGCTTGGCCAACGCGAAGCGGCCATTCTCCAACACGACGGCGCCAAGGTTGTCCTTGCCAGAACCGGCATGGCCGACAGCCACCCGGTTGAGCGCGATGGAGGTGTCGCTGGAAATCACCTTCAGCCAGTCGGAAGCAAAACGCTCTAGGCTCACCGTCAGCGAGGCAAGGTCGAGTCCCTTGGCGTCGACTGGAGCCACGCGCACCTTGGAGGCCTGCCACTGCACGGTCGCCGTCAACAGCCCGTCGCGGTCGCCGAACCATTTGTAGAGTGTTTCCTTGGAACAGCTGGCCCGCCGCGCCACCGCCGTCATTGTCAGCTGATCGCCCTCCTCGACCAACAACCGCAACGCCGCATCCAGAACGGCCTTCTGCCGCTCGGTCAGCGTCTCGCTGGTGTCGATGTCAGGCACGATGTGCAACACGCTCTTCCTTCGCGGACAGGCAAGCCAAGTCATTCCGGCGAGCCGTACCGTACGTTACGGTTCGCCATATTGCGCAATCCGGTCCGGTGCGCAAGGGGGCGGCGTGGAAAAAGATCGACGGCCGCGAGGCGCCAGCGCCGTCATTGAGACGTCGCCGCACTGCGGCCAGGATCAGTCGAGGACAGGCGCATCACGCAGCCGGCCAAGCAGCGCCGACATCATCTTCAGCTCATCCGCTGAAAGTTTGCCGCCAACCAGCTCGGCGATTGACCGTCCGTAGACGGCCCACATTCGCCGACGCGTTTCGCGCCCCTTGGCCGTGATACGGATGGTCTGGCCGCGACCATCATCGGCCACCGGCAGCTTCTCGACCAGACCGTCGGCCTCTAGCCGGGCCAGCAGCCGCGAGATGTTGTACTGCGCAAACAAAGTGCGCTCGATCAATTGAAACGGCCGCAGCCCGCCCTCGCCCGCCTCGGCGAGCTCGTGGAGCACGTCGTACCAGGCGAGCGGCGGCAGACCGCTCTCCTTCAGCCTGTCTTCGGCGTTCTCCACCAACTCGCGCGAAACGCGCATCAGTCGGGCCCAGGCCGTGATGGCTTCCGGCGAAGGTGTGGCTTTCTCGGTCATGATCCATCCTAGGCGATAGATGCAGATGCATCAAGCTTGACGATAGATGCAGCTACATCTATATAGATGCAGTTGCATTAACATCGAAAGGCAAACCGATGAAACACGAAATCTGCAAGGTCGCCGACGTCCCCGAGACAGGCAGCCTGATCGCCCCGTTCTTCGGCCGCGAGGTCCATGTCTGGCGCAGCGGCGAACGCATCCGCGCCGCCGCCAATGCCTGTCTGCATTTCGGCGGACCGTTGGACTGCAAGGATGGCAGGCTGGTCTGTCAATGGCACGGCGCCGCCTTCGACATGATTTCGGGCGAACGCATCGACGGTCCGGCGCCCAGGAATTCCCGTCTGATGTTCCTGTCGACCCGCGTCGAAAACGGCGCGTTGAACTATGTCTGGGGAGAGTGAAATGACCGACAGGCTCGTTCTCGTGAGCCACCCTCTCTGCCCCTATGTCCAGCGTGCGGCGATCTCGCTGACCGAGAAAGGCGTGCCGTTCGAGCGCGTCGACATCGACCTCGCCGACAAGCCGGACTGGTTCAAGGCGATCTCGCCGCTCGGCAAGGTGCCGCTGTTGCGCGTCCGGCAAAATGGCGACGAAACGACAATCTTCGAATCCGCGGTCATCCTCGAATTCCTCGAGGAGACGCAGGCCAAGCCCCTCCACCCGGCCGACCCCTACGCCCGTGCCCGGCACCGTGCCTGGATCGAATATGGCTCCGCCATCCTCAACGCCATCGGCCGGCTCTATTCGGCACCGACCGAGGTCGGTTTCCTTGCCGAGTGCCGCGCGCTGTCGGCGATGTTTGACCGCCTTGAGGCCGAACTGGCGGGCGATGCCCTGCGGAGCGCGCCATGGTTCGCCGGCCACCGCTTTTCGCTGGTCGATGCGGTGTACGGCCCTGTCTTCAGATATCTCGACGCGTTCGACCGGATCGGCGATTTCAGCATCCTGGACGGCAAGCCGCACGTCCAGGCCTGGCGGAAAGCGTTGAATGATCGTCCGTCGATCAAGCACGCCGTAGCGCCGGATTATCCGCAGCGTCTGCATGCTTTCCTGCAAGCGAAGGGATCCTTCCTGTCCAGCCTCATCCGCCACGGCGATCAAGCCGGACCATTTGCTTTGGCACGATCGGCTTGAACGCACGGATCGCGAGCAAGAATGAGCTTCGAGCGGCCTCAGTTCTCGAACATGACAAAGGCGGCCCAGACCCGCGGATCCTGGGCGCCTGATATCTTGCCGTCGCGGGCATCGCGGCGGGCCTGGCGCAGCGCCTCCGGATAGGTTTGTCCCGCCGCAAGATGGCCGTAGAACCCGACCATGAAAGCAGCGGTTCCGGCGTCGTCCACGGGCCACAGCGTCAGCAGCGAGCGTTTAGCGCCGGCAATGTCGATTGCCGTCGGCAGGCCGCGCAAACCGCCGACGAACGTCTCCTGGCCGCGAGCCGTCTCGCAGGCGGACAGGACAAGCAGGTCGAGGCCCGACAAATCCCAGTTCATCAATTCCATGCCATAGAGCCGACCGTCATCGTCATCACGTTTCATCGACTGCCGGTCTCCCGACTGCGACAGCACGACCTGGCTCTGCCAAAGCGCGTTGACGGCGCGCACGCCGCCCTCCTTCTCATCACGGTAGGCGCCATGGGTAGCCAGATGCGCAATCGTTGCCTGCTCCATACCCTTGCGCAACATCCGCTCGCTGGCCGCCGTTCCGGTGAGCATCTCGACCGAATAGTGATCGGCGCCCAGGATCGAGGCGATCGCGTCGACCTCTTTGCGTGTACCTGGCAGCGGCTCCGCCCCTTTCTCCGAGCCGCGCGCATAGTCCAACCCGCCGGCCAGCAACGCTTTGCCCGTCTTGGGAAGACTCTGATCGACGCCGGCATTCAACAGCGATTCCGGCCGCGTCAGCATACGCACGACGAAACGATCATCGAGCGACGCCCCCCTGCCGTCCTGCAGCAAGGGGAATGGCACCGAAAACAGTTTCCCGTCCGGCACCACGAAAAGCGTATCGGCGCCGCCAAGCGACGGCTCTAACGGCGCGATCAGGCCGGTATAAAGCCCGGTGAATGTGGCGTTCAGATCGATCAAGGTCACGGCGCCCCGTTCCTGCGCGGAGCGCGTCGACCTCAGGCTCGCCATGCGTGTTTCGTGAGCGGCCGGGATGAGCCGGCGGGGATCGCCGAGATCATAGAGAGACGGCTGCCGATCCTTGCGGGTGACGATCGCATAGAGGCGCTCGTCTTCCAGCGGATCGGCACTCTCCCGATCTGCCCGCCATTTGCGGGTGATGAAGTAGTCGATCAGCGCCTCGTTTGGCTTCAGCAGGGCGCCGGCCGACGGCAGCGGCTTGTCCACCACGCTCTGGCTGAAACTGTATCTGGCCATGACTCTGGCCGTGGCCTTCTGGTATGCCGCTTCAACCTGCTCCGGCTGCACTGCCCCTGGATCGTCGGAACTGTCACCGCTGGAGGCAGCCTCCTGATAGGCCAGGGACAGCCGGATCCCGGCCTGGATCGAATACCGCGTCTCCGCATCGTTCGGATCGATCAGGCGGGACAGTCTGCGCAACAGATCGCGTTTTTCGTTTTCAAGCGTCGGCCAGCGGCGCACGGCTTCGGCAAACGCCGGCACCACCGATGCATTGCCTTTTGCGAGCCGGGCATAGTCGTACAGCATGTCGTCGGCCAGGGCGCGGCTGGCCTCGGCCACGATTGGATTGCCCGCGGTGCTCACCTGGAACCAATTCCAACGCAGCATGTCTTCGTCGAGAGCCGCGAAATCGGCAGCCGCCTTCTGCGGGTTCGTCTTCGCCTTGAGATTTGCGATGGCCTGCCGCGCGGCAAAGGTCAGCGGGTGGACCACCCCGTACGTCGCTTCGGCGATATTTTGGGCGCGCTCAAGCTGGCCCATGCCGCTTTCCCTGTCGTCCATTGCAATGAAATGCGCGGCGAGCAGGTTGGCGATCTTGATTGCCAGTATTTCGGGATAGTTCGGGTCGGTGGTCAGTTGTTGCAGCCGTGCCAGCGTCGGCTGATCGAGCGGCTGCGCGCCAGAGATCGCCCTGGTATAGAGCAGCCACGCATCAGCCTGTTCGACCAGATTGCCTTCCTGCTTGAGAACGACGGCAATGTCTCGATCCTGCTGGAAGTAGCGCAAGGCCTCGTCGTATTTGCCAAGGTCCAGATAGTCCTGCGCGGTGTTGTTGGCGCTGACCAAAACGTTGAAGTGATCCGAGCCGTAGTAGCCGATCCGCTTCTCCAGCACGGCCAGATCGTATTGCAAGGCACGAGTCGGAGCCCCCATCTGGCGCAGCATGTCGGCCAAATTGTTCTGCAGCTTCCAGATGAAACGGTCATCGGTACCGGCTACCTGCTCTGCCACCTTCAGATTACCCTGTTCGATGTTGATCGCCGACGCGATTTGGCCGAATGCGGCGACCCCAGTCGCCAACACATCGTTGGCAAACAGGAGTTCCTGGGATTCCTTGCCGTGATAGCGGGCGTATAGATTGGTGGCTGTCGCGCACATGGAAACGAAGCCCTGATAGTCCTTCTCGGCCTGCTTCAGCATTGCGTAGTTGAGATAAAAGTCGCCGCGCTTTTCGACATCCTGCTGCATCGCCTGGGTCTTCAAGCCTTCGGCAAAAATCTCTTCGGCGTAGTCGAGGATCTGGTTGTTGAGGAAAGTCGCGCCGGCGTTCGAGTAACTCTCCACGGTGAAGTCGTAGAGGTCGCTTCTGGCGGCATCGAGCAGCGTTGCGCGCAATTGCGCATAACCCTCATCGAAGCGTCCGGCGACCATCATCAGCTTATAGGCCGTGTCAATACGGGCTTTCAGCGCCTCTTCAGTGCCAGCCGCCGCCGGCTGGCTGGCTTGGTCTGGCGTCTGGGCTTGCGCCTGCGGTGAGAGAAACGCTACCGCCAGCATCACCATGACAGATGCAACAACGCGCATCAGATGTTGCGATTCTCGCGTTCTGAACATGGCGTGCATGCGAACCGGCATGGCGAAAAACTCTATGAAGCGGTCGTATCATGACCTGAATTTTGAGCGAAGTGCCATCGCGCTTCCGTCAATCCTGCCCGCCTGAACGGGTTGATCATCGTGCCGGCGACCATCGACGCCAGAAACTGCGGCGCCGGCGGAATTTTCGCGACGGTCGCCACCAGCCTGTCGCGGATGAAGGGCAGTGCCACCGAATCCGACTGGTAGAACGGCGTGAATGCCAGCGACAGCGCCTGGAACAGACGCACGTGCCAGCGGCGCGCCTTGGCATAGGCTTCGAGTGCTGTTTCGATGTTCTGCGTGCGCGCCAGCGCGTGGCTGAGCGCCGCGGCATCGAGCAGCGCCATATTGGCCCCTTGCCCAAGCTGCGGACTGGTCGAATGCGCCGCATCGCCGATGACGGCAAGCCTGCGGCCAACCGGAACCTTCATCGTGTGATGGCCGTAGCGGGCCAGCGACAGCTGGTCGAAACTGTCGATCTGACTGGTGAACGCCTCGCTTTGCGGCCACAGCCGCACCACCCTCTCCTTCCAGGCGTCGATACCGACAGCACGCACCGCATCGACATCGTCGGGCTTCAGGCTCCAGAAGAAGGCCGCCATCTTCTCCGCGCCAGGCTCCGGCCGGCCGATCGGCAGCACGCCGATCATCACGCTGGCCTTGTCGTAGCGCTGTGACAGCGCGTGCTCGTCAAAGCCTTCGCCACGCCAGCGGAGCGATGCCCAGAACGCGCCATAGGTGAGTGACCGTGGCGCGCCCGCATTGGCCACGCTCCGCCGCAGTTTCGAGCGCGAACCGCTGGCGTCGACGACCAGATCGAAGGGCCCCGCCTTTGGCCCATTGCCTCCGATCAGCCTCGCCCGTTCGCCAGCTTCCACCGCCTCGATCTCGACGCCGGTCTCGATGGCGATGGCCTCGTGCCGGGCGGCGCGAAAGAGCACGCCGAACAACGCCGCACGGTGCACGGCCAGGCCGAAACGGCCGCCGCGCTGGGCGTCGTAGCGGACGTCGAGCACGGTCCGCCCGCTCGAGGCATCGGCGCCATGCAGACGGTCGATCCGGGCGCCGAGCGCCAGTATGGCGTCGAGCAGGCCGAGATCGGCCAGAACGGTCAAGCCGGTCGGCTGCAGGATCAGCCCCGAGCCGACGGGCTTCGGCTCTTCGAAGCGCTCGAAGATGGTGACCCTGTGCCCCGCCCGCTTGAGATACAGCGCCACGGCCAGCCCCGCCGGACCTGCGCCTGCGATTGCAATGTCGTAGGAAATGCCGATGCCCCCAAGCCCGAACTGGCCAGCACAATCCTTCAGCCGCCGGGCGAAATCAAGCCGTGCCGTCGAACGCTGCCCGGCGGTTCAAGCCTGTGTCGCGTCGAAACCGGCGCGTGCCTCGCGCACCGCGTCGTGGTTGAGTTCGGCCCACTGGATCAGATGGTGCAGGGCGCCGAACATCGAGCGTCCGAGGTCGGTGAGGCTGTATTCGACGCTGGGCGGCTTGGTCGGGAACACTTCGCGATGCACATAGCCGTCACGTTGCAGATCGTGGAGCGTCTGGGTCAGCATGCGCTGCGAGATGTCGGGCACCAGCCGCCGCAATTCGCCGAAGCGATAGGGTTGCTCGGCGAGCGCCGCCATCAGTAGCGAGCTCCATTTGCCGTTGAGCCCGTGGATGACCTCGCGGACCGGACAATCGGCAAGGTTTCCGCCACCGGCCATGGCTTTGTAGACGTCGAGCTTGGACCTCAGATTGACGATCCGGCTGTCCATGGCTGGTTCCCTGCGTGTGCCTACCTCCCGAAAAACTGCCTTCTTTACGGCACGGGGTCAAATCCTATTTTAGTGCTGGTCTCTTTTTGAGACCATTAAGAGCACCCGCCATGCCGGCGCAAAATCAGGATCTCCCATGAGCGAAACCCTTCTCGTCACCGGTGCTTCCGGCCAGCTCGGCCGCAGCGTCATCCACTATCTCCTGGACACGCACAAGGTTCAGCCGGCGAAGATCATCGCCACCACCCGCAACCCGGAAAGCGTCACCGATCTGGCGGCGCGTGGCATCGTTGTCAGGGCCGCCGATTTCAACGACGCGACCTCGCTGGAAAACGCATTCAAGGGCGCCGACCGGGTGCTGATCATTTCGACCAGCGATCTCGACCTAAAAACCGGCAGGCGTTTGAAGCAGCATGAGGCGGCGGTGGCCGCTGCGAAGAAAGCCGGCGTTTCGCATCTGCTCTACACCTCGATGCCCAATCCGGAGCCGGTTTCGCCAGTGCTGTTTGCCGGCGACCACTACGGCACCGAGCAGGCGATCAAGGCCAGCGGTATCGCCTATACGATCTTCCGCAACGGCTGGTACCAGGAGAACCTATTCATGGCACTGCCGAACGCCATTGCCTCGGGGCAGTGGTATACGTCCGCGGGCGACGGCCGCATCGCGCATGGGGCGCGCGACGACATGGCCGCGGCCATCGCCGCGGGCCTCGCCTCCGGTTCGACCGACAGCGAGACCTACACGCTAACCGGCCCGCAGGCCTATACGACAGCCGAAATCGCCGCCTTGGTGAGCGAGGTTACCGGCAAGCCGCTGGCAGTCATTCAGCTGCCCGACGAGGCCCTGACCGAAGGCGTGAAGGCGGCCGGCGTTCCCGAGGAATTCGCTCGGGTCATCGTGTCTTTCGACGCCAACACTCGGTCCGGCCGCATCGCCATGGCAACGGACGCGGTCGAAACGCTTTCCGGCAGGAAGCCGCGGACGCTGAAACAGTTCCTCGAAGCCAACAAGGCCGCACTGGCTGGTTGATCGGTGCGCGGCGGGCGGCCTCCCTCCCGCCGCGCTACTTCTTGAGCAGACCGAGCCGGATCAGACTCTCGCCGGTGGCGGCCAGCGCGTCTTCACGCGAGCGCGGCGCCCAGCCGAGCACGCGCACCGCCTTGGCGTTGGTGGCATTCTTGACCTTGCCCAGTTCCGTCACCAGCTGCGCGGCTTCCGGGTTGAACAGTCCCACGATCCGCACCAGCCAATCGGGAAGTTCCCGGGTCTTGACGCGAGCCGCCGCGTCGCCGAGCCGCGTCTTCAAGGTCTGAGCGATTTCCCGCACAGTCATGAAATCGCCTGATACCGCCAGGAAGCGCTCGCCTTTGGCGGCCGGATTGGTCATGGCGCGCACATGCAGGTCAGCCACGTCGCGTGCGTCGACCACGCCGAAGGATAGGCGCGGCAGCCCCGGCATGGCACCGTTCATCATGCGCTGGACGAATTCGGTGGAGGTCGAATGGTCGAAGCCGAGCACAGGCCCGAAGATGCCGACCGGATTGACGACAGCCAATTCCAGCCCGCCGCCTTCGGCGGCGATGAAATCCCAGGCCGCGCGCTCGGCAAGCGTCTTCGACTTCACATAGGCGCTGACCTTGGCCGTCGGATCGGTCCAGCCCTCCTCGGTGAACGGCCGGCCGTCGGGCGGCATCTTGCCATAGCCGATGGCCGCGAAGGACGAGGTCAGCACGACGCGTTTGACACCAGCGTCCCGCGCCGCCCGAAGCACCCGCAGCGCGCCCTCGCGAGCCGGAATGATCAGATCGTCCTCGTGATTCGGCACGCCGGGCGGAAATGGCGAGGCGACGTGGAGCACATAGTCACAGTCGGCCACCGCTTGCGGCCAGCCGGCGTCGCTCGTGAGGTCGGCCGTGGCAAAGGACAGCCGGCCCCGCTCGACGCCACCGGCCTTGAGCATGGCCAGCACATCGGCTTCACGCTTGGCGGAGCGCACCGTCGTGCGCACGCGGTAGCCCCCGTTCAGCAGGGCAAGGACACAGTGGGCGCCAAGGAAGCCCGATCCGCCGGTGACGACCACCAATTCGCCGCTCATGCCCGCCTCCACACCTTTTCAGGCACAGGCGATCGCGCTTGTCAGATCGCCACCTGCGTACCGATCTCTACCACGCGCCCGGTCGGGATCTGGAAATATTCGGTCGCGTCGGCCGCGGTGCGCGCCAGGCCGATGAACAGCCTGTCCTGCCACACTGGCATGCCGGAATTGGGCGAGGCTTTGAGCGAGCGCCGCGACAGGAAGAACGACGTCGTCATGATGTCGAACTTCCAGCCCTGCTTGCGGCAGATCGCCAGCGCGCGCGGAATGTTGGGCTGTTCCATGTAGCCGAAGGTCAGCGTCACCCGCATGAACAGCTCGTTGACCGTCTCCATCTTGACCCGGTCGCTGTCGGGCACCACCGGCTGCGGCGCCGTCACTACCGAAAGGATCACGTTCTGCTCATGCAGCACCTTGTAGTGCTTCAGGCTGTGCATCAGCGCTGTCGGCGCGCTGAGCGGATCGCTGGTTAGGAACACCGCCGTGCCGGACACCAGCTGCGGCTTCTTCTTCAGCAGATTGCCGGCGAGGAAATCGAGCGGGATCTCGTTGCGACGGGTCTTGTCGAACAGATAGCGGCTGCCGCGCACCCAGGTCCACATGCCCAGCACGATGGTGAAGGCCACCAGCAATGACGCCCATCCGCCTTCGAACACCTTGACGATGTTGGAAGCGAAGAAACCGATATCGATGAAGGCAAACAGCACCGTCAAGCTGATTGCAACCCAGAGCCGCCATTTCCAGATGCGGGTCATCACGACATAGAGCAGCACCGTCGTCACCAGCATGTTGCCGGTCACCGAGATGCCATAGGCCGAGGCCAGCTTGCTGGACTCGCCGAAGCCGACCACCAGCATCATCACCACCAATGCCAGCAGAAGGTTGACACGCGGCATGTAGATCTGCCCGGACTGCTTTTCCGATGTATGCAGGATTTCGAGCCGCGGCAGCATGTTGAGCTGCACTGCCTGCCTGGTCAGCGAGAAGGCACCCGAAATCACCGCCTGGCTGGCGATGACCGTCGCGGCGGTCGCCAGCACGACCATGGGAATCAGAGCCCAACCCTCGTTCATCTCGAAGAACGGGTGGCCGACGACGCCATTCTTGGCCAGCACGAAGGCGCCCTGCCCGGCATAGTTCAGCAGCAGACAGGGAAACACGATCGACAGCCAGGCCAGCACGATGGGCTTGCGTCCGAAATGGCCGAGATCGGCATAGAGCGCCTCGGCGCCGGTGACGGCGAGGAAGATGGCGCCGATCGTCACGAAGGCGACGTCGGGCGAGTGGATCAGGAAGGCGACGATGTAGTGCGGGCTGATCGCCCACAGGATCTCCGGATCGGCGATGATGTGCTTGAGGCCCGAAAGACCGATCGCCAGGAACCAGACCGCGGTCACCGGACCGAAGACCAGTCCCACGCCGCCCGTGCCGAAACGTTGCACCGCAAACACCACGGCGAGAATCACGAGTGTCAGCGGCACGACGTAGGGCTGGAAGGTGGGAGTGACGACATTCATGCCCTCGACCGCCGACAGCACAGAAATCGCCGGCGTGATGACCGCGTCGCCGAAAAACAGCGAGGCGCCGACGATACCGATGCCCAGGATCACCGCTGAACGCTTCGGGAAACTGCCGCGCGCCAGTGCCATCAGCGACAGCACGCCGCCTTCGCCGCGATTGTCGGCGCGCAGCACGAACATGATGTATTTGATGGTGACGATGATCGTCAGCGACCAGATGATCAGCGACAGGACACCGAGAATATCGCCTCGTTGCGCAACGGTGCCGTGGGAAGACGCCACCAGCGCCTCGCGAAAGGCATAGATCGGGCTGGTGCCGATATCGCCATAGACAACGCCCAGCGCGCCCAGCATCAGCACCTTGGTGCTATGCCGCTCGATCTCTGGATGGCTCGACTGTTCGACGGGTTCTGCCTCACTACCAGTGTTGGCAAGGGCCATGGACGACACTCCGATAAGCGCGCGGTGCTCTACGCTTGCTGCAATGCAATATCAAGTGCCGTTGCGTGATGGCTCCCATGCTGGCGACGCTAGGCTCCTTGGGAAATAGCCTACAATCCAGTGAATTCGTGGCCACGGGGCGTGGCGGGCGCCCATATGACCTGCCGTATCAGCCTTTAGATAGCGACTTGCGTACCGATCTCTACCACGCGCCCGGTCGGGATCTGGAAATATTCGGTCGCGTCGGCCGCGGTGCGCGCCAGGCCGATGAACAGCCTGTCCTGCCACACCGGCATGCCGGAATTGGGCGAGGCTTTGAGCGAGCGCCGCGACAGGAAGAACGACGTCGTCATGATGTCGAACTTCCAGCCCTGCTTGCGGCAGATCGCCAGCGCGCGCGGAATGTTGGGCTGTTCCATGTAGCCGAAGGTCAGCGTCACCCGCATGAACAGCTCGTTGACCGTCTCCATCTTGACCCGGTCGCTGTCGGGCACCACGGGCTGCGGCGCCGTCACTACCGAAAGGATCACGTTCTGCTCATGCAGCACCTTGTAGTGCTTCAGGCTGTGCATCAGCGCTGTCGGCGCGCTGAGCGGATCGCTGGTCAGGAACACCGCGGTGCCGGACACCAGATGCGGCTTCTTCTTCAGCAGATTGCCGGCGAGGAAATCGAGCGGGATCTCGTTGCGACGGGTCTTGTCGAACAGATAGCGCGTGCCGCGTATCCAGGTCCACATGATCAGCCCCATCAGGCAGGCAACCGTAATCGATACCCAGCCGCCTTCGAATATCTTGACGATGTTTGCCAGGAAGAAGCCGCTGTCGATGATGCCGAACAGCAATATCAGCGGCAGGGCGACCGCAAGCCTCCATTTCCACAGCTTGCGCATCACGACGAACAACAGGATCGTCGTCATGAGCATTTCGCCGGTCACCGAGATGCCGTAGGCGGAAGCCAGCGAACTCGAACTGCCGAAACCGACGACCAGCAGCATCACCCCCAGGGCGACGAGCAGATTGATGCGGGGCATGTAGATCTGGCCGAGTTGCATTTCGGACGTATGCTGCACCTCGATACGTGGCAGAAGGTTGAGTTGCACGGCCTGGCGGGTCAGCGAAAAAGCACCGGAGATGACTGCCTGGCTGGCGATGACGGTTGCGGCCGTCGCCAGCCCCACCATCGGCATCAGTGCCCAGTCAGGCAGCATCTGGAAAAATGGATTGGTCGGCCTCCCGCCATTGGCCAGCACAAAAGCTCCTTGCCCGAAATAGTTGAGCAGCAGGCATGGGAAAACCACGGAAAACCACGCCAACACGATAGGCTTGCGCCCAAAATGGCCGAGATCGACGTAAAGGGCCTCGGCCCCGGTCACCGCCAGGAACACCGCGCCGACAGTGACAAAGGCGGCGGTGGGTGTACTGGCGAGATAGGCGACCGCGTAGTAGGGATTGACGGCCAGCAGGATCGATGGATCGTCCGCCAGGTGATAGAGCCCTGCTACGCCGATAGCCAGGAACCATAGCGCGGTCACCGGCCCGAACACCGCCGCCACCTTTCCGGTGCCGAAGCGCTGTACCGAGAACAGGATGGCCAGGATGAGCAGCGTGATCGGCACGACGTAGGGGTCCAGTGTCGGCGTCACCACCCTGAGGCCTTCGACCGCCGACAGCACGGAGATGGCCGGCGTTATGATCGAATCGCCGAAAAACAACGCCGCGCCGCAAAGGCCGATCGCCAGAATGAGTCTCGCACCTTTGGGATAGGCGGTTCGCGCCAGCGACATCAGCGATAATGTACCGCCCTCGCCCTTATTGTCGGCGCGAAGCACGAAGGCGACATATTTTATCGTCACGATGATCGTTAGCGCCCAGACGATCAGCGACAGCACACCAAGCACTTGAGCGCGCGTATCGATACCGGGCGAAGCGTGAAGCGCCTCACGGAAAGCGTAGATCGGACTGGTACCGATATCGCCATAGACAACGCCGAGCGCACCCAGCATGAGAACTTTGGTGCTGTGCTGTTCGGCCCCGGAATGGCTCGATTGCTCGACGGTTTCGGCCTCGCTATCGCGACTGGCAAGGTCCATAGACCACTCCCCGACGAGCGCGCGGTGTTTCACGCATGCTGCGATGCGATGTCAATTGCACGCTATGGCTGCCATACCTGCAAGGCGAAACTCTACCCCCTACCACCCACAAGCTCTGAGAAACCGACCCACTGTGCCGGCCATGCCATACTCCAACGCGTCGGCTGTCAACCCATGTCCGATTGACACTTCGGCCAATGCCGGAATGCGCTTGGCCAGCGCCGGAAGATTGCCCACCGTCAGATCGTGCCCGGCGTTGACCTGCAGACCGGCGGCGAATGCCGCGTCGGCCGTTTTTCCCAATTGTTCCAGCTCCTTGGCGGCCTTTGCTGAATCGGAATGATAGCTGCCGTAAGGGCCGGTATAGAGCTCGATCCGGTCGGCGCCGGTATCGCGCGCGGCTGTCATGCCGGTGGGATCGGCGTCGGAAAACAGCGACACCCTGAAGCCGCCTTTCTTCAGGCGCCTGACGATGGGCGTCAGCAACGCCGCATCGGCGACGAAGTTCCAACCATGGTCGGAGGTCGCCTGCGCCGGATCATCGGGAACCAGCGTCACCTGTTCGGGCTGATGCTTTTCCACCAGCGCCAGGAAATCCTCGCTCGGGTAACCCTCGATGTTGAATTCCGCCCGCGGAAACTCATCGTCGATCAGCGCCCGGATCTGGGGTAGGTCGGAATGCCGCGTATGACGTTCGTCGGGACGCGGATGCACGGTCAGCCCATGCGCCCCGGCGGCGAGCGCAAGCCGGCCGATGCCGGTGACACTGGGCCATGGCAGGTCGCGCCGGTTGCGCAGCATGGCGATGGCGTTGAGGTTGACGGAAAGCTTTGCGGGCATGTCTGGTGTCCGTGAAATCAAGCGGTTAGGACGCGCCACGCCTATTCGTTCAGCCGCGGCGCGCTCGAGACTGGGGCATCTATAGCGTCTTTGACGGGAACAGATAGGGGTTTCCGGTGTTCCAGAAGATCGACCCTGTCTTGCGCAAGGAGGCCCACTCGTGAATTTCCTGCAATCCGTGCCGACAATCCGTCGCATCGACACCGATCGCGACGACCTGTTCGCCATCGATGTGGTCGGGCATGTCTCGGCGGCCGACGCGGAAAACCTGTTTGGCCTGCTTGAGGCGGCCTATGCCCTCCACAAGCGGATCGACGTGGCTGTACGCATCGTCGATCACGAAGGCGTCGACTGGACCGACGTCTCCGACGAGACCCTGAAGCAGGGCACCATCCATGCGCTGGAGCATATAGGTCGCTGCGCGGCGATAGGCAGGCCGGACTGGACGCCGGACGCGCGAGACGCCTTGCCCGTGTCCTCGCCCATCGAATTCCGCCATTTCAACGCCGAGGACGAAGAAGAGGCCTGGGAATGGCTTGGGGTCCGGCAGGTCGGCGTGCGCGAGAAGCCGGCCTCGTAAATCTATCGGACAATAGTCAATCGTTCGGCGGCGCGCGTAATCGCGGTGTAAAGCCAGCGCTGGCGCGTTTCCTTGAAGGCCCAGCTTTCATCGAACAGCACGATCTCGTTCCACTGCGAGCCCTGCGCCTTGTGCACGGTCAAGGCATAGCCGTAGTCAAAATCATCAAAGCGCTTCTTCTGCTGCCAGGGGATATCGGCGTCGGGATCCTCGAACGCAGCCTTGAGCAGCTTGATCTTGGCGACGCCGCGGTCCGGATCGTCCTCTTCCGGCGAGACCAGCAGATTGATGCCCGGCTTCACCGTCTCGCGTGACGATGTCATCACCTTCCACAGCGAGCCGTTGAGCAGGCCCTTGGCCGGGTCGTTGCGCAGGCAGACCAGCTTGTCGCCGGCCTGGGGATAGTCGGCGTTGAAGCCCTTGAGCTCGCGCAGGCGCTGATTGTAGCGGCGGCGCGTGCGGTTGGTGCCGACCAGCACCTGGTCCGCCTTCAACACCAGTTCCTGGGTGACGTCTTCCTTGCCGATCACCTGCGCGGTGCCGTAGTCTCCGCGCATGAATTCACGGCCTTCGCGCACGTCGAGCGCCAGCCGCAGGATTGGATTGTCGCGCGCCTGCCGGTGGATTTCGGTGAGCAGGAAATCCGGCTCGTGATCGGTGAAGAAGCCGCCGCCCGAAATCGGCGGCAACTGGCCTGGATCGCCCAGCACCAGGATCGGCGTGCCGAAACTCATCAGGTCGCGGCCGAGCTGCTCGTCGACCATCGAACATTCGTCGATGACGACCAGTTTGGCGCGCGAGATCGGGCTCTGCCGGTTGAGCGAAAAGGTGGGCGACATCGAGGTCTTGCCGGTCACCTCGTCCTCCACCGATTCCTCGCCCTTGGGCCTGTAGATCAGCGAATGGATGGTGCGGGCATTGACCGCCCCCTTGGAGCGCAGCACCTGGGCGGCCTTGCCGGTGAAGGCGGCGAACTGCACCTGGCCGTCGACATGTTCGGCGAAATAGCGTGCCAGCGTCGTCTTGCCGGTGCCGGCATAGCCGAACAGCCTGAACAGCTGCGGCTTGCCGGCTTGCAGCCAGCGGGCGACCGCTTGCAGCGCCTCGTCCTGTTGGGGTGAGAATTCCATCTAATCGTGTGACCGGATTCGCAAGGGAAAGACAAGATAGGCGCCACAAGCGATACAGACCGCGGCTACCCCCCAACGCCAAGATTATCAGGCGCAAACCGGAACGTAAAGGGAACAACCATCGTTCCGCCCGCCATCACCTCGCGGCATGCGGATCGTTCTCCAGCAAGATCGGCTTGCCGTGCGGCGTGGCGTGCGCGGCGCGCTCCCAGGCCCGCGCCATCGCATCGACATCGGGCTTGGCGGCCAGCCCCTTCGAGGCAAGCAGGCTTTCCAGCGCCGCCAGCCAATGCTCGTAATAGTCATGGCCGTCGGCTGCCGCACCTGGCTTCTTCACCTCCGCCGACAGGGCAGCCGCCCACTCGCCCCACGAGAACAGGCCCCTGTCGTGCAAAGCCACCGTCATGGCGAACGCCTCGGCCTGCCAGGGCTCGGCGAAAACCGGCGCATCGACGCCCGCGGGCAGATCGGCGGCGGTCCCGTTAGGCCGGCTCAAGGTAACTCTCCCAGGCATCGATCGAGACGACAAGCGCGGGATCGGCGCCCTCGCCCCAGATCTCCGCGCCGTCGAAAACCACGGTATAGACCCATTGCGGACTTTCGCCTTGCCCATGCGCGTTGCTGTCGGGAAAGACGAAGCCGTCATGCACCGCCTCGATCCTGCCTTGCCTGCCACGCGCATAGCGCGGCAACCTTGTGTGGCCGGTCGGGTTGAGATTCTTGGTCCGCACGGCGTCGCCGGGCTTGAACCGCGCCGGCACCGCCATCGGCCGGTTGCAGGGACTGCCCTTGGCCAGCACGGCAGGCACATTCTCCGCCTTCAGTATTCGTTTCGGCGGCGCCGCCTTGTCGATCGCCTCACCCGCCTCGAGATCGCGCTCGCTGACGAAACCATGGCGCTTGAGCAGCGTCTCCAGCGCCTTGATCCAGATCTGGTAGTAGCTGGAGGAATAATAATCGGCCGGATGCAGCGATTCCCGCGCGTGCCGGCTCTCGTCGATGGTCCAGGCGCCCATGGCGCCGGCGCACAGCGTGACGCCGAGCGCCCGCCTTTCCCAGGCGGCGTGGAAATAGGGCTCGTCCGTTTCGGGCGCGACCGGCCCGAAGCCCATCTGCCCGCCGAGATCCTGCGGCCCGTTCATGCCGGCCTCCTCGTTTGTTGCGGTTCCCGGGCGAGTGCCGTGCCGATCATCGCGTCGCGGCTCACCAGCTCGGCCAACCGCTCCTCGCTCCAGCCTTCGGTGCCGGCGGGCCGCATCGAAACGACGAGATAACGCAGTTCCGCCGTCGAATCCCAGACGCGTATCTTGGTGCTGGCCGGCAGCGTCAGCCCGAACTCCTCGAGCACGCCGCGCGGATCGATCACCGCGCGCGAGCGGTAGGGCGGTGCCTTGTACCACACGGGGGGCAGGCCGAGCACCGACCATGGATAGCAGGAGCACAGCGTGCAGACGACGAGATTATGTGTCTCCTCGGTGTTGAACACCGCCTGCATGTGCTCGCCCTGGCGGCCGGTATAGCTCAGCGATTCGATCGCCGCCGTCGCATCGCGCTTGAGCCAGTCCGCATAGTCAGGATCGCTCCAGGCCTTTGCCACCACCTTGGCGCCGTTGCGTGGGCCGATCTTGGTTTCATATGTATCGACGATGACGTCGATCGCCGCCGGTTCGATCAGCCCTTTGCGGGTCAGGATGGTCTCCAGCGCCCGCACGCGGGCGGCAAACGGATCGAGTTCGTTGTCGTGGTCGTGGTCATGGGACATGACCACGAATTAAGGTTCCGACGCGCCGGCCGCAAGCATAACGGCTTGGGCCAGCGGAAATCAGCGTCCGCCGGCTATTCGGCGGCCGTCTTCTGCGGCTCGGCCGGGATGTCGTCGTTGATCCCGAACAGCGAGGGCTGTTCGGGATTCTCGACCGCGGGCAACTCGGCCTTGCGCTTCGGCATGAGCCCGGCGAGCCAGCCCGAGAAATTCTCCATGTAGACGTAGATCACCGGTGTCACGAACAAGGTCAGCGCCTGCGAGGCCAGCAGGCCGCCGACAACGGCAACGCCGAGCGGCTGGCGCAGTTCTGCGCTGGCGCCGGTGCCGAGCGCGATCGGGAACGTGCCCATCAGCGCCGCCAGCGTCGTCATCATGATCGGCCTGAACCGCATCAGGCAGGCCTTGTGGATGGAGTCCTTGGCCGACATGCCGTCTCGTCGCAATTCAAGCGCGACGTCGACCATCATGATGCCGTTCTTCTTGACGATGCCGATCAGCATCAGGATGCCGATCACCGCGATGACCGACAGATCCATGCCGGCGAAGCGCAAGGCAACGACCGCGCCCAGCACCGCCGACGGCAAGCCCGTGAGGATGGTAAGCGGGTGGATGAAGCTCTCGTACAGAATGCCGAGCACGATATAGATGGTAAGGATCGCGCCGCCGATGAGCAGCCCCTGATTGGCAAGCGAATCCTGGAAGGTCTTGGCGGTGCCGGCGAAGGAAGTCGAGATAGCCGTCGGCATGCCGATCTGCTCCTTCAGAGCGCTGATGCGAGCCGTGCTGTCGCCAAGCGCCACGCCTTGCGGCAGATTGTAGGAGATGGTCACGGCCGGAAGCTGGCCGAGCTGGTTCACCGTCAGGGCGCCGGCCGTGCGATCGACCCGGGCGAAGGCGCCAAGCGGGATCAGGTTGCCGCTCGACGTCCTCATCTGGATGGCCAGCATCCGCTCGGGCGACCATTCGATCTTGGGATCGAGCTCGGTGATGACTTCGTAGCTGTCGGCCGAGCCGAAGATGGTCGAGACCTGGTCGGTGCCGAACCCGCCATAGAGGGCGGAACGCAACGTGTCGGTGTCGATACCGAGCTGGGCGGCCTTGTCTCGATCGACGACCAGCGAGGCCTGCAGCGCGTTGTTCTGCAGGTCACTGGTGACGTCGGTGAATGTCGCATGGTCGGCTGCCATCGCGTCATTCAGTTTCTGCGCCCAGATATCGGTCTGGACGGTATCGAGGCCTTGGACCACGAGCTGGTAGGCACTGGCCGACGAACGCGAGCCCAGCCGCAGATTCTGCACCGGCTGCATGTAGGTCTCGATGCCCGCCACGCCTGCCAGCTGCTTGCGCAGATCCGCCTGCACCTTGTCGATGTCGGGTCGCTGGCTCTTGTCCTTCAACTGCACATAGAGCTGGCCCTGGTTCAACGCATTGTTGCCGTTGCCTGCCGACCAGGCCACATGCGCAACATAGGGCGAATGCGAAAAGACGCTTGCCACCTGCCCCTGCAGCTTTGCCATGGCGTCAAAGGAAATGTCCTGGCGCGCGATGGTAGTCACCGAGATCTGGCCGATATCCTCTTGCGGGAAGAAGCCCTTGGGCGAGATCTCGATCAGCCACACCGACGCTGCCGCGGTGCCGATGAAGACCAGGAACACCAGGAAAGTGTGGCGCAGGCAGAAGCTCAATACCCGATCGTAGCCTCGCGTGACGACGTCGTGCTTGTGGCCAGAGCCATGCCTGGCGCGATCGGCCTGGGTCACCGACAGCAGCCGCGAGCACAGCATCGGCGTCAGCGTCAGCGACACGAACATCGAAGCCAGGATGGCGACGGTCACCACCACGGCGAACTCGTTGAAGATGCGCCCGATGACACCGCCCATCAGAAGCACGGGGATGAATACGGCCACCAGGGAGATCGAGATCGAGATGATGGTGAAGCCGATTTCGCGCGCCCCCTTCAGCGAGGCGTCGAAGGCCGACAACCCATCCTCTTCCATGTGGCGGAAAATGTTTTCCAGCATGACGATGGCGTCGTCGACGACAAGGCCCACCGCCAGCGTCAGGCCCATCAGCGATATGTTGTCGATGGAAAAGCCGAACAGGAACATCGCGGCGAGCGTGGCAATCAGCGAGATCGGCACCGCGACGGCCGGAATGATAGTAGCCGTCACCCGGCGCAGGAACACGAAGATCACCATCACCACCAGCGCAATGGTCAACAGCAGCGTGAACTGCACGTCGTCGACCGCCTGGCGGATCGAGGTAGAACGGTCGTTGAGCAACTTGATCTGCGCGGCGGCCGGCATCTGGTCCTGGAAGGACGGCAGCATCGCCTTGACCTTGTCGACGACGTCGACGGTGTTGGCGTCGGGCTGGCGCTGCACGGCCATGATGATCGCGCGCGTGCCGTCATACCAGCTCGCCGTCGTCGTGGTCTGCACCGAATCGACGACGCGGGTCACCTCGCCCAACCGTACCGGATGGCCGTTCTTGGTGGCGATGATGAGGTTGGAGAAGCCGGCGGCGTCGGTCAACTGGGTGTTGGCGGTGATGGTCAGCTGCTGCTTGTTGTTCTTCAGCACGCCGAGCGGCGTGTTGCTGTTGGCCGATGCAACCGCCGCCTGCAATTGATCGATCGAGATGCCGCGCGCGGCAAGCGCTGTCGGATCGATCTGGATGCGCACGGCATACTTCTGCTGGCCGAAGATTGAGACCTGGGCGACGCCGTCGATGGTCGACAGCGACGGCGAGATGACGTTCTCGGCAAAGGCATCGAGGTCGGTGAGCGGCACCGTGTCACTGACCAGCGACATCAAGAGGATCGGCGCATCGGCCGGATTGACCTTGCGATAGCTGGGCGGCGACGTCATCTGCGGCGGCAGCGATTTCTGCGTTCTCGCGATCGCGGCCTGCACGTCCGCCGCCGCGGCGTCGATATCCCGGTTGAGCACGAACTGGATGGCGATCGAAGTCTGGCCGAGCGAATTCGTGGTCGAGATAGAATCGATTCCGGCGATGGTGGCGAACTGCTTGATCAGCGGCGTCGCCACCGATGTGGCCATGGTTTCCGGCGACGCGCCGGGCAGTGAAGCCGAGACGTTGACCACGGGGAATTCGGCGCTGGGCAATGCCGCCACCGGCAGGAACTTGTAGGCGAACAGTCCAGCCAGCACCAGGGCGAACGACATCAGGAGGGTGGCGACGGGCCTGCGAATGCAGAATTCGGAAATCATCGGGCCGCCTCGCCGGCGTTGGTTGCTTCGGCCACCTTGGGCGCGGCGGCCGCGGCGCCTTCGTGCACGGCGGCGCCATCCTTCAGCCTGGTCTGGCCTTCCGTGACCACTTTCTCGCCGGCTTTGAGGCCTTGGCTGATGGCGCTGTTGTCGCCTTCGGTCAACGCCACCTGCACCGGCCGCATCTCGACCGTGTTGTCCGGCTTGACCACATAGACGAAGGGGCCCTTCTGGCTGGGCTGGACCGCCACGGTGGGAACGGAGGTCATCTGCGGCATGATGCCGGCGTCGAGGACGACATTCACATACTGGCCCGGCCACAGCGAAAGATCCGCGTTCGGTATGCTTGCCCGCGTGGCGATCGTGCCCGAGGCGGTATCGACGCTGGAATCGACGAAATCGAGCGTGCCCTTGCCGATCGGCGTCGGGGCGCCGTCCTTGGTCAGAATCACCGCCCCTTGCTGCGGATCGGCAAGCGCCTTGTGCAGCAGCGCAAGGTTGCTTTCCGGCAGGTTGAAGTTGACCTGCAACGGATCCATCTGGGTGATGGTCACAAGCGGTGTCGAGGTGCTGTTGTTGCCATTGCTGGTGGTCACCAGATCACCGACGGCAACGTTGACCGCACCCAGCCTGCCGGCGATCGGCGCCGTGATGGTGGCAAAGCCAAGCTGGACATTGTCCGCGTCGATCGTCGCCTTGTCGGCGTCGACAGTCGCGGCCGCCGCCTTCTGTGCGGCCACGGCCTGATCGTAGGTCTGCTGCGTGCCAGCCTGCTTGGCGACAAGGTCCTTGGCCCGCTGAAAATCGGAATTCGAACTGGCAAGCAGCGCCTGGTCCTTGGCGAGCGTGGCCTGGTCCTTGGCGAGCTGTGCCTTGAGCGCTCGGTCGTCGAGCGAGAACAGGGTGTCGCCCGCCTTCACCATCTGCCCGTCCTTGACGTCGATCGACACGATCTGGCTGGACACCCGCGCGTTGATGCTGACCACGGCGGGGGAAGAGACGAAGCCGATGGCGTAGCGCCGGATGGGGAAGTCGGCCGTGGTTGCCGTCGCCGAAACGATCGAGGCCGAACGGGCGCCACCGCCACCGGCCCCCTGCTTGCCCCCGGCTGCCTGCTTGTCGGTTCCCGCCTTGCCCGACGCCACGACCTGCTTTGCGCCGATGATCTGCTCAACCTTGCCCAGCGTGTCCGGAGACAGATAGAGCCACGCCGCGCCCGCACAGGCGACGACAAGCAATGAAACTATGACTTTTCCACGCATCGACAAAAGGCCTCTCCGTCCGACACGCCGTAGTCAGGTGGTCGTATTCTAGCGCAATCCACGGCTCGTTGCCGCGATTTCGCCGAATAGATAGGACACGCATTTGTTGGAAAAGGGCCAAAACACGGCATTACGAAGATTTAATGTGCACTGCACAATCAGTAGGCAGCGCTGCTATCGACGCGAGCCGAAGCCCGTCGAACCTTCGGAGAACCCTATTTCAGCATTGGCCAAAGCGTGGCCGCCAAGAGCACGCCCATGGCGATGTTGAACCATTTCAGCCGCACCGGATCCGACAGAAAGCCCCGCAGTGCCGTGCCGAATCCCGCCCAAACCGAAACGCTCGGCAGGTTGACGATGGTGAAGGCGATCGAGATCAACACCACTGACAGGAACGGGTGCTCGGCATTGGCATAGACAGCCATGGCGGTGATCGCCATCACCCAGGCTTTCGGATTGACCCACTGGAACGCCGCCGCGTCGATGAAGCGCATCGGCCGCGCCTTCGTCTCACCCTTGCCGGTCAGCGAGCGCGACATCGCGATCTTCCAGGCGAGATAGAGCAGATAGGCGCCCCCGGCGATCTTCAATCCAGTGTGCAGCACCGGAAACGCCGTCAACACAGCGCCAAGGCCAAGGCCGACGGCAAGCAGCAGCACCAGGAAGCCCATGCTGATGCCAAGCATGTGCGGAACGGTTCTGGTAATGCCGAAATTCACGCCGGATGCCAGCAGCATCAGGTTGTTCGGCCCCGGCGTGATCGAGGTCACGAAAGCGTAGACGAGCAGTGCGAGGAATGCGTCGAGCGACATGTTATCCCCCCAAGATACGTCAGCATTATTGTCTCTTTTTTGCTGGCCACACAAAGGCCAGCGCCCGGTCACCTATCGAACCAGGCGTTGTGAGCAACGGATTCCTGCGCGCTGGCGTTGCTACATGCCCTGCGAGCCGCGGTTCATCGCCGCCACGCCGGTGCGGCAGATCTCGACCAGGCCGAGCGGTTTCATGATGGCGATGAACTGGTCGAGCTTGGAGCCCTTGCCGGTGATCTCGAAGATGAAATGCTCGGTGTTGGCGTCGATGACGCTGGCGCGGAAGGCGTCGGCCAGGCGCAGCGCCTCGACCCGGGCCTCGCCGGTGCCGGCAACCTTGACCAGCGCCAGTTCCCGCTCCAGCGGCCGCTCCTGCCCAAATTCGTGGGAGCGCACGGTGAGATCGACCACGCGGTGGACCGGCACGATGCGCTCGAGCTGATGCTTGATCTGCTCCAGCACATGCGGCGTGCCGCGCGTCACGATGGTGATGCGCGACAGATGCTTTTCGTGCTCCGTCTCGGAAACGGTCAGGCTCTCGATGTTGTAGCCGCGTCCGGAGAACAGGCCGATGACCCGGGCGAGTACCCCCGGCTCGTTGTCGACCAGCACGGAGAGCGTGTGGTTCTCCGGCCGCTCCGTTTCCTTGGCGATGAAGTAGGCGGAACCGGTCGGTTGAAGGTGCTGTGCGTTCATGACTTGGATCTCAAATTCTTGGTCTGATTGGTTGTTTGCGCACGGCTTCTCTCGACAAGCCCTGCCTTGGCCGGCGATTACACCAGCTCCCTGCCCTTGGCGTCGATGGCATTGGCCACGGCCTCGTCGGTGGCCTCGTCCGGCAACAGCATCTCGTTGTGCGCCTTGCCCGACGGGATCATCGGGAAGCAGTTGGCGAGGTTCGCCACGCGGCAGTCGAACAGCACCGGCTTGCGCACAGAGATCATCTCCATGATGGCGTCGTCCAGTTCGTCCGGCTTCTCGCAGCGTATGCCATGGCCGCCATAGGCCTCCGCCAGCTTGACGAAGTCGGGCATCGCCTCGGTGTAGGAATGCGACAGCCGGTTGCCGTGCAACAGCTGCTGCCATTGCCGCACCATGCCCATATACTGGTTGTTGAGGATGAAGATCTTGATCGGCGCCTTGTACTGCACCGCAGCGCTCATCTCCTGCATCGTCATCTGCACCGAGGCGTCGCCGGCGATGTCGATGACCAGCGCATCGGGATGGGCGATCTGCACGCCGAGCGCCGCCGGCAGGCCATAGCCCATCGTGCCCAGCCCGCCCGATGTCATCCAACGGTTCGGTTTTTCGAAATGATAATGCTGCGCCGCCCACATCTGGTGCTGGCCGACCTCGGTGGTGATGTAGGTGTCCTTGTCCTTGGTCAGTTCGTAGAGCCGCTGGATGGCGTATTGCGGCATGATCACATCATTGTTCATCTTGAAGGCGAGTGAATCGCGCGCGCGCCATTTGGCGATCTGCTCCCACCAGGGGTAGAGCGCCTTCTTGTCGGCCTTGGCGGTGGCCCGCCACAGCCGCACCATATCCTCCAGAACCCGGCCGACATCGCCGATGATCGGCACCTCGGTGTGCACGTTCTTGTTGATCGACGATGGGTCGATGTCGATGTGGATCTTCTTCGAGTGCGGCGAGAACGCGTTGAGGCGGCCGGTGATGCGGTCGTCGAAGCGCGCGCCGATGCAGATCATCACGTCGCAGTCATGCATGGCCATGTTGGCCTCGTAGGTGCCATGCATGCCGAGCATGCCGACCCAGTTCTTGCCCGACGCCGGATAGGCGCCGAGTCCCATCAGCGTCGAGGTGATCGGGAAACCGGTGAGGTCGACCAGTTCGCGCAGCAGATGGCTCGCTTCCGGACCGGAATTGATCACACCGCCACCCGAATAAATGATCGGCTTCCTGGCGATGGCCATCAGTTCGACCGCGGCCTTGATCTTCTCCAGATCGCCCTGAACCTTGGGCTGGTAACTGGTGCGCGGCGCGATCTGCGGCGGAACATAAAACCCCTTCGCGAACTGCACGTCCTTGGGGATGTCGACCACAACCGGACCAGGACGGCCCGTGGTCGCGACGTGGAAAGCCTCATGGATGGTCGCGGCGAGCTCGTTGACGTCCTTCACCAGCCAGTTGTGCTTGGTGCAAGGGCGCGTAATGCCGACCGTATCGCATTCCTGAAAAGCGTCGGAGCCGATCAAGGAGGTCGGCACCTGGCCCGTCAGGCAGACCAGTGGGATCGAATCCATCAGCGCATCCTGCAGCGGCGTAACAGCATTGGTCGCGCCGGGGCCCGATGTCACCAGCATGACGCCGGCCTTGCCCGTCGAGCGCGCATAGCCCTCGGCCGCGTGGCCGGCACCTTGCTCGTGCCGCACGAGAATGTGCTCGACCTCGTCCTGCTGGAAGATCTCGTCATAGATCGGGAGTACCGCGCCGCCGGGATAACCGAAGACATGCCTGACGCCATTGTCCTTCAGCGCCTGCACCACCATTTCGGCGCCCGTCATCTCGCGCCGCTCACTCTGTCCGTTGCTCATCGGTCTGGTCCCGTACTGTCGCCGCTTTGGGCGTTGCCACTTGGGTGTTATCGGTCGTTTAGTCGTGTTTCAGGCAATAAAAAAGGCCCCCGAGGGAGCCTGTGTGTTGCGCATGGGAGGTTTTCGCCCGGCGGTTACACCGCCTTGCCCACGCGCCTTCCTACGAGAATGAGTGCCTTTTTCATGGTCGCGGACACTACGGGCCGGCAAGGCGCCCTGTCAACGGCAAAATCGCGCCGGTGATGAAGGGGCCTCCCAATTCGGCAAATGGCCCGTCACGATTTCGCGATGGACGCTGCACAGTGCCGACACCGCACCGATCGCCCTTGCAGGGGCGCTCCCAAACCGGATCGGAAACCGCGCTCTCCGGATAAGTCCTTGAAGCCACGCGAAACTATGGTGGGGCGTGACGAAGGCCGTCCTCTCTGCCGATACTTGACCGTCCGGCTTGCAAGTCGGGAGGAGCCACCATGACGGCCTGGATTTCACGGAGGAAAACTTATGCTCGACAAGGCCCCAAGCAAGAAATTGTCCGACCTGCTCGACCAATTCGGCGGCGCCCTGGCCGCCAATGACATCGACAGCGCCGTCGGATGCTTCCAGGAGGATTGCTACTGGCGCGACCTCGTCACCTTCACCTGGAACATCAAGACCATGGAAGGCAAGGACCAGGTCCGCGACATGCTGAAGAGCCAGCTGTCGAAGACGAAGCCGTCACATTGGGCACTCGCCAAGGGAGAGGACGCGACCGAGAGCGGCGGGCTGATCGAGGGCTGGATCAGTTTCGAGACCGAAGTCGCGCGCGGCTTTGGCCATATCAGGCTTAAGGAAGGCAAGATCTGGACGCTGCTGACCACCATGGTCGAGTTGAAAGGCCACGAGGAACCGGCCGGCTTCGCGCGGCCGATGGGCGCCAAGCATGGCTCGGGCAAGAACCGTCCGACATGGAAGGAAGAGCGTGAGAAGGAGGCCGCCGAGCTCGGCTTCAAGACGCAGCCCTACACGCTCATTATCGGCGGCGGCCAGGGCGGCATCGCGCTCGGCGCAAGGCTGCGCCAGCTCGGCGTGCCGGCCATCATCGTCGAGAAGAACGAGCGGGCCGGCGACAGCTGGCGCAAGCGCTACAAGTCGCTCTGCCTGCACGATCCGGTCTGGTACGACCATCTGCCCTATATCGATTTCCCGAAGAACTGGCCGGTCTTCTCTCCCAAGGACAAGATCGGCGACTGGCTCGAGATGTATACCAAGGTGATGGAACTCAACTACTGGTCGTCGACCGAGGCCAGGAGCGCCTCCTATGACGACGAGAAGAAGGAGTGGACCGTCGTCGTCCGCCGCGACGGCAAGGACATCACCCTGAAGCCCAAGCAATTGGTGCTGGCGACCGGACAATCCGGCAAGGCCAATCTGCCGAAATTCAAGGGCATGGAAACCTTCAAGGGGGATCAGCACCACTCCTCAAAGCACCCCGGCCCCGATGACTATGCCGGGAAAAGAGCCGTTGTCATCGGCTCCAACAATTCCGCCCATGATATCGCGGCGGCCCTTTGGGAAGCCGGCGCCGACGTCACCATGGTGCAACGCTCGAGCACCCATATCTCCAGATCCGACACGTTGATGGAGGTCGGACTGGGTTCGCTCTATTCGGAGCAGGCGCTGCAGAATGGCATCACCACGGCCAAGGCCGATCTTATCTTTGCCTCGCTGCCCTACAAGATCCTGCACGAGTTCCAGATCCCGGCCTATGCCGAGATGAAGAAACGCGACGCGGCGTTCTACAAAGGTCTGGAGAAGGCCGGTTTCATGCTCGACTGGGGCGACGACGAGTCTGGCCTGTTCATGAAGTATCTCAGGCGCGGCTCTGGCTATTATATCGACGTCGGCGCCTCGCAGTTGATCATCGATGGTTCGATCAAGCTGAAGAGCGGCGTCGACGTCGAAGAGATCAGGCAGCATTCGGTTGTGCTCAGTGACGGATCCGAACTACCCGCGGACCTCATCGTCTACGCCACTGGCTACGGCTCGATGAACGGCTGGGCCGCCGATCTGATCTCGCGCGAAACCGCCGACAAGGTCGGCAAATGCTGGGGCCTTGGCTCCAACACCACCAAGGATCCCGGCCCCTGGGAAGGCGAATTGCGCAACATGTGGAAGCCGACGCAGCAGGAAGCGCTATGGTTCCACGGCGGCAATCTGCACCAGTCGCGCCACTATTCGCAGTTCCTGTCGCTGCAATTGAAGGCCCGGCATGCCGGCCTGCCGACGCCGGTCTACGGGCTGCAGACGGTGCACCACAAGGGGTAACCAGACCGGGTGGCCGGGCAGCAGGGAGGTGCGGCAAATGCCGCGCCTCCAGCAGGCATCGCTAAGCGCGCGTAATGCCCGTGGCTTCGCGCGGCTCAGGCCGGCCAGCCGCATCAGGCAGACCAAGCTTACCAACGGCGGCACCCAGCCGCACCGGGGAACGCCTTCAACATGCCCGCGCTCCTGGCAGTTTTCAGGCCTATGTGGCGTCACCGCCCCTGCCCGTCGAAGCAGTAACACATGGGCTGTCCCTCGGTGATGAACCGCCCTCAGACGCGGTTGCTGAAATCGTGCACGACACGCTGCAGCAACGGCACATAGTCGCGAAACGCCCGCGTCTTCATGTTAGCGACCTTGCCGCCCTCGTCCCAGATACGGACCCGCACCGCTTCC
Organism: Mesorhizobium intechi; assembly: GCF_002879535.1. Taxonomy (GTDB): domain Bacteria; phylum Pseudomonadota; class Alphaproteobacteria; order Rhizobiales; family Rhizobiaceae; genus Mesorhizobium; species Mesorhizobium intechi. The sequence continues at coordinate 36,540 of NZ_PNOT02000085.1, forward strand.
TCATGGAACGGGTTCTCGCGGAACGCGGCCACCTCGTCGGCGCTCATCGGTCCGCCCTGGAGCGACAGCGTGTGGACCGAAGCCGGCGACAGCCTGGAAAAATAGGTCGGGTCGGTGGCGCAGAGATAGCGCTTGGCCGCGACATGCAGCCTCACACATTCAACGATGACCGGCGGAAAGAACGGCGCCAGCACCGCGCCGCCGGCCTCGTCATGATGCTTGTCCTCGACATCCTCTGGCGAATAGGTGCCGAACTCGCTGGTGTAGTGGCCAATATCGTGCAGCAGCGCCGCCGCCACCAGCGCTTCGGGCGCACCATCCTGCTCCGCCAGCCAGGCTCCCTGCAGCATGTGCTCGGACATCGTCACCGGCTCGCCGAGATAGGATTCCGCGCCCCGCCGTTCGAAAATGTCGGCGATGAATTCGACGATGTTGTCGGCATTCAGGTCCTGGCCGCTCATTCCGCGGCCTCCTTGAAGCGATGTTCGATCGCGGCGAGCGTCGACAACAGGCCGTCCTTGTCGGCGTAGCAACCCTGCAGCCAGCGCTTGCCCGAGCCCGAAAAAGCCTTGCGAGCATGCATGACGCGTGTGTTGTCAACGATGAAGGCCTGGCCAGGCTGAAGCTTGAACGTCACTTCGAAGGCGGGATCCTCGATCAGTTGGGCGAACCGGCGATAGGCGGCATAGTAGGCGTCCATATCGGCGAACGGCACGTCGACGACAGGCGCCAGCGAACGGTTGTTGAAGCGGATGCAGATGAGCTCGCCATCCGGTCCGAGTTCGATCATCGGCCGCTTCGCCTGCAGCCGCACGCCGGACGAGCCGGCATACTCGAAACGCGCCGGACAGGAACTCAACAGCCGGAAGCCTCCAGGGTTTTCGGCCTGCAGCGCGGCCGCGACGGCAAAACCGTCGATCACGCTGGACTCGCCGCCCTCCACCGTATTCTCGACACAGGCCAGGATCTGCAGCGTCGGGACCGGATCGCGATAGGGATTGTCGGTGTGCGCCTGGAGGCCGAGATTGGTGTAGGCGAGATTGTTCGGATCGACCTCGGCGCGCACTTCGAACCAGCGGCCGTAATTGGTCTCCCTGATATAGCCGAACAGGTCGGAGACCTTGCACAACGCCCCGGATTCCGCGGGCAGTCCGTCCATCACCGCAAAGCCGTAGGTTCTCACCGCCGATAGCCATTCGCGCAGGACGGTGCGGCTATGAAAGGCAGCCTTGTAGCTGGCGCGCGGCATCGAATTCTGCATCGTCGCCTTGGTCCAGCGCTGGATGATATCGCCCGTCCAGCCGGGTTCGCGAAGCTCGTCTCGATCGTAGGCGTTGGCGCTCAACCATTGGGCGGGAAAGCTGACCGTTTTTCCTTCCGGCACGAAGCTGATTTCCAGCGCGCCGCCCTTGATCGCGGCAGCCCCGATCCTCGTCTCGGCCGGAATGTCGAGGATGGTGATCAGCCGCTGGCCATTGCCGGCGCTACGCGTCTTGTCGTCGAGCGCATTGTCGCGCAGCCACATGGCGTGAAAACGGGTGCGCCTCCCACCCTGCCAGCCAAGTTCGATCGTTCTGCCTTCGTCGCCAATCAGCGCGTGGGTGAGCATGGATCCGTTCCTGTCCTCTACGCCCCGCGGCCCGGCCCACGGGGTTTCGATTGCATGTTGGCCACAAGAAAGGCATAACTCAAATTATCATTTTTTGGCCGAAGACCGCAAATTCATAATGCCTCGAAAGCCCGTTCCCGCTCTGCCTCCCCTCGACTGGCTGCGCAGTTTCGAGGCCGCGGCGCGGCTGTCGAATTTCACGGCGGCCGCGGCCGAACTCGGCCTGACCCAGGCGGCCGTCAGCCAGCATATCCGGCTGCTCGAGGACCGGTTGAAGACGCGCCTGTTCTCGCGGCTGGCACGCGGCGTCGCGCTGTCGCCGGAGGGCGCCGCCTATCTGCCGCACATCCAGTCGGCTTTCGCCACCATTTCCAGCAGCACGACGGAACTGTTCGAGCCGCGCGCGGTCCAGACCGTCTCGATCCGGGTGCCGATCTCTTTCGCCTTGCTGATACTGGTTCCGGCGCTGCCCGATCTGGCCGAGGCGCTGCCGCGGGTCCAGCTCGATCTGGTGACGATCCATCGGCCGACGGACTACGACTTGCCGGGCTCCGCGCTCGACATCCGATTCGGCAACGGCGCCTTCCCCGGGCGCGAGGCCGACAGGCTGACTGCCGAGCGGCTTGTGCCGGTGGCAAGTCCGACCCTCGCCGGTACCGCCGATTGGACATCCCTGCCGCTGCTTCTGGTCGCTGGCGCGCGCGAAATGTGGGCGGAATGGTTCGCGGCCGCTGGACTGGCCGGCCACCCCCAGCGATCACATCGCTTCGACAGTTTCGTCGCGGCGATGGAGGCGGCAAACGCCGGCGCCGGCGTGCTTCTTGGGTCGCGGCCGCTTGTCAACGCAGCGCTCAGGAACAGCAGCCTGGTGCCGCTGTCCGATTTCGAACTCTCCAGCAGCTCAGGCCATTTTCTGACCAGCGCATCGACCGCGCGCCTGACCAGTGCCGAACAGGAATTCCGCCTGTGGCTGCTGGGCCACTTGTCCAGAACGGCCCCGGCATGACCGGCGCCGTCTGGCGCGGGTGGCGCCGATACGCTTCCGGCAAATCAGCAGGCCCGCCAGCCCCGCCATGCCGGCGTCAATCGAGATGGCGCACGCGCCGCCGCTTGCGCGCGGCCTTGATGGCGCTGAGGCGCTCGGTGTCTTCGTCGCGGAGATGCCGTCCCCGCTCGAGGATCTCGAGCGTGTATTCCTCATAGGTCAGGCCCAGCCGCTCGGCCTTGTCCATGCGCATCAGCATGACTTCGCGGCTCGGCGCCTTCCATGCCTTGGCGTGCGCGGCCTGCCAGGCCAGGAAGATGTAGGGATCACCCTTGCCCCAAGGTGGCCCTTTGTATTCATCAAGAGGCGGCCCCCCATTATGGGAGCGCTTTGGCCGTCTCGCCATGATCTCAGCCCCTGGCCAGCGCGACGAGATAGTCAGCGCCCGCCTCCAGGGCATGGAAGGTGCAATCCGACGGCGCGCCGAGTGCCAGGCAGTCGCCGGGTTCGAGCCTGTGCACCACATCGCCCTCGGTGAATTCGAGCAGTCCGGAAATCAGCCAGATCTGCTGCTTGATAAAGGCGTAGGAGGCCGCAGGCAGGCTGACCCTTGCGCCCGCCGGCAGATGCACCTTGATCAGTTCGAGCGGCATCTCGCCGGCCGGTGACAAATGCCGCCTGACATAGCCTGTACCGGGGTCGCGCCACACCGGCTGATCGGCCTCGCGCAGCAGTCCGCCGCCTTGCAGTTCCGCGCGCGCGATGAGGGTCGACAGCGTCATGCCGAAAGCCGCCGCGATGCGCACAAGAAGGGTCGCCGTCGGGCTGGTCATGCCGCGCTCGATCGTGCTCAGCATCGCCTTGGAGACACCGGACCGCTCGGCAAGCTCGGCCAGCGACCAGTCGCGCATAAGCCTCTCGGCGCGGATCCGCCGGCCGATGGTCGAAGAAATATCGTTCGCTATATCACCCATTTGTCCATTATAGCGAACGACGGGGATCGGAGAAGAGGCGTTTCGCGACAATCTTCGCCAAGCACTTAATCCTCTCTACACCATCCGACCTCATCTGACCTTAACCCCGTTCCGCTAGGGTCCGGTCTCCGGGGAAATGGGGATTGGCCTGTCCATGTTTGTCGACCGCGAAGCTTCCGTTGGAGAGCCGACATCGCAGGAGCGCCGCGACGCAGAGCAGAACGACCGGCGCATCCTGGGCAACGTCGTGCAATGCGACGGCGCGCGCGCCACGATCGCCGCCTACGCCGACGATGTAGAAGGCGCGGTGACCGGCCTTTGGACGGTCGGCAAGATGATCTCGATCAATCTGGGAACGACGCGAACCGTTGGCCTGGTCTATGGCATCGGCAAGTCGGACCGCGCCTGGAGCAATGAAGGCCAGAACGCCATCGAGGTCAGCATCGAGCTGATCGGCGAAGTGCGCGATGCTGCCGAGCCCGGCGCCAAGCCGATCTTCGACCGCGGCATCACCATCTATCCGCATATCGGCGCGATCGCGCACCGCATCCGCAGCCGCGACCTGCAGGCCGTCTACGATCTGGCCGGTCGCCATTCCATCACCATCGGCTCGCTGTCGCAGGACGAGGCGATCGCCGCCAACATCGCCATCGACGACACGCTGGCGCGCCATTTCGCCATTGTCGGCACCACCGGCGTCGGCAAGTCCACCGCCGTCTCGCTGCTGTTGCGCAAATCGATCGCGGCGCGGCCGGATCTGCGCATCCTGATCCTCGACCCGCACAATGAATTCGCGGCGTCGCTGCCCGAATATTGCGTCAAGGTCGATTCCAAGACGCTCGACCTGCCGTTCTGGATGTTCAAGCTCGAGGAATTCGCCGAGGTGCTGTTTCGCGGCCGTGAAACGGTGCCGGAAGAGATCGACGCCCTGCGCGACCTCATTCCGCTGGCCAAGAGCCTCTACCGCAACCCGAATTCAGGCGCCTATCTCAGGCGCGGCAGCGATGCGTTGACCGCCGATACGCCGGTGCCTTACCGCATCGCCGATCTCATCAAGCAGATCGACGAGCGCATGGGCATGCTCGAAAGCAAGAACGAGCGCCCGACGCTCAAATCGCTGAAGACGCGCATCGAATCGGCGTCCGCCGATCCGCGCTATCGCTTCATGTTCAGTTCGCGCCTGATCGAGGACACCATTCACGAAACGATCGGCAACATCTTCCGCGTGCCGCATCATGGCCGGCCGGTGACCTGCTTCGAGATGGCAGGCATGCCCTCTGAAGTGGTCAACTCCGTCTGTTCGGTGCTGGCGCGCCTGGCCTTCGACCTCGCTCTGTGGAGCGAGGGCAAGCTGCAGCTGCTGTTGCTGTGCGAGGAAGCGCATCGCTACATGCCGGCCGATCCGCGCCTGGGCTTCGCGCCGACCCGGCACGCGCTGTCGCGCATCGCCAAGGAGGGCCGCAAATATGGCTGCTATCTCGGCGTCGTGACGCAGCGTCCGGGCGAGCTTGACCCGACCATCCTGTCGCAATGTTCGACCTTCTTCGCCATGCGGCTTGCCAACGAGCAGGACCAGGCGATCATCCGCTCGGCCATCGCCGACTCTTCCGCTTCCACGCTTGCCTTCCTGTCGTCCATGGGCCAGCGAGAGGCCATTGCCTTCGGCGAAGGCGTGGCGACGACCATGCGGCTGAAATTCGAAAGACTGCCCAGCCACCTGCTTCCCGGCACGGCCAAGCGCGAAGAGATCGGCTCGCCGAGGGCCGGCGACGATGTCGATCTGGTGGCGATCGTCGAGCGGCTGCGCAACGTGCCGAAGCCGACGCAGCAGGCTATGGCCTTCGCCGAAGTGGTCGATTCCGGCCGACAGGCCGGCGACCCCGATTACCGCAAGCCGGCAACCGGCCGCGTGCAGTCGGACGACGATTTCGACATGCGATACGGCCTGAAGCCCGCCACCTTCGGCCTGCGCCCCCAGAACGACTGAGCCTCAAGCGTTACGCCCATTTGCCGGCAGTTCTGAGAAGCCTGACATCACGCGTCCGAGCCAGGCTTCGTTGGAAGCCTAGGCAAATCCCATCAGGGAATTCGTCAGGCCGGGTCGGCTGGTGCGGTCTTCGAGAACCGGACCGGAGCTGACTTTTGGTCCGTGAGCACCGGAAGCGCAGAAACGGCAGCAGACGGCCGGCCTCGCGAATTCAATGATGGGATTTAGGCGCAGACGCGGTTGCGGCCCTGCCTCTTCGCTTCATAGAGCTGGCGGTCGGCGCGGCGATAGAACTCCTCGGCCGTTTCCTTGCGATCCCAGACGGCAAGGCCGACGCTGGTGGTGATCTTGAGCCGGACGTTGCCCGAAAGGATCGACATGTTGGCTATCGCCTTGCGAATGCGCTCGGCGAATTTGCCCAGCAACTCCGCCTCCATGTTGGGCGTGACCACGGCAAACTCCTCGCCGCCCAGCCGTGCCACGACGTCGTGGAAGCGTGTCATGTCCTTGAGGCAGCTGGCGACCGCCCTGAGGACCTCGTCGCCGACATCGTGGCCATGGGTGTCGTTAACCTGCTTGAAATGGTCGAGATCGAGGATCATCAGCCCGACCGGCTTTTCGATGCGGCGGAACTCCTCAAGGTACTCCTTAAGCGCATCGTCGAAATAGCGTCGGTTCTGCATGCCGGTCAGGCTGTCTGTCAGCGCGGCGTGCTCGAGCGTTTCGGAGCGAGCGCTGAGCGAAACCGTCATAGCGCGCAGCTTGCCTTCTTCCGTCGCCTGTTTGCGGATCAGCGGATAGATGAAGAAGATGCCGAAAAACAGCGAGGTCGCAAGCAGCACGCCGGTCGCGAACAACAGCTTGTTGAGGTAGATGACCTTGTCCAGGCCCGACTGCGTATGAAGTTCCGTGGCGAAGGATTGCAGGAGCCCATAGGCGTGCAGCGTCACCAGGCCAGCGGCCAGGATCACGAAAATAAAGACGAAAAAAGCGGATTCCGCCTTATGGAAACGCATCTGCTCCCCAATGGAAAAGTGCCCATCGACCTTATGCCACGGACCGCCTTACGGAGCGTTAATCCCGGCAACTTCGGCGCGAACCCTTCCGTCATGGTCAACTTTTTAAGTTGCATTAGCAACAAGTGTTTGGATCGTGGTTTCGAGATTGTCACCGGGGCGCAATCTGCGCCATTCGGGCCCCAGCTGGTGGCGAAACCAGGTCGCCTGTCGCTTGGCGTATTGGCGGGTTGCAATCTTGGCGCGCTCGATCGCTTCGGGAAAGCTCAACTCTCCAGCCATCGCCGCCTGCAGGTCGCGAACACCGATCGCCTTCATCGCCGGCAGATCCGGATCAAGGCGAAGGGCAGCAAGCTGCCTGACTTCCTCCAGGGCGCCCCGCTCCAGCATCTGATCGAAGCGCCTTTCGATGCGATCGACCAGCGCGGCCCGATCCGGCTCGATGACCAGGAAATGTGCCGTTCGCCTGTCGACGAGCGGCCGGCCGCGCTCCGCCTGCCATTCCAGGATCGATCGGCCGGAGGCGTCGAGCACTTCGAGCGCCCGCACGATGCGCTGGCTGTCGGTAGGCTTGAGCTGCATGGCGGCTCTCGAATCCTCGCGCAGCAGCAGGCTGTGCAGCTTGACCGCGCCTTGCTCTTTCAGCTCGTAGCGCCAGCGGTCGCGGATGCGCGGCGCAATGTCAGGCATTTCCGAAATACCCTCGGCCAGCGCGCGAAAATAGAGGCCGGTGCCGCCGACGAAGACCGGTCGTCGCGACAGTTCGCCATCGTCAATGAGTTTCATTACGTCGCGCAGCCACGCGCCCGTCGAATAGGCGGTACCTGGATGGACGTGGCCGTAGAGAAAATGCGGCACACGTGCGAGGTCGGCCGCTTCCGGCCGGGCGGTCAGCACGTCGAGCACCGAATAGCCTTGCATGGAATCGGTGTTGACGATGACGCCGCCCGCGCGTTCGGCCAGGTCGAGCGCCAATGCCGACTTGCCGCTGGCGGTCGGCCCGGCTATCAGGATCGCGTTCTTCACGCGGCCTTCGCCCGCTTCCGTGCCGGAATTCTCGATGCCGCTCATTGCCACGCTTGTTTCCCGTCCCGCCGACCGCGCTCTATCACCGTCGCTTGCGAATATGGCCTCACGATCGGTGGGCGCAAGCGGTGTCGTCTGGCTGGCCGAAGGCATTGCCTGCGATCTTGTCCTGCCGCAAGAGGCTGACGCCGCAAGTACCACGGCTGCCCTGCGCTCCCAATTGGCCGCGGAACCGGTCGATGTGATCGTCCAGCAGACCGAAACGCGTCGCAAGAAAATCCTCATCGCCGACATGGATTCGACGATGATCGACCAGGAATGCATCGACGAGCTGGCCGACGAGATCGGCGTCAAGGAGCACGTCGCGTCGATCACCGCGCGATCGATGAACGGCGAGATCGCCTTCGAACCGGCCCTGCGCGAACGCGTCGCGCTGTTGAAGGGGCTCGATGCCGGCGTCGTCGACCGCATCGTCGCCAATCGGCTGACATTGGCCTCGGGCGGCCGCGCGCTGGTCCAGACCATGCGCGCCAACGGTGCCTGGGCCGCACTCGTCTCGGGCGGCTTCGAGGTCTTCACGACGCGCATCGCGGCCATGCTCGGCTTTCAGGAGAACCGCGCCAACCGCCTGCTCGAACAGGATGGACGTTTCACCGGCCTGGTCGGCGAGCCGATCCTCGGCAGAGCCGCCAAGGCAGACGCACTGCTCGAGATTTCGACGCGCCTTGGCCTGACACCCGCCGACGCTATCGCTGTCGGCGACGGCGCCAATGATCTCGACATGATCCGTCTCGCCGGCACCGGTGTGGCGCTTCACGCCAAGCCGACCGTGGCGTCGCAGGCGAAGGTCCGCATCGACCATGGCGACCTGACGGCCTTGCTCTATCTGCAGGGCTATCGCCAGGAGGAGTTTGTCCAGTGAAGCCAATGCGCACCGAGCGCCTGATCCTGCGCAACTGGGAAGACCGCGACCGCGAGCTCTTCCATCGCGTCAACTCCGACGAGCGCGTCATGGAATTCTTCCCGTTCCGCCGTGACCGTGCCGCGGCGGACGCCAAGATGGACGAATTCCGCGCCTGGGTCGACGAGGACGGCTATGGTTTCGCCGCGACCGAGATTGCCGCGACCGGCGAATGCATCGGCTTCGTCGGTCTCCTCGATACCGATCATGTGCCGTCCTTGCCGACAGGGACGATCGAGATCGGCTGGCGGCTGGCACCCGAATTCTGGGGCAAGGGCTATGTCACCGAGGCCGCCGAGGCATGGCTTACCTATGGTTTCGAGACACTGGGCCTCGGCGAGATCGTCTCCTTCGCCGTCGCGGAAAACCACCGCTCGACCGCCGTCATGAAACGCCTTGGCATGACAGCCGATCCCTCGGCCGACTTCGACCATCCCGGCATTCCCGACAGCCATCCCGCGCTCAAGCGGCATGTGCTCTATCGGCTTTCGCGAAGCGACTGGCAGGCAAGAAAAAAGGCGGCCGGTTAGCCGCCTTTTTTCAAATCGCCGGATTGAAATCTCAATCCATCCGGATCGTCACGAAGCGCAACTCGCCGGTCTTCGACGCCAGCATCAAGAGCGCGTTCTTGCGGCCCTGCTCCTTCAGCGCGCCGATCCGGTCCATGACGTCCTTGGGTGTGGCGACCGATTCCTGCGCGATCTCGGTGATCACTTCGCCGGGCTGGATGCCACGCTCGGCGGCGGCCGAGTCCTTGGCCACATCGGTGACGACGACGCCGGAGACATCGGCGGCGATGCTGAACTTCTTGCGCGTCTCGTCATTGAGCTCGCCGACGGTCATGCCGAGCACCGAGGCGGTTGAAACGGCCGGAGCCTTGTTGCCCTTGTCCTGGTCGGTGTTGCCGTTCTCGCCGCTCGCAAGCTTCTCGCCATCCTCGAGCCGGCCGAGCGTCACCTTCACCGTCTGCTCGACGCCCTTGCGCACGATCAGCACGTCGACAGCCTTGCCGACGGGGCTTTCCGCAACGACGCGCGGCAGGTCGCGCATTTCATGGATGTCCTTGCCGTCGAACTTGAGGATGACGTCACCGGCCTGGATGGTGCCGTTGTCGACCGGGCCGCCCTTGATGACGCCGGCGACCAGCGCGCCCTTGGCGGTCGCCATGCCGAGGCTTTCGGCGATGTCGTCCGTCACCGGCTGGATGCGCACGCCGAGCCAGCCGCGCCGCGTCTCGCCAAATTGGCGCAACTGGTCGACGACGCCCGCGGCAAGCTGCGAGGGAATGGAGAACCCAATGCCGATCGAGCCGCCGGACGGCGAAATGATCGCGGTGTTGATGCCGATGACTTCGCCGGCGCTGTTGAACAGCGGTCCGCCCGAATTGCCACGATTGATCGCCGCATCAGTCTGGATGAAATCGTCATAGGGGCCGGAATTGATGTCGCGGTTGCGCGCCGAGACGATGCCGACCGTCACCGTGCCGCCGAGGCCGAACGGATTGCCGACCGCCATCACCCAGTCGCCGACGCGCATCTTGGTGGAATCGCCGAACTTCACCGCCGTCAGCTTGTGGCCTTTCGGATCGACCTTCAGCACCGCGACGTCGGTCTTGGTGTCCGTGCCGACCAGCGTCGCCTTCAGCGTCACGCCATCCGAGAAATTGACCTCGATGTCGTCGGCGTCGGCGATCACGTGGTTGTTGGTGACGACGATGCCTTGCTCGGCGTCGATGACGAAACCGGATCCCAGCGACTGCACTTTCTGCGCGCTATTGTCCTTGTCGCCGCCACGGTTCTTGAAGAAATCGTCGAAGAAGTCCTGGAACGGCGAGCCCTCGGGAAGCTGCGGCATCGGCACCGCGCCTGGTCCCTCCGTGCCCTTCACCGTCTGCGAAGTCGAGATGTTGACCACCGCCCCGAGCACGCCCTGCGCCAGGTCAGCCACCGAAGCAGGCCCATCGGCCGCGAAGGTCGGCGTCACGAAGGACGGGGCGGCGACGGTGCCGACGAGAAGCGCTGCCGTGCCGGCGATCAATGTCCGCCGTGCCGCGCGCAAAAGGAGTGTGGATGTCATCGAGAAGCCTCCCGGTCTTTCTGAAAGAGAAAGCGCAACGGCGAAAACACCGCGTTGCGCTATGTTGGCAAAAAATACGGCACGTTTGCGGCTACGACTATCGGCAGAGGATTAATCCTCCGTTTTGCCGCGGACGAAAAACGGCCATCTCATCCGCCCCGCACCAGCCAGACGATGCCGACACCGATGGCGATCGCGACCAGCCCCGCGATCCGCAATGCGTTCTCCGGCATCGACAGCACCTCGCCGGCGAGCTTTCTCGCGACGCCGGGAAAGCCGCCATAGACCAGGCCCTCTATGACAAGGACCAGGCCTATCGCCGCGAAAAAGTCCTGCACCCGCTATTTCTGGCCGGTGCTGGGTTGTGTCGTTGGCGCGGCGGGCGCCGTTGCCGGTGCGGCGGGCGCCGCCGGTTTCGCCGGCGCTTCCTTGCCATCGGGATCGCGGAAGTAGCGGAAGAACTCCGAACTCGGCGACAGCACCATGGTCGTCCCGGTATTGTCCAGCGCCGTGCCGTAGGCATTCATCGACCGGTAGAAGTCGAAGAAGGCCGGGTCCCGCTTGTATGCGTCCGCGAAGGTCGCGCTGCGCTGGGCTTCGCCCTCGCCGCGCAATATCTCGGACTCCTTCTGCGCCTCGGCAACGATCTCGACCACTTCACGATCGGCGCGTGCCGTGATGCGCTGTGCCGCCTCGTTGCCGCGTGCCCTAAGCCGGGCGGCCTCGGCCAGACGTTCGGCCTTCATGCGGTCATAGGTCTGCTGTGAAACCTCGGCCGTGAGGTCGGTCCGGCGGATGCGGACATCCTCGATCTGCAGGCCAAGCGAGGTGGCGTCGGGCCGAAGTTGATCGCGCACCTCACGCATCATCACGGCACGCTGTTCCGAGAGTGCCGCCTCGAAGTCGCGCAAGCCGTAGACGCGGCGCAAGGCAGCATCGAGACGCGTCCTCAGCCGCGCCTCGGCCAGTTCGATCTGACCGGACACGGCGGCACGGAAGACGCGCGGATCAGAGATGCGATAGGCGATGAAGGCATCGACCTCATAGAACTTGCCGCCAGACACCTGGACGCGGATATTGTCGAGGTCGAAACGCAGCACCCTGTTTTCGATCAGCTGCACCGTATCGGCGTCGAAGAACGAGAACGGCGCCTTGAAATAGATGCCGGGCTCGCTCTTGACGTCGACGATCTCGCCGAACCTCAACACCAGCGCCTGCTGGCGGGCATTGACCACGAAGACCGAGGAATAGATCAGGAAAAGGACAACCGCCGCGATGACGACGAAAATGGGAAGACGGTTGGACATCACTGGGTACCTCCCGTGTTCACGGCAGGCGCGGCCGGGGCCGGCGGTTTCGGCTGCAATGCCGGCAGCGGCAGATAGGGCACGACACCTTGTCCGTTGCCCTGCTCAACGATGACCTTGCCTGAGTCCTTCAGAACCTTCTCCATGGTTTCGAGATAGAGGCGTTTGCGGGTTACATCCGGCGCCTTGGCATATTCGTCATAGACCGAGATGAAGCGCTGGGCCTCACCCTCCGCTTCCTGCACCACGCGGTTCTTGTAGGCGGCCGCGTCTTCGCGGATCTGTGCCGCCTCGCCGCGCGCCTGGCCGAGCTTCTGGTTGGAATACTGGTTGGCCTGCTCGACGAACTTGTCCTCGTCCTGCTCGGCACGCTGCACCTCGTCAAACGCATCGGCCACTTCGCGTGGCGGCGCTGCATCCTCGATCGATACGGCGTTGACGTTGAGACCGGCCTTGTAGCCGTCCAGCGTCGACTGGATGATTTCGCGCACCGACGCCGCTATGCCCTGGCGGTCATCGCGGAAGATGTCCTGTGCGGGCCGGCGGCCGACGGCTTCACGCATGGCGCTTTCGGCAACCTGCCGCAGCATGCCGTCCGGATCCGAGACGTCGAACAGATAGGCCCGGGGATCGGAGACCTGGTAGGCCACCGAAAACTGCACGTTGACGATGTTCTGGTCGCCCGACAGCATCAGACCGTTGCCGCTGGTGTTGCCGCCGCCAATGTCGACAAGCTGCTCGGAAATCTTGGCCGTCTCGACGGTTTCTAGCGGCCACCAATGGAAATGCAGGCCAGGTTGCGAGAGTTGGGGCTTCGGCTTGCCGAAACGCAGTTCGACGGCGACCTCGTCGGGCTGCACCGTATAGACAGCCTGGAATGCCCACAGAACGACCAGCACCGCGGCGATCAGCCCGAACACTGCCGGACTGGCGCCGCCGCCGCCGGGCAGAGCGCGCCGCAGCCGGTCCTGGCCGCGGCGGATAATGTCTTCGAGGTCCGGGGGCGACCCCTGCGGGCCGCTTGGCCCCTTTGGCCCCTGCCCCCAGGGCCCCTGATTGTTACCGCCGCCGCCCCACGGGCCGCCGCCTCCGCCACTCTTGTCGTTCCAGGGCATGAATGTCCTTTCGCTTGGAATTCCCTCAAGCGCCGGAGTTACGGCGCAAATCCAGTGTTGTTCTTCTATAGGGACGCCACCGCACGCTTTCAACGCGATGCGCCGCCGACATCATCCGTTTTGGGCCGGTAGCGACCCTTTGTCGTCCTTCAATGCACTTTTTGTCTGTCAAAGTATCGGGCGGCGGCGCTCATAGACCGAATAGCGTGTTGCGTGGCTGTCCTTTTCCCCGGCCGGAACCTCCTGCGAACTGACCACGCGCCATGTCTCGGCGTCGATCGGCGGGAAATGCGCGTCGCCATCGACGGCGGCCAGCACATGGGTGACGTGCAGCCGGTCGGCCAGCGGCAGCGCCTGGGCATAGATCTGACCGCCGCCGATCACGCAGACCTCGTCGATGCCGGTCATGCAGCGTGCGCGCACCCTTGCCAGCTGAATCGCGGCCTCCAGCGTATGCGCCACCTCGACACCCTCGGCGCGCCAGCTCTTGTCGCGGGTGACGACGATGTTGAGCCGGCCCGGCAGCGGACGGCCTATGCCTTCATAGGTTTTGCGGCCCATGATGATGGGCTTGCCCATCGTGTCGGCCTTGAAGCGCTTGAGATCGGTGGAGAGCCGCCACGGCAGTCCGCCATCCCGCCCGATCACGCCGTTCTCGGCAATGGCGACGTAGATTGCCACACGCATCAGTTCGCGTCCCCGCCATTGCTGTCCGACGGTTCGAGCAGCAGGATATCGATGTCGTGCTCCGGGTAAAAATCGTTCGCGGTCATCTCGAAAGTCGTCGGCCCGACCTTTTTGACATTGTCGCCGCAGAACGAGACCAGGGCTTTCGGATTGCCCTTGTCGACGGTCAGCTTGAACTTGCCGATGGTGCCCGCCGCCCAGTTGCCGCCGGTCGTCAGAATATAGGCGATGCGGCTTTCATAATATTTGGGATAGCCGTCCGGATTCGCCTTCGCCGCCTTGCGCACCGCGTTCTCGAACGTGTCGTCCATGCAGTAGCGGGTCTTGTATGCCGCATATTGCCCCTGGAACTGGCCGTCATAGAAGAAGCTGACCGACGACGTGCCGCCGACGCTCGGCTTGTAGCGGTGGGAAACGTGAACGTCCTTGTTGGCCGGAAAGGTCGAGCGCCACCAGTAGGTCGAGCGCAATTGCCAGAACGGCGCATAGCTGGATTTCATGCCGCTGCCGTCATCGGCGGTGTCCTCGATGATGATACCGCGG
>NZ_PNOT02000249.1 GCF_002879535.1 Mesorhizobium intechi
AGCCTGTCTGCGCCGCCGGCACCGCCAGCGTGATCGCCTTCTCGCCGTCAGGCAGCGTCACGGCACTCGCCTGGAAGCCGACGGTCTTGCTGGTCAAGCCGGTCGCCAGCCTGACGGTGATGCCGCGATCGCTGCCGATCTCGGGAAAGCCGCTGGTCGCCATGATCTGGCGGCGGGCAATCAGCGGCAGCTGTGCCGAGGCGCCGATGATCGCCTCGATGTCGGGATAGCCGAAGACTGCGGCGCCCGGTCCATTGGCCCAGATCACGTGCTCCAGATCCACCGACAGGATCGTGATCGCGTCGCCGGCGGCAAACCGCTGGCGCACCGCGTCGAGCACGGCGACGTCGAGGAAGGAATATTCGGACGGCATGCGCTTGGCGAACCCTCACGGAGCGGCGAAATTTTCAGTTAACGCTTTGTTAATAAAAGCCGCGGCCGCGAAGGTCCACAAGCCAAAACGTGCAAAGGTTGGTTTCTGGGCTTTTGGTTAACGGTCGGAAAGAAATTTATGGTGCACTGCAACAAAGATATTGCAATGCACAAAATTTGCCTTTATATTGCCATCATAACTGAACGAGACGGCTTTCCGTCAAAGCCGCTGCCGCTGAAAAGGATGGAAAATGTCCAGGACCAAAACTGCCGAGACGATCGAAAACGTTGAATTCCCGAGCTTCGACGCTTCCAAGGCCACCGACCAGATGCGCGCTTTCGCCGAAAAGGGCGTTGAGCAGTCCAAGGAGGCCTATGCCAAGCTCAAGACGGGCGCCGAGGAGACCCAGAAGGCTCTGGAGTCGACCTACGAGACCGCCAAGACTGTTTCCAGCGACCTGTCGCTCAAGACCATCGCGGCGCTGCGCGCCAATGCCGAAGCCGGCTTCTCGCATCTCGAAGCCCTGATCGGCGCCAAGTCGCTGTCGGAAGTCGTCGAACTGCAGACCGCTTTCCTGCGCAAGCGCGTCGAGTTGACGGTCGAGCAGGCCAAGGACTTCCAGGCCGTTGCCTCCAAGGCGGCGGAAGACGTCTCCAAGCCGATCAAGACCGCCTTCGAGAAGGCGATCAAGGACATTAAGGCTGCCTAATATTTGCGCATGATCTGAAGATGCAACAAAAGGTCGCATTTTCTTAAAAACGATCAGGCGTATGGTGGTAGCATTAAGAAATACCCGGCGAGTGGAACCTCCTCCCTCTGCTCCCCGGGATGACCAGCCAGCTCCTCCTCCCGCTGGCTCGTAACAGGAAAAGGCCGGCACCTCCTCCCGCCGGCCTTTTTCTTTGCCCGGCGAAACCGCGGCTGTTGCGGCGACATGTGGGGAAGTGGTCTTTGCTTCGCAAAAGCCTTGAATTAAAATCCATAAGCCCGTATGGACGCATCGCCGAACGACAGAGTGGATCGCTTTAGACGAGTTCCCGAAGAGATTCCGCTCAGGCAAATGTGCCGTTGTAGCTCAGCTGGTTAGAGCGCCGGATTGTGGATCCGGAGGTCGCTGGTTCGATCCCAGCCAACGGTACCATCGGCTTCCCCTAAATTATTGATTTCCTTTTGTAGAAGTGATGCTCAACCCGGACGGTCGGATCTGGGGGTGGGCCTGCTTGCCGAAGGTTTGGCCAAGACGGGCGAGATGGTTTCGACGGCCGATGGCGAGTGTGTTGTGCGCCTGGTCGCCCATCGGGTCGGCGCGGAGTTTCATGGTCGCGCCACTACTTTCAAGGTCGCGTGCCAGCACGTCGGCGGCGGCAAGGGCATGTTACCGAGGATCAACTGATCTCGACATTGAGCCCTCGTTACTTTTGTCGCCACCTTGGCCGTCGAAATCTCCTGTTTGGCCGCGGGCGGCTCGGCTTGGAAAGTCATTCTAATTGTAGCTGCCTAATGGCAGCTGCTGAATTCCTGCGGTTTCTCCGCCATCCACCGGGATAACGGCACCGTTGATGAATGACGAATTGCTGGAAAGCAGCCAGCCGACCACCTCCGCGACTTCGCGCGGATCCGCGATCCGTTCCGCCGGTATGGTTCGAAGCAAGGCGTTGAGAATGTTCGGATTGGCCATCGTCGATGCCATCATGCGCGTATTGACCTGTCCAGGGCAGATGACATTGAAGCGGACATCCCTGCCTTGCTCAAGAGCGAGTGCCTGGGTCAGGCCGATGAGTGCGGCCTTGCTCGCGCAATAGGCGGCCATGCCCTCCGCACCTGTCATTCCAGCGACGGACGAAACGGTCACGACGGAACCTTTGGCTCTGATCAGGCCGGGTAGGCTCAACCGCGTGAACAAATAAACACTTCGGGTATTGACCGCAAAAATCCTGTCCCAGTCTGCTGTGGTCGTATCGATGAAGGCGCGGCGCATCGACATGCCCGCGTTGTTGACGAGGCCGGCGATCTGCCCGTCACCGACTGTCAGGGCCAAATCAACGGCCGCTTTGCAGTCGGCCTCGTTTTCGACGTCGGCCCGGCAGAAGGTGACGGTCGGAAAGGCGCCCGCTATTTGCGAACCTCTTTCCGTGTCACGACCGACACAAACGACCTTGGCGCCCTGCGATGCGAGATGCTCGACGCATGCAGCACCAATCCCATGGGTACCGCCCGTGACTATGTAAGCTCCCGTCATCACCATGCTCCTGCGCCATTAATGTCTTCAGTTAGTACCCGTTTCATCATCTGGATTGTCTCCTGGATGTCGTCCTCGTCATGTGCTGCGGAAATCATGAAGGTACCGCGCGCAAAGGACCAGACGCCGCGGTGGAGCAGGGCGCGATGAATGCGTGCGAGGAGCTCCTTGTTGTGCGACAGGACATCTCGATAGGTTTTGGGAACAGTCGGAGACCCGTAAACACTGACGACGGCGCCGGGGCCGGCCGCGCACAACGGCGCACCCGTCTCCTGGAAAACCTGGTTAAAGCCGCCGATAAGCTCTTTTCCCAACCGGTGGATGTGTTTCAGAACTGCTTGGTCGTCACGTTTCAGCTCGCGCAGCACGGCAAGCGCGCCGGCGCAGGACAATGCGCCGGAATTATAGGTTCCCAGATGCGATACGGCATTGTCGACCAAGAGCGACATGATGTCGTCGCGGCCACCAAAACCCGCGATGGGCAAGCCGCCGGCAAATGCCTTGCCGAATGTGCAGAGATCGGGAACGGTTGCGTAAAGTTCCTGTCCTCCACCGAGCGCCATCCTGAAGCCGCTGACCACCTCGTCGAAGATCAGGACCGAGCCGTAGGCTGATGCCAACGCTCGAAGTTTTTCCAGGAAGCCCGGCGCGACTTCCAGAAATCCGTTGTTCGTCGGGCACGGTTCGAGAATGATAGCTGCGATTTCGCTGCCATGCCGTGACATGATCTGCTCAATTCCTGGGAAGTCGTTCCATGTTGCGATGACAATGTCGTCGATCACGCTCTTGGGCTGCCCCGGGGTCATCAGCACGGCTTTCGGATGGCTGGCGAGTCCCATATGCGCCACCGGCTTGACGCTTATAAAGATATTGTCCGCCCAGCCATGAAAATGACCCTCGAATTTCAGGATCTTGTCGCGGCCGGTATATGCACGCGCCAGTCGCAGCGCCGACTGCACGGCCTCGGTTCCCGAATTGGTGAACCTGACTTTGTCGACACAAGGGAATGAGCTGACGACCTCTTCGGCGAGCAGCAACTCGCTCTCGCAGGCCGCGCCGAACATGATGCCGGTTTCAAGCGATTGGGCGACTGCTTCCGAGAGAACCCGCGGAGCATGGCCCAGTATCAGGGGACCGAACGCGAGCATGTAATCGATGTAGCGCTTGCCGTTGGCGTCCTCGACGTGGGCGCCTTTTCCTTTGGCGATGACGAGATCGCGGTGCTCGTAGCGCCCTCCGCTGCCCATCCCTCCGGCAAGTACGTTGGCCAATCTCGCTGTCAGGCCGGCAGATCGATCCTGCTGGCCTGATACCCGGGTTTCGTCGTGCATTGGGTCCATTTCCTCCGTTGGCGGCGCGGCGCGCAAATTTGCGAATCCGCTTCTTGTAATCTGCATTCTATAAGTTATAAGTACGAAGTCATAAGTGATGCAAGCGGCCAATCGAGCTGCGCAACGAGAAATCCGGGGAACCGATGGCATGAGCAACGATCGCCGCGCAGCCGAGATGCAGTTGCATCTGCATTCACAGACGAACCCACGCCTTCACGAAGCCGATGGGCCGTTGATGATTGCTGAGGGCCGCGGCGCAATCGTTATCGATGATGCGGGCCGTCGCTATATCGAGGGCATGTCGGGGCTTTGGTGCGCTTCGCTCGGATTTTCCAACGAGCGACTGGCGGACGCTGCGTACAGGCAGATGCGCACGCTTGGCGCCTATCACACGGCCAATCATCGCTCGAATGAGCCAGTGGCGGAGTTGGTGAGACTGATCGAGGAGATCTCTCCAATCCCGTCCTGCAGGATCTACCTGACCAGTACAGGGTCCGAGGCGACGGACTCGATGGTCAAGCTGGCCTGGTACTACAACTGCGCGCGTGGAAAGCCGGAAAAGCGCAAGATCATCAGCCGCCAAGGTGCCTATCACGGCAGCACCGTCATGGCGGCAGCGCTATGCGGACTGCCCAACATGCACCGGGCATTCAACCTGCCGACCCAGGACATCCTCTATGCCAGGCGGCCCCACTATTTCCGGGAGGCCGAGCCGCATGAATCCGTGGCTTCATTTGGTGCGAGGCTCGCCAGCGAATTGGAGGGGATGATCCTCGCGGAGGGAGCCGACACCATTGCTGCGATGATTGCCGAGCCGGTTATGGGCGCTGGAGGTGTCTTTATCCCGCCAGAGAACTATTTTCCGCTGATCCAGGAGGTGCTCGCCCGCCACGACATTTTACTGCTGGCCGACGAGATCATCTGCGGTTTTGGCCGCACGGGAAACTGGTTTGGATCCGAAACCTTCAACATCAAGCCGGACATGGTTTCGATAGCCAAAGGCCTCTCGGCCGGGCATATGCCAATCGCCGGCGTCATCATATCAGACAGAATATACCAGGCCGTTGCTGACCAGGCCGCATCGATCGGCGTGTTCGGCCATGGCTTCACCTATTCGGGCCATCCTGTGACGTCCGCCGTCGCTGTGGAGGCGATCAGGATCTACCAGGAAATCGACATCGTCGGTCTGGCACGCAGCGCCGGATCACACCTGCTTTCGTCGCTTCGGCAAAAATTCTCCGATCATGAATTTGTCGGCGACATCCGTGGTGTAGGCCTTCTCGGCGGAATCGAGATCGTCGCTGATCGGAAGGACAACACTCCGTTCGCACCCGAAGAGCGTATCGGCGCAAAAGTCGAGATGGCGTGCCGACGGCGCGGTGCGCTTGTGAGGAACATGGGCGACACGATCGCCTTCTGCCCTCCCTTCCAAATCAGTGAAACGGAGACGGAACAGCTGGTGGAGGTTGTCCATCAGGCGCTAGAAGACGTCCTCATCAAGTAGATTTATATAACAATAACATCACGTTAAGTGCAGAACTGGGAACGGCATTCATGCTTCAGAGAACCAGCGAAAGTCGCACGGGCGATACACCTCCTCCTCATGCGGATGTCGTCGTTCGCTTCGAGAATGTTTCAAAGGCCTACGATCAGGACAACGTCATCATCAAGGGTCTCACCCTGGACATAGTTCGAGGTGAGTTTCTGACACTGCTTGGTCCATCCGGATCGGGCAAGTCGACATCGTTGATGATGCTTGCGGGCTTCGAGGCTCCGAGTGCCGGTCGGATCTATCTCAACGGCCGGCCAATCGAAAATCTTCCGGCTCACAAACGGAACATCGGAATGGTGTTCCAGAACTATGCACTCTTCCCCCACATGACAGTTGCGGAAAACCTCGCCTACCCATTGCGGGTGAGGAGGCTGGCGAAGGGTGTCATCACCCAGCGTGTGAACCGCGCGCTGGATATGGTGCAGATGGGTGACTTCGCCACAAGAAAACCCGCCCTTTTGTCGGGTGGACAGCAGCAGCGCGTGGCGCTAGCGCGCGCTATCGTCTTCCAACCGGAGCTCATCTTGATGGATGAGCCTCTGGGTGCGCTGGACAAGAGGCTCCGCGAAGACCTGCAGCTTGAGATCAAGCACCTGCATCAGGAGTTGGGCGTCACTGTCGTTTATGTAACCCACGATCAATCCGAAGCGCTCACAATGTCGGACCGCATCGCGATCTTCAACGGTGGGCGTATCGAGCAACTCGACAAGCCTGGCGCGCTTTACGACGCACCTCAGACACGCTTTGTGGCCGGCTTCATCGGCGACAACAATGCCATTGAAGGTGAGGTCGTCGCTATCAGAGATGGGTTGGCGACGCTCATCATCGACCATGGAATAAGCACACAGGCGCGCGCGACTACGGGCCTTTCAAAGGGCCAGCG
>NZ_PNOT02000030.1 GCF_002879535.1 Mesorhizobium intechi
GCCGAGGGGCTCGGCCTGAATCCGGGCGATCGGTGTGAACTCACCTGGGCTGCCGAAGATTGCATCGCCTTTTGCGCATGAGCAGAGGAAAAAATGCCGAACAGCAATAATCTGATGGAGACAGATCTTGTCGGCCTTGCCGCATTGGTTGCCGCCAAGGATCTTACCCCGTCTGAACTGGTCGAAACCGCGCGAGCGCGGATCGATCTTATCAACCCGCTTGTCAACGCGGTGATACGCCCGATCGACCCGACCCGAGATCTTGCAAATTTGGCGAGCCTGGATGGAGCTCCTTTGTCGGGAGCACCGTTCCTCATCAAGGATTTGACAATCAACTACGCTGGTCTTCCCACCAGTGCAGGCAGTCCCTTGCTGGTCGACAGACCCGCGCCGCATGACAGCGAACTCATGGCGCGCTATCGGAAATCCGGCCTGGTAACGCTAGGGAAAACCAACACTTGCGAATTCGGCACGCTCGGGACGACCGAGCCGAAACTGTTCGGCCCAACACGCAATCCCTGGGACACAAGACGGTCCAGCGGCGGTTCCAGCGGTGGATCGGCGGCCGCTGTTGCCGCCCGGATGGTACCGGCGGCACATGCCAATGACGGGGCAGGGTCCATTCGCATCCCCGCCTCCTGTTGCGGTGTTTTCGGTCTGAAGCCCAGCAAGGGGCGGACCACCCACGGGCCCGACTTCGGAGAAGGCAGCGTCGCGGGTATCGGCGTGGAACACGCGGTCACAATATCGGTCAGGGACAGCGCCGCACTGCTGGACCTGACAGCTGGCGGAATGCCGGGCGATCCTTACTACGCGCCGGTGCAACGCTCGAGTTTCACCGAGCAGATGAAGCGGCGCCCGCGAACACTGCGGATCGCGTGTGCCGATGTCTCCATGTTTGGCACGCCGGTCGACCCAAGCTGCAAGGAGGCTGTTCACAACACTGCACGTCTGCTGGAAGACCTTGGTCACCATGTGGAGTTCGCGGCGCCGGATTTCTCGTTTGCCGAATATGAGGTGGTCTATCGGCGGCTCTGGACGCTGACCGCAACGCGGACGCTGTCATTGCTTTCGCAGCGCACGGGTATCGCTATCGACATCGCCGTCGAACGGTCCGAGCCTTTCAATCGGTATCTTTTCGAGAAGGGCATCAGGGTCAGCGCCGCGCAGTATCTGACGGACATCGTGTTCTTCAACGGTTTCGCGCGCAGGATCGCCGAGTTTCACAGCCGATATGATCTCTGGCTAACTCCAACTTTGGGCTCGCCGGCGCCGGTTCTCGGCCACTTCGATGCAGGCGTGCATGGCGGAGAAGCGGTCATGGACCGGTTCATCGAATTCCTCGCCTTCACGACATTCGCCAACATGACCGGGCAGCCAGCCATGAGCGTCCCGCTTCACTGGAATGCCGAGAACCTGCCGGTCGGCACGCAATTTACCGCGCGCTACGGCGAGGAAGGACTGCTTTTCAACCTGGCGCGACAACTCGAGGAGGCGAGACCGTGGGCCGATAGAAAGCCCGACCTGAAATCGTGATCCAAGAACAACATCAATCAAAGGGAACTGAAATATGCGAACGAACCCGATTTCCACCTTGCTGTCCGCCGCGGCCATCCTGGTTGCTGCGCAAGTTGCCCATGCCAGCGACATCACATTGGTCGGCGCAGGCGGCGTGCTGCAGGATGCCGAGCGCGCGGTCTTCTTCGAACCGTTTGCCAAGCAGGCTGGCATCAGTTTTTCGGAGGATTCTTACGCCGGCGAGCAGGCCAAGATCCGTGCCATGGTCCTGTCCAAGAACGTGACCTGGGATGTGATCCAACTCGATCACGCCGAGATGATCGTCGGCTGCGACGAAGGCCTCTATCAGAAGCTTGACTGGCCCAAGATCGGCAATCCCGAAGATTTCCTGCCCCAGGCGGTACAGCCCTGTGGCGTCGGTGCATTCGCATGGTCGTTTGTCTTTGCCTATGATCAGGATCGCATCGTCGACGGCCCAAAGAACTGGGTCGATTTCTGGGACCTGAAGAAGTGGCCGGGCAAGCGCGGCATGAGAGCGTCCGCGCGCTTGACCCTTGAAGCCGCACTCCTTGCCGACGGTGTCAAGAATGAGGATCTCTACAAGGTCCTGGCCACCGATGAGGGTGTTACGCGAGCATTCAAGAAGCTCGACGAGATCAAGTCGCAGATCGTCTGGTGGACGACCGGTGCTGAACCCATTGAGCGGCTTGCAGCCGGCGACGTCGCGGTCACGACGGCGTTCAACGGTCGCGTGACGACGGCGAACCAGAACGGCCGGCACTTTGCGCTCGTGTGGGACGGGCAGATGTACGGCCAGGACTATTGGGGCATCGTCTCGGGCTCTCCGCACAAGGATTTGGCGGAGAAATTCATTGCGTTTGCGAGCCAGCCGGAGATCCAGTCGAAGCTTCCCGAGAAGATCGCCTATGGCATCATGAACAAGAAGGCGATCGCGATGGTCCCTCCAAAGGCCGCCGAGGCCATGCCGACGGCACCGCAGAACCTGAAGAACGCGATTCCCTTCGACGCTGCTTTCTGGGCGGAAAATGACGCGGATCTCACGGCCAAGTTCGAAGCCTGGCGTGCGCGATAACCGGTAGGTGACAACGCCCCCGGGCTGTCTCCTTGGCCCGGGGGTCGGGATTTCTGTGAGATCGAATGGGTCGACCAATGACTGAGTGTCTTGTACCGGGGCCGGAGCAGGCCATCAGGCGCGCGCGAATGACGATCGCACCGATCCTGCTATGCGCGCCGCTCCTTGTCTTCCTCATTGTGTTCTTTTTCGCTCCGCTCGCGGTCATGCTGAGCTATTCGGTTCGCAACAGCGAAGTGCCCATCGTGCTGCCGAATCTCAGCAAAGCGATAGCGACCTGGGACGGGCTTGGGCTTCCGCCCGCCTCCGTGTTTTCGGCACTGGCCCTCGACCTGAAATCGAACAGCGATTCCATGGCACTTGGGGAGGCGGCGCGGCGGCTGGATTTCGAAGTGCCTGGCTATCGTGCGCTGGTCTTCAAGACGGCGCGTCGATTGCAGGCTGATCAGGCCAGCACATCTGGCCGAGACGAACTGACCAGGATCGACGCTCGCTGGGCGAACCCCCGCTACTGGTCGGCATTGAACCGGGCGACGGCAAGCCTGACCCCGGCCTTTTTCCTCGCCGCATTCGACCTCAAGATGGACGATCTCGGGCATATCACTCGCGTCGAAGAGGATCGACGGGTCTATCTCGATACGTTCTTGCGCACATTCCAGATCGGCGGCACGGTCACGCTGCTTTGCCTGCTCCTTGGCTATCCAATTGCCTTTGCCATCACCGTCCTGCCGCGTCGATTTGCGGCGGCTCTGACATTCAGCGTGATCCTGCCCTTCTGGACATCGTTGCTGGTTCGCACCAGCGCCTGGATCGTGGTCCTGTCGAAGGACGGCGTGGTCAACAGCTTTCTCACCCGGCTAGGCGTGATCAATGAACCGCTGCAGCTGATTTTCAACCGCACGGGCCTCTATATCGTGATGGTCCACATTCTGCTGCCATTCATGGTTCTTCCGATCCGGAGCGTCATGCAGGGTATTTCACCGAATTACATGAAAGCGTCGGCGTCGCTTGGCGCTCATCCTTTCCTTGGTTTCTTCAAAGTCTATCTGCCCCTCACCTTGCCCGGCGTAGGCGCTGGCTGCCTGATGACCTTTATCATCGCTATCGGCTACTACATCACTCCCGCGCTTGTCGGTGGAGCAGGCGACAACATGATCAGCTTTTTTATCGCGTTTCACACCAACAGCGTCATCAACTGGGGCATGGCCGCGGCCCTCGGCGTGGTTCTGCTTTCAGCCGTGCTGCTTATCTTCGGCACTTTCGGCCGGCTCCTGGGCCTCTCGCGTATCGTGGCCCTGAAATGAAGAGGCTCCCGTGAAGACCAACCGGATCATAGCGGTTTACTCCTGCGTCATGATGCTGTTTCTGCTGGGCCCGCTGCTGGCGTTCCTGCCGATTTCGTTCAGTTCCGTGAGTTTCCTGTCCTATCCGTTGCCCGGCTATTCGCTGCAATGGTACGAGAAGGTTCTCCAGCCAACACCCTGGATGTTCGCGCTCAAGAACAGCCTGATCGTCGGCAGTCTCTCCACCGCCCTGGCAACGGTACTGGGTACGGCAGCTGCATTCGGCCTTACCCGCAAGAACTTCCCGGCCTCGGGCTTTGTGCTGGCGCTGATTGTCTCACCAATGATCGTGCCGGTCGTGGTAACCGCCGTTGGTACATACTTCATGTTCGCCAAGCTCGGGCTCGTGGCAACGTTTTCTGGACTTGTAATCGCCCATACGGTGCTCGGCGTGCCTTTCGTCGTGATCACGGTCTCGTCGACCCTGCAGACCTTCGACAACAGGCTGCTGCAGGCAGCCTACGGCCTTGGCGCGTCACCGATCCATGCCTTCTTTACGATCGTCTTGCCGCTGATCGCAAACGGTGTCATCGCGGGGGCGATCTTCGCTTTCGTCACGTCTTTCGACGAGGTCGTTGTGGCGATCTTTATCGGCGGACCTCAGCAGAAGACTTTGCCGCGCCAGATGTTCGAGGGCATCAAGGACAATATCGATCCGTCCATCCTGGCGATGTCGGCGATCCTGCTGCTGGTAACGATCTTGCTGATGGTCTTTCTGGGCCTGCTTCGCCGCCGCTGACGGCATGTACTGGAGGGAAGCCCAGAAATTTCGGGGCTATCCTATAACTTATGGATTGACATTGCCGCTGGTGCTGGAATGTGCTCCCGACCAGAAGCAATCAGGAATTGGAGTACCAATGTCTAAGGCTGCATCTACGATTGCCGTGTCGACCTCGCCCGTAACCCGGCTGGAGCAGGGTAGTCTTTCCATGCGATGCTACGTGGCGCTACGGCAGTCTCTCATGGAAGGCCGATTCCGGCCAGGCGAGCGACTGGTCGTGCAGGACCTGGCGGAGATGATGGGCGCAAGCGCCACTCCGGTACGCGAGGCCTGCCTGAGGCTGGTCAGCGAACAGGCGCTTGAACTCCGGTCAGGGCGCTTCGTCACGGTTCCCGATCTGACGGTCACACGGCTTACCGAGCTGATGACAATAAGGATTGCGCTGGAAGGCCTCGCGGCAGAACTGGCCGCGAGCCGCATCGGCCAGGAACGCATAGACGAGCTTCGCAAGATCAACGAAAGATATGTCTCTGCCGAGAAAGGGAAAAATACCGAGGCAGCGATCACAGCCAACAGGCAGTTTCATTTCGGAGCCTGTGAGGCGTCGGGCCTGCGCATGCTGTTTGCTCAGATCGAAACGCTGTGGGTCTCGATGGGTCCTATTCACTCGATATATTATGGCGGTATGCCGCTGATCCATTTTGGCGGAGAAGAGCATCTCAATGTCCTGCAGGCTTTTGCGGACCGCGACGGCGCCGCGGCTCGCGAGGCGCTTCAGCGCGACATCAAACTGGGCGCGGAAAATATTCTCAGCTTCATCCAACGCAATGGTGCCTGAGGTAGCCAAGGCAAATTTGGGCCAAGGCAATTTGGGAGGAAATGGGCGCCTCGATCGGCGCCCATTTCGTTTCAGCGAAGAGCTTCGAAGATTTTCGCGGCGGAAATCCCGTATTTGTCCATGAGATAGGCTGGAGAGCCATATTCCACAAAGGCGTCGGGCAGACCGATACGCTGAAGTTTCCTGACGATGCCAGCCTCGAACAAGCATTCGGCGACCTGCGTGGCTAGGCCGCCCTCTTTCACGTGATTCTCCACCGTTGCCAGTTGATCGAAAGACTTGGCGAATTCGACCACCGCGGCGTGATCGAATGGCTTCAGCGTTGGGACGTGCAGGATAGCGGCGGATTTGCCGGACGCTTCAAGCCGGGCAGCGGCTTCGAGCGCATGCGCCGTGGAAATGCCGGTGCTGATGATGCCGATGTCCGACCCCGCCTTCACGATCTGCGCTTTTCCTGTCTTGAAGCTGTAATCTGCTGGTAAGGCTATCGGCACATTGCCGCGCTGAAGCCGGACGTAAACCGTGCCCGGCGTATCGTAGGCCGCGTTGACCACATCCATGATTTCAGACGCGTCGCAAGGATCGATGACGGTCAGGCCGGGAATTGCCCGCATCAAGGCAGAGTCCTCGATCGCCTGATGCGATGCGCCATAGGACGTCGTGAGCCCAGGCAACGCACCGAAGATCTTGACATTAAGATTGCTGTGAGCGCAGGCGACCGCGATGAAGTCATAAGCGCGTCTCGTGGCGAAGACTCCGTAAGTGGTGACGAAAGGCGTCTTGCCGGCCTTGGCCATACCGGCAGCTACCGCAATCAGGTTCTGTTCAGCCATGCCGACGTTGAAATACCGGTCCGGAAAGGCGGCGGCGAACGGCATGATATCGGTATATTTTCCAAGGTCGGCCGTCAGGCCGACGACGTCGTCGTGATGAGTGGCGAGTTTCACCAAAGCGGCGCCGAAGGGAGCCTGGATGCTACGCTTGCCGCTATCGGCATGAGCGTTGCTGGTTGAATTAAGCATTTTGCTCCTCCAGTTCTCGGGTCAGCAGATCCCATTCGTTTTGTTCGACGCGAATAAAGTGTGCCTTTTCACGCGCCTCGAGGGTCGGGAGCCCCTTGCCGGGCTTTGTTCTCAGGACGATCGCTTTGGGGATCTGGTTCATCGCGCGAGCCCAGTTCAGGGCGTCAACGATCTGGGCCATGTCGTTGCCATCGATCTCAACGACGTCCCAGCCGAATGCCTGCCATTTCTGGGCAACAGGCTCGATATTCATTACGATTGCGCCGTCAGCTTGAATGCCGTTGCAATCCACCAGCGCGACCAGGTTGTCGAGCTTGAAGGCAGAGCCTGACATCGCCGCTTCCCAGGTCGATCCTTCCTGAACCTCTCCGTCTGAGATCTCGACGAAGACGCGCGCGGATCGACCATCAAGCTTGTGCGCCAACGCGATGCCCACCCCGACGCCAAGACCTTGCCCCAGGGAACCGCCGGTCATTTCGACACCGGGCACGGCATCAAAGGTCGTCATGTCTATCTGACCACCATCGGCGCCATATGTGGGAAGGATGGCGGGATCGATGAGGCCGATTTCAGCGAAAGCCGCCCACAGCGCGATGGCGTAATGGCCAGTCGAAACCAGGAACCGGTCGCGATCCGGATCGGTCATGTCCTGTGGATCGTAGCGGAGCTCATGAAAATACATGGCCGCGAATAGTTCGGCGATGCCGAGCCCTTGGCCGAGATAGCCCTGGCCCTTCCCGCGCGCTTGAACAAGCATGTTTCTTTTGAGCTGGACCGCTCTCTGCTGCAACAGCGCGATAGCCGCGCTGTCGGGTGGTGTTCGATTTCCTATCATTCATCCCTCCGGGGTTGCACCGGCCTTCTCG
>NZ_PNOT02000239.1 GCF_002879535.1 Mesorhizobium intechi
ATGTTGTCCTCGACCTCGGAGCGCGTCAGCCCGTCGGGACCTTCGGCCTTGAGCAGCAGCGTCAGGAAATCCTGGGGCACCGCATCGGGATCGCGCCTGAATTTCTCCTCGCGCATCTTGACGGTATCGGTCACGATCTTGCGGAAATAGGCCATGGTCTTGCGGCCGCGGATGCGGGTCAGCCGCGGCAGCCAGTCGGGCGCGCGCAAGAGATCAAGCGGATCGACGCGGCCCATGGTCTCGAACAGCCGGTCGATCTCGTTGGCGAAACTGCCCGGTTCGCCCGCTATCTCGCCTGAGAACAGCGTCTCGGCCAAGATATCATAGGTGAGCAACGTCATGTCATGGGCGATGTCGGACGTGCCGCCCGCTTCGTAGCGAGTGACAAACTCCCTGGTTCGTTTCAGCATCGGCTGGGCAAAGCCGAAGATATGGCGCGGGGTAAACACCGGTGCCATCGCCTTGCGCGAGCGCTTCCAGACTTCGCCCTCGGCGGTCAGCAGGCCATCGCGCAGGATTGGCCGCAGGATCTTCTGGCGCACCGTCGCCATCTTGTAGTTCTTGGCGTTGTCGACCAGCACGTGGCGGATGAGGCCGGGGTCGTTGGCGATGATCAGATGGCCACCAACGCCATTCGCGGAAATCCACGGCTCGTTGTAGGTCGGCTCGCCCCAGAGTTCGAGAGGATTGCGATAGACGATGCGGATCATCTCCAGCGTCGACGGCGGCGAGGTGCGCGGCTTCGGCGCGGGAGGAACGAAGGGGGCGGGCTGAATGTCCATGAAGTGCTCCGCTGCTCGCATCAATGTAGTGGCTGGCGATCCCGGCGTCCATGTGACCGCACGGCAGGCAATTCGCGTCGCCCAGCAGACGCTCCGTTCATCGGATCGTGACCGCCCGCTCCGGCATCCCGCCTTGTCGGCCGGCACGCTCTGCCGTACTGACAGTCACCAAAAGATACCGACTGAGAAAGGAGCCCGTCTTGAAGCACCAGTTGAGCATCATCATCGGCAGCACGAGGCCCGGCCGCGCCGGCCCGGTTCTTGCCGAGTGGCTGGAGACATTCGCGCGCCAGCACGGGAAATTCGAGCCGGTGCTGACCGACATCGCCGCGTTCCACCTGCCGGTGCTGGACGAGCCCCACCACCCAAGGCTTGGCAATTATCAGAACGACCACACCAAGGCCTGGTCGAAGGCGATCGACGCCGCGGACGCCTTCGTGTTCGTGGCGCCGGAGTATAATTATTTCGCAGCGCCTGCGATCGTCAACGCGGTCGACTACCTGCTGCGCGAATGGAAGTACAAGCCGGCCGCCATTTTCAGCTATGGCGGCGTGTCCGGCGGCTTGCGCGCGGCGCAGGCGCTGAAGCCGCTTTTGACTTCGGTGGGGATCATGCCGATCCCGGAAGGCGTCGCGCTGCCGATGTATCAGAAGCTGCTCGACGAGAACGGCGCCTTCAGCGCCAGCGAACAGGTGACTGGCGGCGCCAGGACCATGCTGGACGAGCTGTTGCGCTGGAGCGATGCGCTGAAGCCGCTGCGCGCTGCCTGAAAGGGCGTGCTTGGCCAAACGCGCCGGCTTGCCCGCGCCGTAAAGAGGTGGAATGGTCGACAGGTGACTGAGCCGGGGGCGGTTCGACTTGCGCTTGCTGTTTGCCTTGCTGCTGACGATTGCGACCACCGCCACCGCGGTGGCTGAACGGCGGGTGGCGCTGGTCATGGCAGAGGACGACTACCGGCTGGTCCGCCCTTTGGCCAATCCCATCCATGACGGCGAGGCGATGGAAGCCGCGCTTAAGAAGCTCGGCTTCCAGGTCACCCTGGAAACCAACCGGGATCTGCGGCGCATGCGGCGCGCGCTCGACGACTTTCGCGAGGATGCCGAGGGCGCCGATGTCGCGCTGGTCTATTTCTCCGGCCACGGTGTCGAGATCTCTGGCGACAACCGCCTGCTGCCGGTCGATGCCGACGCGTCTTCGCTCGATCAACTGAACAAGACCAGCCTGCCGCTGGAGGAGGTGCGCGATGCCGTCGCCGCGACCGCCAAGGTCGGGCTGATCGTGCTCGATGCGTGCCGCAGCGACCCGTTCTCGGCAAGCAGCGGCGAAGGGCGTGGCGCGACTTCGCTGGCGAAGGACGTCGCCGACAAGGTCAAGCCGGGCCTCGGTCGCGTCGGGCGTGCGGAAAACATCCTTTTCGCCTTCTCGGCCGCGCCTGGCGAGACGGCCGCCGACGGCACCGGCCAGAACTCGCCCTTCACGACCGCGCTGACCAAATATCTCGGCACGGATGGATTGGAGATCCGCTCGGTGCTGACGCTGGTGCAGCAGGAGGTCTATGACCTGTCGCGCGGCAAGCAGTTGCCCTATGTCGAAAGCGGCCTGCCGAAACTGTTCTTTGCCGCTGCGACCAAGGAACAGCTGCCGGAGCGCGAACGGCTGCTGCTCGCGATGGCCGACGTGACCCCGGAAATGCGCGGCGAGGTCGAACAGATCGCCAGCGACGCCGACATGCCGCTGGCGCCGCTTTATGGCGCGCTGATCAGTTCCGACGCCGGCCATCTCTCCGCCGACAGCCTGAACGCCCGGCTGCGCGAGGCCGCCGACGCCTTCGTCAAGGTGCGCAGCGAAATGAAGACGCTCGCCTCCGACGATCCGCAGGTGGCGGAATTGCGCCGGCAGGCCGAGGAACAGCTTTCGCTGGGCGCCTTCGATGGCGTCCGCGCTCTTCTGGCCAAGGCCGCCGACATCGACAATGTTTCGCGCAAGGCGCTGAAGGGCAATTTCGTCAGCCGCACCCTGTCCGAGGCCGCGACGCGTTTCCTATCCGCTGGTGCGGCGCGCGCCGACCTCGACTACGCCACGGCCATCAGCGATTATGAATCGGTGCTGGCGCTCTATGGCGAGGCCGGGCAGACCTCGCTCAACCTGGAACAGGCCGATCGCCAGAGCCGCGCGCTGGAGGAACTCGGTATCCTCTATACGACGGTGGGCAATGTCGAGGCGGCCGGCCGCGCCTTTGCCGCGCTGTTGGCCAACCTCGAACATCGGTCACGTCAGGAAACCGACCCCAGCGTCAGGCGCGATGTCGCGATCAGCCACATCAAGCTCGCCAACATAAAGATGGTGCAAGGCGACCTGGCAACTTCCCTTGAGCACTATGAGGCGGCCCGGGACATGCTGCGGGACCTGACCGCAAGCGTGCCGGAGAAGAAAGGCTGGCTCGGGGATCTTGCCATGGCCAATGACAAGATCGGCAACGTGCTGGCAACGCAGGGTGATGTGGATGCAGCGGCGAAAGCCTACCAGAAAAGCCTTTCGATCAAGCAGCAATTGGCCGATGCCGAGCCGAACAGCGCCTACCTGCTGCGCGACCTGACCATAAGCTATGATGAAATCGGCGACCTTGCCCGGACCGCCGGGCAGCTGGACGGCGCCCAGACGGCCTTTGAAGAGAGCCTGAGGATTCGGCTTGTGCTGGCCGAGAACAAACCCGATGACCCTGAGCGCCAGCGCGCGGTTTCCGTCAGCCATGAGAGGATCGGGGATGTGCTGCGCGAGCGCGGCGACGCCGCCGGTGCGCGCGTGGCCTACAGCAAGAGCCAGGCGATCGCCGAGGAACTGGTACGCCGTGACCCTAACGACACCGGCTTGAAGCGCGACCTGTCGATCAGTTACGCCAAGATCGGCAACGCGCTCAACGACCAGGAGAACTGGCCGGCCGCGCTGGCTTCCTATCAGCAAGCGCTGGCCGTGGCGCGCGAACTTGCCGCTGATGACCCCGGCAACACCGACTGGCAGCGCGACCTCTCGGTCTGCCTGGAAAAAGTTGCCGGTGTGCTTGATGCCCAGGGCAATGTCGCCGGCGCATTGCAAAACTACCAGGACAGTCTTGCCATTGTCGACCGGCTGACCAAGCTCGATCCAGGCAATTCCGACTGGCAACGCGACCTGTCGATCACCTTGTCGGAAATCGGCATGCTAGAGACCAAGCAGCGCCACTTCGAGGGCTCCAAGAAGGCCTTCGAGGCCAGCCTCGGCATCCGCCAGAGACTGGCCCAGTCCGATCCGAACAATGCAATCTGGCAATTCGATCTGGTCCAGGCCTACATCAACTATGCGTATGTGGCGAAGGATCCGAAGGCTGTCCTGACCAAGGCGCTGAACCTGACGCTGGAGCTCGACCGCACGGGCCGGCTGGCGCCAAGAGACAAACCCATGATCAAATATTTGCGCGGCCTTCTCGCCAAATTGGACGTTCGGAAAAAATAGCCGGCTGCCAGCCTGGGATTCGGCCCGGAAATGCCCGCAAATCTTGGAAAAACCGCCTTTAGCGCCTATATCTACGCTATATCAGAAGCGCGATTCGGGGCCGATTTTTCGCGCTATGCAAGCGGCATCTAGACAATAGGTTTTCATGAGCGACCAGACCGAGAACACCAACGGCGCCGAAGCCGAATACGGCGCCGATTCCATCAAGGTTTTGAAGGGGTTGGACGCAGTCCGCAAACGCCCCGGCATGTATATCGGCGACACCGACGACGGTTCGGGCCTGCATCACATGGTCTACGAGGTGGTCGACAACGCCATCGACGAGGCCCTGGCAGGGCACGCCGACCTCGTCACGGTGACGCTCAACCCCGATGGTTCGGTGACGGTGATCGACAACGGCCGTGGCATTCCGACCGATATCCACACCGGCGAAGGCATTTCCGCGGCCGAAGTGATCATGACGCAGCTGCATGCCGGCGGCAAGTTCGACCAGAATTCCTACAAGGTTTCGGGCGGCCTGCATGGCGTCGGCGTCTCGGTGGTCAACGCCCTTTCGGCATGGCTGAAGCTCAAGATCCGCCGCAACGGCCAGATCTTCGAAATGAGCTTCACGCACGGCAATGCCGATGCGCCGTTGAAGGCCACCGGTACCTACGAACAGGACAAGCAGCCCGGCACCTATGAGGGCCGCAGCGGCAGCTCGATCACCTTCTTCCCGTCGGCCGAAACCTTCACCATGGTCGAGTTCGACTTCGGCACGCTGGAGCACCGCCTGCGCGAGCTCGCCTTCCTCAATTCCGGCGTGCGCATCATTCTGACCGACGCCCGCCACGCCGACATCGTGCGGCATGAACTGCACTATGATGGCGGTCTGGAGGAGTTCGTCAAATATCTCGACCGGGTCAAGAAGCCGCTGATCGAGAAGCCGATCGCCATCAGGGCCGAGCGCGACGGCATTACCGTGGAAGTCGCGATGTGGTGGAACGACAGCTACCACGAGAACGTGCTGGCCTTCACCAACAACATCCCGCAGCGCGATGGCGGCACCCATCTGGCCGGTTTCCGTGGCGCGCTCACGCGCCAGATCACCGGCTATGGCGAGTCCTCGGGCCTGACCAAGAAGGAAAAGGTCTCGCTGATCGGCGACGATTGCCGCGAAGGGCTGACGGCGGTGCTGTCGGTCAAGGTTCCCGATCCGAAATTCTCCTCGCAGACCAAGGACAAGCTGGTTTCCTCCGAGGTCCGCCCGGTGGTCGAGGGGCTGGTCAACGAGGCGCTCGGCACCTGGCTGGAAGAGCACCCGACCGAAGGCAAGGTGGTCATCGACAAGGTGATCCAGGCCGCGGCGGCGCGCGAAGCCGCGCGCAAGGCGCGCGACATCACACGCAAGAGCTCGCTCGGCGTCACGTCCTTGCCCGGCAAACTGGCCGACTGCCAGGAGCGCGACCCGGCGAAATCCGAAATCTTCATCGTCGAGGGTGACTCGGCCGGCGGCTCGGCCAAGGGCGGCCGTTCGCGCCAGAACCAGGCCATCCTTCCCCTGCGCGGCAAGATCCTCAATGTCGAGCGGGCGCGTTTCGACCGCATGCTCGGCTCCGACATGATCGGCACGCTGATCACGGCGCTCGGCACCTCTATCGGCAAGGACGAGTTCAACGCCGACAAGCTGCGCTACCACAAGATCATCCTGATGACCGACGCCGACGTCGACGGCGCCCATATCAGAACCTTGCTGCTCACCTTCTTCTTCCGGCAGATGCCGGAGCTGATCGAGCGCGGCCATCTCTATATCGCCCAGCCGCCGCTGTATAAGGTGACGCGCGGCAAGAGCTCGCAATACATCAAGAATGAAAGCGCCTTCGAGGAGTTCCTGATCGAGTCCGGGCTGGAGGAAGCTTCGCTCACGCTGGGCTCGGGCGAAGTGCGGACCGGGCAGGATCTGCGCGGAGCGGTCGACGATGCGCTGGCCGTGCGCCAGCTCATCAACGGCCTGCACACGCGCTACAACAGAGGCGTGGTCGAACAGGCGTCGATTGCCGGCGGGCTCAACCCCGACGTCGTCAGCGATCTTGGCCGCGCCAACGCCATGGCAGAGCGGATCGCACAGCGTCTCGACATCATCGCCGAGGACACCGAGCGCGGCTGGACCGGCCGCATGTCGACCTCGAATGACGGCAGCGGCGGCTATGTCTTCGAGCGCACCGTGCGCAGCGTCAAGGAGTACGCCCATCTCGACATGGGGCTGATCAATTCGGCGGACGCCCGCCAGCTCGACCGCTACGCACAGCGTCTCAGCGAGGTCTACGGGACGCCGCCGGTGCTGCGCCGCAAGGATGTGTCCGAAACCGTGTCGGGACCGCTGGCGCTGCTCAACGCCGTCTTTGCGACAGGCCGCAAGGGGCTAACCATGCAGCGCTACAAGGGCCTCGGCGAGATGAATGCCGAGCAATTGTGGGAAACCACGCTCGACCCGAATGTGCGATCGCTGCTGCAGGTCAAGGTCAGCGACGCGACCGACGCCGACAGCCTGTTCTCGAGGCTGATGGGAGACGAGGTGGAGCCGAGGCGCGAATTCATCCAGGACAACGCGCTGTCGGTGGCAAATCTCGATATTTAATATCGCTTGAACTGGCGCGCAGATCGCGCGCCAGTTTGTTCCCCAGCCAGCAGACAAAATCATTTCACCGCGCGCCGGAACGGAAGTCTCCGCAGGACATTGTGACATCATCGATCACATTTTCTTGCAAGGAGGACCCCATGGGACGCGGCATTTTGCTTTGGCTGCTCGGCATTCCGATTCCGATCATCATCCTGATCATGTTGTTCGTACGATAGGGGGCCGTCATGCAGTCCACCCTGTCAGCCGTCGACGTATCGGCTTCGACCGAATCCTCCGCTCCCGCCGTCAGCTGGGGGCCTATCATCGCCGGCGCCTTTGCGGCCTCGACGCTGACGTTTATCCTCATGCTGCTCGGCTCCGGACTGGGGCTGACCATGGTTTCGCCCTGGTCGGGTTCAGGAGCCTCGCTGACGACCTTCGCGGTGTCCGGCGCGATCTGGCTGGTCATCGTGCAGTGGCTGTCCTCGGGGGTCGGCGGCTATCTGGCGGGGCGGTTGCGGACCAAATGGGTCGGCATCCACACCGACGAAGTCTATTTCCGTGACACAGCGCACGGCTTTCTGGCTTGGGCACTGGCGACATTGCTGGTGGTCGGCGTGCTTGGATCGGCGCTATCGGCGGCGATCGGCTCCGGCGTTCAGGCTGTGTCGACGGTAGCCTCCGACGCGGCCATGGGCGCATCGGCCGGCGCGTCGGCCAATGCCGGGACGGCAACGGCAGACAATGCGACGTCCTATCTGGTGGATTCGCTGTTCCGACCAGCCGACCCGACCAAGCTTGCCGCCGCCACTCCGGACGGAGAGGCAGCCGCGACCGCGCAGGCCTCGCGCATTCTCATTGCCGGCGCTGCGGCAGGTGAAATATCGGCCGAAGACAAAACTTATCTGTCGCAGCTGGTCGCCGCCCGCACCGGTCTTTCCGAGGCCGACGCCAAGACGCGTGTCGACGCCATTGTCGCCAAGGTTGACGACGCCAAGGTCAAGGCCAAGCAGGCTGCCGATGCCGCCCGCAAAGGCAGCGCCACCTTCGCATTGCTCGGAGCCCTGTCGCTGGTCATCGGCGCCTTCATCGCCAGTGCCGCAGCAGCGCTCGGCGGCAGGCAGCGCGATGACGAGGAAGCGGTTTTCCTGACCACCCGCTGAACCCGGCCCGCTCCCGAAATGAAAGAGCCCGGTTTCGACGCCGGGCTCTTTGCTATTCAAGCCTAGAGCTTTGTTTTTACGCAATTCCCAAGGGCAAGCGCTGCGCGCTTGTCCCCCGAAAACCACTACGCACTTTTCCTGGAATTGCCCTATAGGCCTGGTCAGTGATCCATCGCCTTGACGATTTCCTCGGTCATCTTCCGTCGCGTCGCCTAGCAGCATCAATGTGCCGTCCTGGGCGAGCAGCAGAATTACCGGATCGCGTGCTGCCGCAGCCAGCCGACCGCGAGATCCAAGATCATCGGCACGTCTTCGCCCGTTTCGACAGCGCCCGCGAGTTCCGAGAGCCGCATGGCGGCGGCGAGGAGGAAGACCCGTCGCGGATCGAGCGCGTTGCCGCTGCGCGCCTCGTAGGCGCGCATGCTGCGCAGCGCGAGATCGGGATCGATGAGCGAGACCTGCACGAATTCGCGATGCGGCGGGCCGAAGCCGGAATCGGCGAAGTCGAAAATTCCGTTGAGGTGCAACCGGTCATGGTCGAAGGCCATGTTCCAGCCATGCGCGTCGAAGAAGCCGTAGACCTCGCCGAGCGGGTCGGGGCCAACCTCATGATACGCCTTTATTGCCGCTTCGGCCTCCCGGCGCAGCTCTGGCGGCAAAAGCGGCCAGACTGTTGCGAGCGTGTCCTGCTGCGTGTCCCACCAGCCGACCTGCTCTGCGCCTGCCGCCCGCATGACGCAAGGATCGATGGCATGAAGATCGGCGAAGAACAGGGCGAGATCGTCCGCAAGGCGCGCCCGCGCCGTATCGTCCAGCTTCGCGTAGTCAGCTGGCTCCAGCGTCCGGCCGGGCAGTTTGCCATGCATCGAAAACAGCGGCGGGCCGGAATGAATCCTCATATCCGGCACGGGCGTCATCACCAACGGCCGTACGGCTCCGAGCAGCCGTGCTTCCCGCAGCAGCGCGGTCTCGGCCTCCTCCCCTTGCGGGAACTTGAAGATATGGCGGCCGTCGACCTCAACGGCGAGGCTGTGCCACCCGCGGCCGGCGACCGCGAATGTTGCGCCGGCAAGGTGCGGATAGGCTGCAATGATCGCATGCCGGCATTCCGCCGGCACATTCGGAGGTACAGGGACGCCGGTCAGTGATCCATCGCCTTGACGATTTCCTCGGTCATCTTCTTCGCGTCGCCCAACAGCATCATGGTGCCATCCTTGTAGAACAGCGTGTTGTCGATACCGGCATAGCCTGAGCCGAGCGAGCGCTTGACGAAGAGGCAGGTGCGGGCCTTGTCGACGTCGAGGATCGGCATGCCGTAGATCGGCGAGGACTTGTCGTCGCGCGCGGACGGGTTGGTGACGTCGTTGGCGCCGATGACATAGGCGACGTCGGCCTGCGCGAATTCGGAGTTGATGTCCTCCAGCTCGAACACCTCGTCATAGGGCACGTTGGCCTCGGCCAAGAGCACGTTCATATGGCCGGGCATGCGGCCGGCGACCGGGTGGATGGCGTATTTCACGTCGACGCCGTTGGCCTTGAGCTTATCGGCCATTTCACGCAGCGCATGCTGCGCCTGTGCGACCGCCATGCCGTAGCCGGGCACGATGATGACCTTCTGCGCGTTCATCATCAGGTAGGCGGCGTCGTCGGCCGAGCCCTGCTTGACCGTGCGTTCGATGCCGTCATCAGCGGCAGCGGCAGTCTCGCCGCCGAAGCCACCAAGGATGACCGAGATGAAGGAGCGGTTCATGCCCTTGCACATGATGTAGGACAGGATGGCGCCGGACGAGCCGACCAGCGCGCCGGTGATGATCAGCGCCAGGTTGCCGAGCGTGAAGCCAAGCGCCGCCGCCGCCCATCCGGAATAGGAATTCAGCATCGAGACGACGACCGGCATGTCGGCGCCGCCGATCGGGATGATGAGCAGGATGCCGAGCACCAGCGAGGCGGCGACGATCAGCCAGAACACCAGCTTCGATTCCGTGGTGACCAAAAGCACGATCAGCACGATGAGCGCGACGCCGAGGGCAGCGTTGATGAAGTGGCGGCCGCCGATCATGATCGGCTTGCCCGACATGCGGCCATCGAGCTTCAGGAAGGCGATGACCGAACCGGTGAAGGTGATGGCGCCGATGGCAACGCCGAGGCTCATCTCGACCAGCGCCTGGGCGTGGATGTCGCCCGCCGTGCCGATGCCAAAACTCTCCGGCGCATAGATGGCCGCCGCCGCGACCATGACCGCGGCGAGGCCGACCAGCGAGTGGAAGGCGGCAACCAGCTGCGGCATCGAGGTCATGGCGATGCGGCGCGCGGTGACGGCGCCGACGCCGCCACCGATGGCAAGGCCGAGCACGATGAGGCCAAAGCGGCCCGCGGACGGGGTTGCCAGCGCCAGCGTGGTCGCAATGGCGATGCCCATGCCGACCATGCCGTAGAGATTGCCCTGGCGGCTGGTGGTTGGATGCGACAGGCCGCGCAGCGCCATGATGAACAGGACGCCGGAGACGAGATAGAGGAAGGACGCGAAGTTGGCGTTCATGGCGCTCTACTTGTCCTTCTTCTTGTACATGGCCAGCATGCGCTGGGTGACCAGGAAGCCGCCGAAGATGTTGACCGAGACCAGCATCAGCGCGACGAAGCCGAAGCCGGCGGCGACACCGGAAGCGGCGATGCCGACAGCCAGCAGCGCACCGACGACGATGACCGAGGAGATGGCGTTGGTGACCGCCATCAGCGGCGTGTGCAGCGCCGGGGTCACCGACCAGACGACATAGTAGCCGACGAAGATCGCCAGCACGAAGATGGCGAAGCGGAAGACGAAGGGATCGATGACGCCGCCGGACAGGGCATGCGCGGCATCACCCGCCGCCTCGGCGCCGCCTGGAGCATTGGCCAGGTTCTGCACCGCCAGCCGGACGGCCGCACTTGCCTGGTCGAGCTGGTCGAGGGCTTTCTGCAGGGTCTGATCCATCACGCGGTGCCTTTCGACTTGGGCGAGGACGACTTGAGCGAGGACGATTTGGGCGAGGACGATTTGGGCGAGGACGATTTGGCTGCGGCCGGCTTCCTGGGCGCGGGCTTCTGCGGCGCTGCCGAGGCATCGGCGACCATGGTCGTGGCCGGGATCGCCGCGGGTTCGACATGCGGCTGCTGGTCGGCCTTGGCGAAGGCGGGATGAACCACCTTGCCGCCATCGGTCAGCATCGTCGCCTTGACCAGTTCGTCATCGCGCTTGATGGCGAGGGTCTTGGTGGTCTTTTCGACCAGCGTCTCGAGGAAGGCCAACAGGTTCTTCGCATAGAGCAGCGACGCGGACGCCGCGACGCGGCCCGGCACGTTGAGGTGGCCGACGATCTTGACGCCGTTCTCGGTCGTCACGACCTTGCCGGGAACCGCGCCCTCGACATTGCCGCCGCGCTCGACGGCGAGATCGACGATCACCGAGCCGGGCTTCATCGAGGCGACCATGGCGGCAGAGACCAGCTTCGGCGCCGGACGTCCAGGGATCAGCGCCGTGGTGATGACGATGTCCTGCTTGGCGATGTGCTCGGCGGTGAGTGCGGCCTGCTTGGCCTGGTATTCCTTCGACATCTCCTTGGCGTAGCCGCCGGCTGTTTCGGCGGCCTTGAACTCTTCGTCCTCGACGGCCAGGAACTTCGCGCCGAGCGAGGCGACCTGTTCCTTGGCGGCCGGGCGCACGTCGGTGGCGGTGACAACGGCACCAAGGCGACGCGCCGTGGCGATCGCCTGCAGGCCGGCGACGCCGACGCCCATGATGAAGATTTTAGCCGCCGGAACCGTGCCGGCCGCGGTCATCATCATCGGCAAGGCACGATCATATTCCGAGGCACCGTCGATGACCGCCTGATAGCCGGCAAGATTGGCCTGGCTGGACAGCACGTCCATCGATTGCGCGCGGGTGATGCGCGGCATGAATTCCATCGAGAAGGCGGTGACACCAGCCTTTGCGAGCGCCGCGACCGCCGCATCGTTGCCGTAGGGATCCATGATGGCGATCACAGCGGCACCGGACTTGTAGTTCTTCAGCTCGGGTTCACCAGGCCGGCGGACCTTCAGCACGACATCGGCCTTGCCAACGTCCCCAGCCTTGCCGATAACGGCCCCTGCCTTGGCAAACTCTTCGTCTGATATGCGCGACCTTGTGCCGGCGCCGGATTCGACAATCACGTCGAAGCCCAGCCCCGCCAGCCGCTTGACCGTATCGGGCGAGGCCGCGACCCGAGGCTCGTTCGCATCAAGCTCACGAGGGATGAAAACCGTCTGTCCCACCGCATGATCCTTTCGGCTGGAACCTGTTTGCGCAAAGTGTCGGCCGGAACATCCGGCGACGTCAATGGCAACTGGGTTTTGGAAGGTCTATCGCAGAATGAAGGCGCCGACGGCCATGATCAGGATGAAGAGGATAGTCGCCGAGAAGAAGCCGCCCACGAAGAAGCCGAAGGCCATCGCGATGAGCAGCGCGCCGCAGAACAGCGATCCGTATTTGGCCAGAGCGAGAAAGCCCGCATAGGTGCGGTCGTGCTCGGCATAGTCCATCTTCGCGCCCAGTTCGACAGGACCGGTCGGCGAGTGATCAGCCATAGGAATACCCCTTCGAAGACATCTTTGAGGCACATAGCGAAAAGCCGGCCCGAGGGCAATGGCGCTATTGCCGCATTGGAGCCGACAACTGCCTCAAGGGAAAATTGAAACCGCCGGCCGGTTCGGCGAAAGGGCGGCTTTTGCGGCGGGCCCGCTCGATAGCCCTCAGCCGGCGAGGTGCGGGAAAAGCCCGAGCAGGCCAACGACGATCAGATAGAGCGCGACGATGTAGTTCAGCAGCCGTGGCATGATCAGGATCAGCACGCCGGCGATCAGCGAGATAAGCGGCGTGAGCGCAAGCTGGGAAATATGCATGTGGGGTCCTTTCCAGAGGCGATGGCATCAACTCCGGCTGATGCGGCCACTGATAACGCCTTCGGGCCCGGAAAGCTCCATCGGGATGCGTCGCGACCCGATGACGAGACATCAGGCCCAAGCCGCGTACGCTCAGGCCGCTTCGAAATATTTGGCGGTGGGCAGGATGGTCAACGGCGCCAGTTCGCCCCTCTTGGGGCGTTGGAAAAGCATGCGTTGCTCGAACGTCGTCGAGTTGAAGAACGGGAAGCGATCCAGCGTCGTCTGCATGTTTTCGGAACATTTAGACTGGTATAGATGCACGGGAACGGTAAGCCCGGGATAGTTTCGCGGGGGCACCGCCTGCTCCGACCTGAAGATGCGGTGGTAGAAGGCGGAATGTTCTTCCTTGATCGCCGTCAGGCAATAGGTCGGTTTGAAGTGACTGCAGGCGACCACCGCCAGCCTGAGCGTAATGTATGGCAGCACCCGCAGGCTGCTCGACCATTCGAGATCGGCCGCGAACCGGCTTGGATCGACGAACGTCTCACCGGCCGCCAGACGCCGCGCCAGCACGTCGCCGAAAACATCGGTGCTGGGTGAAACAGGGTATCGCGCGCTGGCATAGTGGAGCCTGATGGTGCTGACGAGCACACCGTCGAAGAACACGCCAAAGCGATAGGAATTGGGCAGATCGTCGAAACTGTCCTTGACCATGCGGGAAGCCATCGGCTTCACCATGCCGGCGTGAAGGTAGGAATTGTAGCGGAGCCTGTAGATCGCCTCGAGGTCCTCGGCGCCATCGCACAGCCGATATTCCACGTGCTCCAGAACATCCATGACGTGATTTGAGAACACTGACGGGCGATGCTTATCGCTGCTCGCAGCCGCCAACGGCGCACCGAATACCTTGTTTTCCATTTTGTCCTCGCACCGCCACACAACGACAATAGCGAAGCGCTGGAGGAACAAGAAGCAAAATTGCCAGCTTTTGCGTTTACCCTAAATTAACCTTAACAAATGGTAAATTACAGGCGCGGCGGCGCTTTGGGCAATCGATGGCTGATTTCAGGTGGCGACGCGCCTTGCAACCGGCTGCAATTCCGCCGCGAAAGGCCAGGTCACGTTGGACATGGTTTCGATGCCGGACGCGCTGAGCGCTGCGCCGAACAGGAAGCCCTGGACAAGATCCGGCTTCACCGAATGCAGAAGAACCTTGAGCTGCTCGAATGTTTCGACGCCTTCGATAGTGACTACCAATCCCAGGATACGGGCCAGGTCGACGACGCCTTTGAGGAGCTCCAGCGAGCGCGGATTCTGGGTGACGTCCATCACGAAGGAGCGGTCGATCTTGATCTTGTCGAGAGGCAGCTTGTGGAGATAGCTCAGGCTCGAATAGCCGGTGCCGAAATCATCAAGGGCAATACGCACGCCAAGCTGCTTCAGTTCCTCGATGTATTGGCGGGTCTGCGACTTGTCATCCAGCAGTGCGGTTTCGGTGACTTCGATCTCAAGGCGGTTGGCCGCGAGCCCGGAAACGTCCAGCGCTTCGCGAACCTTCCGGATGACGTCGCCATTGCGAAAGTCCCTGGCGGACAGATTGACCGAGACGCTGGTCTGGTCGGGCCATTTGGCGCATTCGAGGCAGGAGGCCTGAAGCACAAAGGCGCTGATCTCGGAAATGATGCCCATCTCCTCGGCCAGCGGGATGAAGACGCCGGGTGAGATCGGTCCGAGATCGGGATGGTCCCAGCGGCACAGCGCCTCGCAGCTGGCGATGCGCATGGTGTCCATCGCCACGATCGGCTGGTAGACGACGCGCAGACTCTTGCTTTCCACCGCGCTGCGCAGATCC
Source organism: Mesorhizobium intechi (assembly GCF_002879535.1). Lineage (GTDB taxonomy): Bacteria > Pseudomonadota > Alphaproteobacteria > Rhizobiales > Rhizobiaceae > Mesorhizobium > Mesorhizobium intechi. Next base: position 14,785 of record NZ_PNOT02000239.1, read on the forward strand.
GCCTTCATCAGCTGCCGGCTGCGGAACGCGGCGTCCATTGCCGCCTCGAACAGCCGCCAGCCGTTCTTGCCGAGCTCCTTGGCCTTGTAGAGCGCGAGGTCTGCCTTGACGATCATGGCATCGACATCGGTTTCCGCGACCTTGGACAGAACCGCGCCGGCGCTGGCCTGGATCCGCAATCCATGTCCGGCGACGTCCACCTCGCCCTGCAATGCCGCGAAGATCTCGTCGATCTGCACGGTCAGATGGCTCTCATCCTCGATGCGGTCGAAGAAGACCATGAACTCGTCGCCGCCGAAACGGCTGACAGTGATGCCTTGCCCGGCAACGGCGGCGAGGCGCTCGGCGACGGCGTAGATCAAACCGTCGCCGATCGGATGGCCGAGCGTGTCATTGACGCTCTTGAAATCGTCGAGGTCGAGCACGGCAAGGCCGCACAGGCGGTCGCGCTCTCCAGAGGCCATCAGCTCGCCGACCAGTTCATGGAAATAAGCGCGGTTCGGCAGACCGGTGAGGTTGTCGTAGCGCGCCATGAAACGGATCTTGTCCTCCGCCTCGACCCGAGCCGTGACGTCTTCAAAGGTGATGACACCCAATTCCTGGTTGCCTTCGCGAGCGGAGAATTCGTAGTGCTGGCCGTTGGAGAAGGAGACAAGCACCTTGCGGTCGCGTCCTTCGCGCAGCGCGCGCGTCAGTTGCGCCTCGACGTAGCGGCAATCCTTCGGTGCCAGCATGCCGCCGGCGACGCCGCGCAGCAACAGTGAATGGATCGACCGTCCGAGCAGTTGGTCCGGCGATCTGAGTGACATCAGTCGGGCGGCTTCAGCGTTGCCGACGACCACCTTGCCGTCGGGGCCGAGCATCACCAGGCCATGCGACATGGTGTTCAGGGCGCGGTTGAACCGCTGCGCGATCTGTCGCGCCTGCTTGTGTCCAACCACTGCCGAAAACAGCACATTGCGGACATGGTCGGCACTGCCCTTGATGATAAACATGAAGGGAATGATCAGCAGGCCCAGCACGACATAGGGGATGTCGAACCTGAGGATAAGCGCCGCTGCGATCGGCCCGACAAAGGTAACCGCGAAGATCATCACCATGCGCGGCGACCCGTAATTTCGGCCGACGACGGTCACCAAGGAAGCCATCGTTACCGACAGCGCTCCGATCTCGGCGTAGGAATCGGAGTAGACATAGATGGAAATGAAGCAAAAGAATCCCAGCAACAGCCCTTGAAGGCTGCCCTTCAGGATGTATTCCCGCTCCCACTTCTTTGCATCGGCGACGTCGTGAATTTCGCCGCCCGAGCGGTGGAAGCGCCGCAGGCTGAAGTAGCGCCAGACGCCGATGCCAAGCAGCGCGCCCGCCAGAGCCAGAAAAACCGGCTGGCCATTGCGCCAGTAAACCATGAGGCTGATGACAGCGTGGCAAAGCGCGCCGATGATCAGCATGTGCGCGTTGTCGAACAACGAGCGCACAAACTGGATATAAACATCCACGGGGATGTTATCGGCTTTTGTTTTGCCCATTACTGGCGCCCAATGAGCCCCAGCCTTGGCATAGTCCCATTAAAAAACCTTTAGCTTGGCTTGAAATGCCTGATTTCAGAGGCTTTTTGGATCACTCGGCGGCCTGGAGTTCTGCCCGCGTCGGCGGGCTCGACAGGCGCTCGACCAGTCTTCGACGCTCGCCCGCGGCCTTTTCCGCGCTGGCCTGCCGGACGTGGCCATAACCGCGGATGAGCGCGGGAACCGAAACCAGAGCAACCGCCGCCTCGGCCTTGCCGGGCGCCAGCGACCTGGCGACGAGTTCAAGATCGCCTTCATACTGCGCCAATAGCTGCCGTTCCATGCGCCTTTCGGCGGTATAGCCGAACAGGTCGAAAGCGGTGCCGCGCAGCCCCTTGAGCGCCGCCAGCAGGCGGAAACCCTTCATCATCCAGGGGCCGAAGCTCGACTTCCTCGGTTTGCCGTCATTGCCGCGACGGCCCATGATCGGCGGCGCGAGATGGAATTCGAGTTTTTCATAGCTCTGGAATTGCTTGCCGAGCTCGGCGGCAAAGGAACCATCGGTGTAGAGCCGCGCCACCTCGTACTCGTCCTTGATCGCCATCAGTTTGAACAGGTTCCTGGCCGCCGCCTCGGTCACGGCGGTCGAACCGGGCACGGCCCGGGCCTCGGCGGCGCGCAGCAGCGCCAGCCTGTCGGCATAGCGCTTGCCATAGGCGCCGTTCTGATAGGCGCTCAGGAAGGCGACACGCCGGGCAATGATCTCGTCCAGCGTCTGTGCGATCGCGGCTGTTTGTCCCGCCTTGCCCGGCTGAGCGACGAGACCACGCACGAAATCGGGCTGGTGCGCGGCGCGGCGGCCCCACCGGAAGGCTGCGATGTTCATCGCCACCGCTTCGCCGTTGAGCTCGATCGCCCTCTCGACAGCCTCGGCCGACAGCGGCAGGCCGCCATGCTGGAAGGCGAAGCCGAGCATGAACATGTTGGCGCCGAGCGAATTGCCGAACAGCGCCGTGGCGGTGCGGGTGGCGTCGAAGAAATGCGCCTTGTCGTCGCCGGCGGCGGTGCGGATCGCCTTCTTCAGGCGCTCGATCGGCAAGGAGAAATCCGCCGAGCGGGCAAACTCGCCGGGCATGATCTCGGCGGTATTGGCGAGGAAGATCGTATGGCCCTCGCGCACCGCGGTCAGCACCTTCTTGGCGCCCGACACGACGAGGTCGCAGCCAAGCACGAGGTCGGCCTTGCCCGCCGAGACGCGGATGGCATGGATGTCGTCCGGCGTGCGGGCGATGCGGACATGGGTGAACACCGAGCCGCCCTTCTGGGCGAGACCGGCCATGTCGATCATGCCGCAGCCCTTGTCCTCGAGATGGGCCGCCATGCCGAGCACGGCGCCGACGGTGACGACGCCGGTGCCGCCGACGCCGTCGATGATCGCCGCCCAGCCCTGCTCGCCAAGCGGGAACTCGGCCGGTGTCGGCACGCCGTCAAGCGGATCGGTCTTGCCGGCAAGGCCCTCGGCCTTGCGGATCTTGGCGCCGTGGACGGTGACGAAGGACGGGCAGAAGCCGTTGACGCAGGAGAAGTCCTTGTTGCAGCTCGACTGGTCGATCTTGCGCTTGCGGCCGAACTCGGTCTCGACCGGCTGGATCGAGACGCAGTTCGACTGCACGCCGCAGTCGCCGCAGCCTTCGCAGACCAGCTCATTGATGAAGACGCGCTTGTCGGGATCGGGAAAGGTGCCACGCTTGCGCCGCCGGCGTTTTTCGGCGGCACAGGTCTGGTCGTAGAGCAGGATCGACACGCCCTTGACGTCGCGCAGCTCGCGCTGGACGAGATCGAGGTCGTCGCGGTGATGGATGGTGGCGCCGGCCGGGAATTCGGCCTTGCCGGCGTATTTGTCCGGCTCGTCGGTGACGATGGCGATGCGGTCAACGCCTTCGGCCCGCACCTGTCTGGCGATCATGTCGACCGTCAGGCCGCCCTCGTGCGGCTGGCCGCCGGTCATGGCCACGGCATCGTTGTAGAGGATCTTGTAGGTGATGTTGGCTTCGCTCGACAAAGCGAAGCGGATCGCCAGCGTGCCGGAATGATTGTAGGTGCCGTCGCCGAGATTCTGGAAGATGTGGCCCCGCTTCGAGAACGACGCCTGGCCGACCCATTGCGCGCCCTCGCCGCCCATCGCGGTGAAGCCCAGCGTGTTGCGGTCCATCCACAGCGCCATGAAATGGCAGCCGATGCCGGCGGCGGCGATCGAACCGTCAGGCACCTTGGTCGAGGAATTGTGCGGGCAGCCGGAACAGAAGAAGGGCGTGCGCGAACCGATGTCGGTGGCGTCAGCCAGCATCGCCTGGAACTGGCGCAGCTTGCCCACCCGCGCCGAGATCTCCTCCGAGGGGCCGATGGTCTTGACGATCCTCTCACCAAGGGCAATGGCGATCTCATTGGGATCAAGCGCGCCCTTGGCCGGAAACAGCCAGTCGCCGCGCTCGTCCTTCTTGCCAACGATGACCGGCTGCGAGGCGGTGCCGTAAAGGCTTTCGCGCAGTTGCACCTCGATCAGCGAACGCTTCTCCTCGACGACGACGATGGTGTCGAGGCCGCGGGCAAAGTCGGCGATGTGATGCAGGTCGAGCGGCCAGGGGCAGCCGACCTTGAACAGCCGCACGCCGATGCGGTTGGCGGCCGCCTCGTCGACGCCGATATCCTCCAGCGCCTGGCGGACATCGAGATAGCTCTTGCCCAGCGTGATGATGCCGAGCTTGGGACTGCGGCCGCCCGAATAGACGATGCGGTTCAGCCCGTTGGCATGGATGAAGGCGGAGGCCGCGGCACGCTTGTATTCGTGCAGCCGCTCCTCCTGGCCCAGCATGTCGATCTCGTGGCGGATGTTGAGGCCGCCCGGCGGCATGTCGAACTCCGGCACCACGATGTTCAATCGCTGGAGCGAGGCATCGACCGAGGCCGTCGATTCGATGTTGTCCTTGACGCATTTGATCGCCGCCCAGGTGCCGGCGAAACGCGACATGGCAAAGCCGTACAGCCCGTAATCGATGATCTCCTGGACACCGGCCGGGTTGAGGATCGGCACCATGGTGTCGACGAAGAGGAATTCGGTGGCGTGCGCATTGGTCGAGGATTCGGCCATATGGTCGTCGCCCATGAGCGCAAGCACGCCACCATGCCTGGACGAGCCGGCGAGATTGGCGTGGCGGAACACGTCGCCGGAACGATCGACGCCCGGGCCCTTGCCGTACCAGACGGAAAAGACACCATCATGGGTGCCCTCGCCCAGCAGTTCCGTCTGCTGCGATCCCCAGCAGGCGGTGGCGGCAAGCTCCTCGTTGAGGCCGGGTTGGAAGACGATATCGGCCCCGGCGAGCTGCTTCTTCGCCTTCCACAGCTGCATGTCGAGGCCACCGAGCGGCGAACCGCGATAGCCGGAGACGAAGCCGGCCGTGTTCAGGCCAGCGCGGCGGTCGCGCTCGCGCTGCATCAGGAGCATGCGGATGACCGCCTGCGCGCCAGACAGGAAGATGCGCTCCTTCCCGAGGTCGAACTTGTCGTCGAGCGCGACATCATGCAGCGTCATCAGGCATTTCCTCTGCGAAGGCCGCGCGGGGGCAGGCGGCCGACGTCGGGATCGGATGACGCATCCTTTCTCCCCTTGCAAGTGAGGTCAAACAAAATCGCAGGGGCCAGACAACGCGCAACAAACAGTCCTGCGAGCGCGGAAGCGCGCATCAAACCGCACGCCGAGAGTGCCCAGGCGCACGAAAACTCCAGCCGAAATCGATACCTTCCGAAGGTGTCAGCCGGCTTTCGAGCAGTCCGGCTTCGGCTCGCCCGGCAGCTTGCCGTCGGGATGGCCGGCAAGGTCGGGGTTGGCCGTATAGAGCTGGTCGATGACCAGCGGCCTGTCGGGCAGGATCGACTGGTCTTCCGTCGACATCAGCGTGGTGTCGATCTTCTGCAGGACCTTGCCGTCGGCGGCCTTGATGCTGATGGCGATGGCATAGGGCTTGTTCTTGACGATGCAGGTCAGCGCCGGGCTCTCCAGGCTGACCTTGTCGAGCTTCGGCCAGACCTTCTGCTCGACCACCAATGGCGCACCGCCGGCGGGATTCTGGAAGCTGGCAACCGCCACCTGGCCCTCGCCCATCGGCTGCAAGGGCCGCAGCGTCACGACATAGGTCGCCCTTGCGAGACGGTAATTGAAGACGAATATCTTGCCGGACACCTCGAACAGCTTGCCCTCGCCGCCGGTGTCGCGGCAGGCGCCGAGCGCCGAGGCGGCGATCAACATGACGCCGGCAACGAGCGCGCGTGACAATCCTCTAGGCATCCTTGACCTCATGGGCCGCCATGCGGCGGCGGCGATAGTGACGACTTGCCTTCTGCCGGTTGCCGCACACCGCCATGTCGCACCAACGGCGGCTGGAATTGCGGCTTCTGTCGACGAACAGCCAGGTGCAGTTGGGGCAGATCCTGAGCCTTGCGACCGTGTCGTCGCGCAGCAGCGAAAGGGCAGAGACCGCCAGCGCCGCCTCAAAGGGGATCGGCACCAGGGGATCGCCGAACGGCCTTCCCGGCGCGCCGATCTCGGTGCGGCTGCCGGCCAGGCCGTCGGCACAGGCGCGCAGGAAATCGGGCAGGCCGGCGGTGGCGACCGCGCCCTTCGACACGGCGTCGCGAAACAGCCGGTCGGTCGTCTCGCGGATCAACAGCACGACAGGTGCGATTGCCGCCGGCGAAGACACGGTAAGCCGCCGGTCGCCAAGTTCGGCGGCGCGAAAACCGCTTGCCGCGTCGGCGAAGCGGGCAATTTCGGCCGGATCGTCGAAACGGTCGAACGTGCGCTGCGGATCGCCGCGCAGCACGACGGTGTTCGCCGTGTCGAGCGCAAGCAGGCCGCCGGTGAAGCGGTGCGGGGTCCAGGCAACTGTCATGCTGGAAATCTAACCGATAAATCGAATTTGACAAGTTAGATTCCGCGATGCAAACCTCCGCTGCGCACGGTATCGTCGCCTTTGTCTCGAGCATTTCCCGTCGTCCAACCGCTGTGGGCGAGACGCTTCAGGTGTTGTTGAACATGCTCTATTTCTTCCAGCAGGTGCTGAACGGGCTGCACTCCGGCGCGCTGTACGCGCTGCTCGCCTTCGGCTACGTGCTGATCAACGGCATCCTGCACCGCACCAACCTCGCCTATGGCGCGCTGTTCGCCTTCAGCGGCCAGGCAATGATCCTGAGCGTCGCCTTCGGCTACCAGGTGCTGTGGCTGACGCTGTTGGCGTCGGTGCTGCTCGGCGTCGTCGCGGCATTCCTCTATGCCGCGCTGATCAGCCATGTCCTGTCGCGCAGCGTCTTCGAACCGTTGGCCGACCGCTCGCCCAACGCCATCGTGGTGACGACGCTCGGCATCCTGATCGTCCTGTCGGAAGCAAGCCGCATCGCCGCCGATACGCATGATCTGTGGCTGCCGCCAATGCTGGCGCACCCCATCGTCTTCGCCGAAGGCGCCGGCTTCAAGGCGACGCTGACGCTGATCCAGGTGCTCGACTGCGCGGTGGTGCTGGCGGCGGTCGCGCTCGCCACATCAGCGTTTGCCCATTCCGGCTTCGGCCGGCGCTGGCGCGCCGTCTCCGACGACCCGCGCGCGGCCGCCTTGTGCGGCGTCGACGTGCGCGGCGTGTTCCGCCATGCCGTGCTGCTCGGCGGCTTCTGCGCCGCGCTGGCCGGCGTCATGGCCAGCCTCTACTACGGCAATGTCAGCTTCGGTTCCGGCCTCGTCTATGGCCTGAAGATCCTGTTCGTGACGGCGGTCGGCGGCTATCTCTCGCCGCCACGGGCAGCGCTCGGTGCCGCCGCCTTCGGCATGGCCGAATCACTGTGGGCCGGTTATTTCCCGATCGAATGGCGCGATGCGTGGATGTATCTGTTCCTGGTGGCCATGCTGATCCTGATCGGCGCCGGCCGCGACACCGGCAAGGTCGTCTGAACCATCAGACTTTGGTTGCATGACGCCAGGGCAGACCGCCGGTCTCCGCCCCTCGCTTTCAGTTGATGCTGTTTTGTTGCTCCCATCCTTGTTGACCCGTCAGTCCACGCGCGGCATACGGTTGGACCAAGCGGCGTGACGGCATAAGGGGGAGCCGACACGCCTCCGACAAGGGAGGAATGCATGGCAGGGCTTCTCGCTCTATCCAGAGCGATCGATCGCGCCAACGAATTCATCGGCAAATCGGTATCGTGGCTGATTCTGCTGGCGATCCTGGTGAGTGCGGCCAACGCCGTCATCCGCAAGATCTTCGACGTTTCGTCGAATGCCTGGCTGGAGTTGCAATGGTATCTGTTCGGCGCCGCCTTCATGCTGGCGGCCGCCTATACGCTGAAGCAGAACGAGCATATCCGCATCGATGTCGTCTACGGCCTGTTTTCACGCCGCGTACAGCACTGGATCGACCTTTTCGGCCATCTCCTGTTCCTGATGCCGTTCGTGACGCTGATGGTCATCTATTTCGTTCCCTACGTCTCGCTGTCGTTTCGCAGCGGCGAGATGTCCAACAATTCCGGCGGTCTTATCATCTGGCCGGCCAAGGCCATCCTGCTGGTCGGCTTTTTTCTGCTGGCCCTGCAGGGTATCTCCGAAATCATCAAGAAGATCGCCATAATGCGAGGCGACATGGACGACCCCAATCCGTTCATATCGGCACATGAGCAAGCCGAACTCGAAGCCAAGGCTCTGGCCGACGAGGTCCGCTCATGATGGAATTCATCGCCCTGAACATGGCGCCGATCATGTTCGCCTCGCTGATCATCTTCCTGCTGATCGGCTACCCCGTGGCGTTCTCGCTGGCCGCCAACGGCTTGATGTTCTTCTTCATCGGCGTGCTCCTCTCGCCCTATTCCGGTGGATCGATCAATCTCGCCTGGCCGCTTCTGCACGCACTGCCGGACAATTTCTACGGCAGCCGGGTGATGTCGAACGATACGCTGCTGGCCATTCCGTTCTTCACCTTCATGGGCATCGTGCTCGAACGATCGGGCATGGCCGAGGATCTGCTCGACACGATCGGCCAGCTGTTCGGGCCGATCCGCGGTGGCCTCGCCTACGCGGTGATCTTCGTCGGCGCATTGCTGGCCGCGACCACCGGCGTCGTGGCGGCGTCCGTCATCGCCATGGGGCTGATCTCGCTGCCGATCATGCTGCGCTACGGCTATGACCGCCGGCTGGCGTCCGGCGTCATTGCCGCCTCCGGTACGCTCGCCCAGATCATCCCGCCCTCGCTGGTGCTGATCGTGCTGGCCGACCAACTTGGCCGCTCCGTCGGCGACATGTATGCCGGCGCGCTGATCCCAGGCGTCGTGCTCACCGGCCTCTACGCGCTCTATATCCTCATCGTATCGATCTTCCGGCCGAAAATGGTGCCGGCGCTGCCGCTCGAAGCACGCACGCTTGGCCATGGCGTGATGTCGCTGCTGGTGGCGCTGGTGGTAGCGGTGGCCATCTCCTATGCCGCGTATCGCTATCTCGCGCCAACCCATGGCGACAATGCCGACATTCTCGGCGCCACCGTGGGGGTGCTCTTCATCTACATCGTGGCGATTGCCGACAAACGCGTGAACTTCAACATGATGTCCAGGCTGGCGCAGCAAGTGGTCATCGTGCTGATCCCGCCACTGGCACTGATCTTCCTGGTGCTTGGCACCATCTTTCTCGGCATCGCCACCCCAACCGAGGGCGGCGCCATGGGCTCCGTCGGCGCGTTGATCATGGCGGCGGCAAAGGGCCGGCTGTCGCTGGACGTGATCAAGCAGGCACTGACCTCGACGACGCGGCTGTCGTCTTTCGTGCTGTTCATCCTGATCGGCGCGCGCGTGTTCTCGCTCACCTTCTACGGCGTCAACGGCCACATCTGGGTCGAACACCTTTTGATCTCGCTGCCGGGCGGCGAAGTCGGCTTCCTGATCGGGGTCAACATCCTCGTCTTCTTCCTGGCCTTCTTCCTGGATTTCTTCGAACTGGCCTTCATCATCGTGCCACTGCTGGCGCCGGCGGCCGACAAGCTCGGCATCGACCTGATCTGGTTCGGCGTGCTGCTCGGCGTCAACATGCAGACCAGTTTCATGCATCCGCCCTTCGGCTTCGCGCTGTTCTACCTGCGCTCGGTCGCCGCGCGCGTGCCCTATCTAGACCGCCTTACCGGCAAGCAGATCGCGCCCGTGACGACCGGCCAGATCTATTGGGGCGCGGTGCCCTTCGTTCTGATCCAGGTGGTGATGATCGGGCTGACGATCGCCTTCCCGCAAATGGTGATGCGCTACAAGGGCACGGTGACCAATCCGGGCACGATCGACTACCAGGTGCCGGAGGTGCCCGGCCTGGCGCCGCTCGGCACACCGCCGGCTGGTGGCATGGCCCCGGCCAATGGCGGCAGCGCACCGGCCGCGCCCGGCACGCCTGACCTGTCGCAACCGCCGAGTTTCGGCGATGCGCCGCCGGCCAAGCCGACGGCACCGGCGCCGGACCTTTCGCAGCCGCCGAGTTTCAATTGAACGAGGACGGCGCCATGAAAGCGGTGCGGCTGGAAGCGGTGGGCAGCATTGCGCTGCGCGAAGTCGGCAAACCTGTCGCCGGCCCGGACGAGCTTCTGGTGCGGATCGAGGCCTGCGGTGTCTGCGGCACCGACCGGCATCTTTTCCATGGCGAATTCCCCTGCCGGCCGCCGGTGACGCCCGGACATGAATTTTCGGGCATCATCGAGGCGATCGGCAACGCCGTCTCCGGCTTTGCCGTCGGCGATCGTGTCACCGGCGATCCCAACATCGCCTGCGGACGGTGCCCGCATTGCCACGCCGGCCGGGTCAATCTCTGCCGCAATCTCAACGCCATCGGCATCCATCGCGACGGCGGCTTTGCCGAGTATGTCGTGCTGCCGCAGAAACAGGCTTTCATCCTGCCCGCCGATCTGCCGCCGACGCATGGCGCCTTCTGCGAGCCGCTCGGCTGCTGCCTGCATGGCGTCGACCTTGCAGCGATCAAGCCGGGCAGTTCGGTGATTGTGCTGGGCGGCGGCGTGATCGGCCTGCTGACCGTGCAATTGGCAAAACTGGCCGGCGCCACGACCATCATCCTGTCGACCAGGCAGGCTTCGCGGCGCGCGCTTGCCGAGGCGCTCGGCGCGACGGCGACGGTCGATCCGGCCGCCGCCGACGTCATCGATGCCATCGGTGGACCAGCGGGCCTGATGCCCGGCGGCGCCGACGTGGTGTTCGAATGCGCTGGTGTGCGCGACACCGTCGAGCAGTCGATGCGGCTGGCAAGGGCCGGCGGCACTGTCGTCATCGTCGGCGTGACGCCGCAAGGCATGAAGGCGGAATTCGAGCCCTTCGACCTGCTGTTTCGGGAGTTGAAGGTCGTCGGCTCCTTCCTCAATCCCCACACGCATCGCCGCGCGGCCGAACTGATCGCTTCCGGCGCGATCGAGATCGACCGCCTGATCTCCAGGCAGGTGCCGCTCGAAGAGGCGGCTGACGTGATCGCCAACCCGCCGGCGCCCGGCGAGGTCAAGGTGCTGGTGGTGCCGCGACCGGATTGAGCCAGGAGCGAGCCGCGCCGGTCGAGATCCGTTCCGCGCCGGCCTGAAAAGAGAACCCCGGACGAGTTGCCCGGGGTCTCTCAAACGAACGCGAAGGGACAGTTTACAGCTTGCCGTTGCGCTGCTGGACCATCATGAAGGTGTCGTAATTGTATTCGGCCACCTGTGCCCAGAGATAGTGCTCCTTGCGGAAGCCCTTGATCGATTCCCAGATCTTCTTGAACGGCGCGTTCGAGGCCTCCATCTCGGCATAGACCTCGTTGGCCTTTTCGAAGCAGGCGGCCATGATTTCCTGGCTGAACGGACGCAGTTTGGCACCACCGGCGACCAGCCGCTTCACCGCCGCCGGGTTCACGTAATCGTATTTCTGCAGCATGTCGGCGTCGGCGGCCTGCGCGGCGGTGCGCAGCAGCGATTTGTAGGTCGGCGAAAGCTCTTCGTATTTCGCCTTGTTGAACATCAAATGCACGGTCGGGCCGCCTTCCCACCAGCCGGGATAGTAGTAATAGGGCGCGACCTTGTAGAAGCCGAGCTTCTCGTCGTCATAGGGGCCGACCCATTCGGCGGCGTCGATCGTGCCTTTTTCCAGCGCCGGATAGATGTCGCCGCCGGCGATCTGCTGCGGCACGACGCCAAGCTTCTGCACGACCTTGCCGGCGAAGCCGCCGATGCGCATCTTGAGGCCCGAGAGGTCGGCGACCGTGTTGATTTCCTTGCGGAACCAGCCACCCATCTGCACGCCTGTGTTGCCGCCCGGCAAGCCGAAGAGGCCTTGCGTGGCGAGGAACTCATTGAACAGGTCGATGCCGCCGCCATGGTAGTGCCAGGCATTCATGCCGCGCGCGTTGAGCGAAAAGGGAACCGCCGCGCCGAGCGCCCATGTCGGGTCCTTGCCCCAGTAATAATATGCCACCGTGTGGCAGGCTTCGACCGTGCCTGCCGTGGTGGCGTCGGCGGCCTGCAGCCCGGGCACGAGTTCTCCAGCGGCAAAGACCTGGATCTGGAAATTGCCGTCGGTGGCTTCCGACAGCATCTTGGAGAACACCTCGGCGCCGCCATAGATGGTGTCGAGCGACTTCGGGAAGGACGACGCAAGCCGCCATGTCACCTTGGGATTGGACTGGGCGATTGCCGGGGCGGCAAGCGTTGCGGCCGCCGCCGCGGCGCCGACGCCGGTCACGCCGGCCTTGCGAATGAATGAACGACGATCCATGCAGTTCCTCCCTTTTGGATCAACAGACCGACATCCGGGAAATTCTCGGGCTCCCGCATCGGTTGGCCGAAACAATACACAGGCGAGAGGTCTAGTCCAGCACAGCGACCGGTTTTGGTGCCCAAGCCATGCGACCCTGCAACTATAGTCTAACAGGCGGTTTCGTGGCCCATCCGACACACCGAAACTTGGCATGGAAAAATGGCCGGGGATCGCCTATTTTGCTGGCAGGATATCCCTTGCAAAATGGAAAACAGACCCAAAATGCACCAGCCGCTCGTCGCCATATCGACCGACGTCCGTCAGTTCGACAACTACACCTGGCATGCCGCTCCGCAGCAATATCTGGAAGCGGCCGTTGCCGGAGCCGGCGTGTTCCCGCTGCTGGTGCCGTCGTTCGGCGACAGGCTCGACTTCGATGAACTGCTGTCCTCTGTCGACGGCGTCATGGTCACCGGTTCGAAGTCGAACGTACACCCCTCGCTTTATGGTGGCGATGCCAGCGAGGCCAACGGTCCCTACGATCCGGCACGTGACGCCACGGCGCTGCCGCTGATCCGCCGGGCGATCGAGCGCGGCGTGCCGCTGCTCGCCATCTGCCGTGGTATCCAGGAGTTGAACGTGGCGCTGGGCGGCACGCTGGGCACCGAGATCCAGGAGCGCGAGGGTACCCTCGACCACCGCGCGCCGGTGAGCGACCAACAGGACGAGCGCTTCGCCATGCACCAGACCGTTTCGATCAAACCGGGCAGTTGCCTGGCCGGTGTGTTCGGTGCCGGTGAGATCAAGGTCAATTCACTGCACCGCCAGGCGATCGACCGGCTCGGGTCGAAGCTCGAGATCGAGGCTGTCGCCACTGACGGCACGGTCGAAGCGGTGTCGGTCAAGGGAGCCCGCGCCTTCGCCGTCGGTGTCCAGTGGCATCCGGAGTACTGGGTCAACTCGGACAGCAACTCGGCCAAGATCTTCCGCGCCTTCGGCGATGCGGTGCGCCTGCACGCCGCCGCGAAGGCCGGTGCGCGGGCCGCGGCGGAGTAATCAGTCGCCGGTCTTGCGGTCGCCCGGATCGACGCCGTTGGCGCTGAAGGCGACCATGCCGTCATTCTGCTCGCGCCGGAAGGCGGCGGCGATCAATGCGAAAAGCGTTCTGCCTCATCCACGCACACGGGCAGGATGCGGAATGATTTCACAGGGTTAAGCTGGCGTTGATAAATGTGGCGGTGCCACTGCCGGCGTCAATGAATGCCGGGGACGAAACCGTCCAACTATTGCGGGACGGTCGGCGGATAGCGATCTGAAAGGAGCTTGAAGAGCCACTCGCGCTCGACATCGGTGGCTGCCGAACCGATCTCGACCCTCTGGGCACCAGCGTCGACTGTCAGGCGATTGCGAGTATCGCCGTCGCGAAGCCTCAGCGATTTGAGCTGCATCCGGTCGAACCTGAGCTCGGTCCGCTTCGAAAACAGCTGTGCCCAGGCGGAAGTGCCGTAGGATGGCATCTTGAACGGCGGCAACCCAGGATCATGGCTGACCCCGGCCGCATCGAGCCTTATCACTTCGGGCACGGAGCGCCGGAAAATGCGGCGAACCACGAGCATTGCGAAGATGCCGCCGACGGTCCAAGCGCAGAGCCAGAAGGCAACAAACGCCGTAGGCCCGCCGATCGGCCTGGTCACGAGCTGATACGCGGCTGTTATCTCACCGAAGGCCCAACCACCTAGCCAGCAAAGAACGAATATGCCTATCAGGTAGTTGGCGACGGACCGCCTCGGATACGGAATCGAAATGATCTGGTCCCGGCCATTGGTGGCGACCAAAATCGTGGAATTGTCAGGCGGCTTCACCGTCATCGGTTCGCCTTCGCTAGCCGCGAGCCTTCACATGCGCCGTCTCCGGCACCGGCGTCAGCGGCCGGCGCTCGGTGAACCAGGACACCAGATTGTCGACGCACAGATCGGCCATGGCGCGGCGTGTGTGCTCCGAGGCCGAGCCGACATGCGGCAACAGGGAGGCGTTGGGGGCGTCGAGCAACGCCTTGGTCACATTCGGCTCGTCGGCGAAGACGTCGAGCCCGGCGGCGGCGATGGTGCCGTCGGCAAGCGCCGCCGCCAGTGCCGCCTCGTCGACGGTGCTGCCGCGGCCGATATTGACGAAGACGCCGTCAGCGCCAAGCGCCGACAGGATCTCGGCATTGACCGCCTTGTGCGTAGAAGCGCCGCCAGGCGCCACCGAAATCAGCGTATCGACCGCTTCCGCAAGACCTTTCAGCGTCGGGTGATATTGATACGCAAGACCTTCGACGCGACGCCGATTGTGATAGGCGACCGGCAGGCCGAACGCATCGAGCCGCCGGGCAATGGCCTGTCCGATGCGGCCCATGCCGAAAATTCCGACGCGCCGGGCGCGCAAGGTCAGCCGGCTCAGCGGATAGTTGCCCTTGCGTACCCAGCTGCCGTCGCGCAGCCAGTTTTCCGCGCGCGGCAGGTCGCGAATGGTGTTGATCAACAGCCCCACCGCTGTGTCGGCGACCTCCTCGGTCAGCACGTCGGGTGTGTTGGTGACCATGATGTTCTTCGCCGCCGCATGGCCGACATCGACCGAATCATAGCCGACGCCGAAGGAGGCGATGAGTTCGAGATTGGGCAGCGCATCCATCATGGCCGCGCCGATGCCGGCAAAGGAGGCGATGCCACGCACCATGCGGCGCATCTCGTCGGTGACCAGCGCCGGTTCGGCGCGCTCGATCCTGATCTGTCTGAAGGTACGGTCGATGCGCCCGACGGCATGGTCGCTGAAGTCAGCCGGCACCAGAATGGCGACGGCTTGCAGTTGTTCGGCCTTGGTCATGCCCGCTCCACCGGCTTGCCGGTCGACTGGCGCACATGCAGTTCCGGCTTGATCAATTCCTGCGAGGGCCGCACCGTCTGCCCATTGAGCTTGTCGAGCAGCGCGCTGGCGGCGCGGCGGCCGACCTCGCGCTGGCCGTTCCAGACGGTGGTCAGCGCCGGCGTGGCGATCGCTGCCTCCTCGAGATCGTCATAGCCGGTGACGGAGATGTCGATGCCCGGCACCAGGCCGGCGCGCGCAATGCCGTTCATCAGGCCGATGGCGACGAGGTCGTTCCAGCAGCAGGCGGCGGTCGGTCTGTCCTTCAGCGCCAGGAACTGCCCGGCGGCCTCGAAGCCGGCCTGCTTGGTGCGCGGACCGGCGATGCGCCAGGACGGCCTGACTTCGAGACCTGCCGCCTCCATGGCGTTGACATAGCCCTGGTAGCGGTCGCGGCCGGTCGAGGTCTGGTCGGTGCCGCCGATCATGGCGATGCGCTTGTGGCCGAGCGAGATCAGATGGTTGGTGGCAAGCCCGGTTCCATAGGAATCGTCGCCGCGAAACACCGGCACGTCGGCGCCCTCGACCGTGCGGGCGATCAGCACCGCCGGCAGGCCGTTTTCCTCGGCCATCAGTATGTCGGCGGCTGGCGTGCCGATGGCCGGCGACATGATGACGCCGTCGGCGCCGAGCTGCAGCAGCGTGTCGATGAAGGTGCGCTGCTTTTCGAGCTGGTCGTAGTGGTTGGACAGGATGAAGGTCTGCCGGCTGCGGTCGAGCTCGCTCTCGATCGAGCGCAGGATCTCGGCGAAGAACGGGTTCATGATGTCGTGCACGACGACGCCGACAATGCCCGAGCGCGAGGTGCGCAGGCTGGCGGCGCGGCGGTTGTAGATATAGCCGATGGCGCGCGCATGTTCCTTGATACGGTCGCGCGTCGCGCCGGCAACCAGCGGGCTGTCGCGCAACGCCAGCGACACGGTGGCCGTGGACACGCCGAGTGCATCGGCGATCGTCGAAAGCTTGATTTTTTGTGCCAGCGCCTTGCGCTCCCCGAACGAGCTGAATTGCGACCTAAACAGTTTAAAGGCGGCGTTATGCCACCGATCGGGGGCAAATCAAAGTTTTTTTGCCAGCGCCTCGGCCTCGACATCGGAGGCAGCGCGGCTCTGCAGCCGAAGCCGGTGCTCGCGGTGGACGATGTAGAGGCCGCTGGCGACAATGATGGCGGCGCCGACCAGCGTCCAGCGATCCGGGAACTGCCTGAAGACGATCCAGCCCGAAATGATCATCCAGACCATCTGCGAATAGGGATAGGGCGCCAGTGCCGTGGTCGTCGCCAGCCGATAGGCCTGGACAAGCAGCCAGTGCCCGACACCGCCGAACACGCCGAGCATGAGCAGGATGAACCAGTGCCAGCCATCATGCGGCAGCGAGAAGGAAAATGGCAGCATCGGCAAAAGCAGCACCGTCGGCGCCAGCGCCGAAAACAGGATCAGGCTTTCCGACGTCTCCGTCGACGACATGCGGCGCGTCATGATGACATAGAAGCAGTTCGACAGCATCGAGCCGAGTGCGAAGAGATGGCCGATGCCGAAGACGCCGACACCGGGCCTTGTGATGATGAGGACCCCGGCGAAGGCGGCCAGAATGGCCAGCCAGCGCCGCCAGCCTGCCCATTCGCCGAGCAGCGGGCCGGCAAGCGCGGTGATCACCATCGGCCCGAAGAAGTAGATCGACGTCGTCTCGGCCAGTTGCAGGGAGCGCAGGGCCAGGATGTTGCACATGGTCGAGCCGAACAGGAACACACCGCGCAGCACGTGCGCCGGCAGGTTGACCGGGCGAAACCGCAGCGGTTCGCGCCAGCCGCGCAGGAGCGTGCCCACCAGCACGACGTGCACGGCAAAGCGCACCCAGGCGACGATCAGCGCCGAAACGCCGGCCAGGACGAGATATTTGCTCGATGTGTCGAGGAAGGTGAAGAAGACATAGGTCGTAAGCATGCACAGGATCGCCACCGGCGGCGTCGCGCTTTCGACATATCTTTTGGAAGCATTCACTTGCAGGCCGGGGGAAAGCTGGGCTGGAGTGCACCTTTGCGGGAATTGTCGCTTGCCGGCAAGCCAATTGTCACCCGCTGCCGCGCAGCTGAGCTCGCTGGCACAACAATAGACGCCGCCAGGCTTGGTCCAGGCCTCCGACGCTATGCCTGCATGCGGGCACCCTTGGTGATCTTGTCGACCACCTTCTTGTCGGCGCGCAGCGCGATGCCGACCACCTTGGCGTCTTCGGGCCCGAATTGCGCGAAGACGGCACGGTTGGCGGCATCGAAGCCGGTGGAAAACATCTCCTCGACATAGAGCGAAGTCGTCACGTCGCGCTCCAGCGCGCGCCGGTGGATCGCGGCCAATGTCGCCTGGTCTGCCGACAGCACGATGACCGGCTGGATCGACAGCGGATTGTAGAGATTGCCTGAGCGGTCGCGATAGGGCTCGCCGATGATGTCGGGAAACTGCGCGACGATGCCGCTGGTCAGGAAGGCGGTGACGTTGAGTTTCTGCCAGACGGGCAAGTCTTCCCGCAGGACGATTGCAAATTTCGTGTCGAACATGAGAAAAGGACCATTCGAGGTTAGGCCGCGACTGCGAGGCTGAAGGAGACGATGTCATCGAACTAGACCGGCAGGCCTTCGAGGGTCTTGGACGTTTGTGCGCGGATGCGGCGGAGAACTGCATCATCTCCGCACCCGACCCCGCCGGCATGGAGCGGATCGAGGCGCGCTTTCATGGCAGCGCCTTCGACCTGCATCGTCATGACACCTACGCGATCGGGGTGACGCTACATGGCGTGCAGACCTTCCGCTATCGGGGCGCGACGCGGCTGAGCCTGCCCGGCCAGATCATCGTGCTGCATCCCGACGAACTGCACGATGGCGGCGCCGGCACCGAGGACGGGTTGCGCTACAGGATGCTTTATCTCGAACCGTCGCTGATGCTGGACTGCGTTGGCGGCGCGTCGTTGCCCTTCGTCAGGGATGCCGTGGTGCGGGATGAAGCCTTCTGCGCGACGCTGCTTTCAGCGCTGGGGCCGCTGCAACAGGAACTCGACGAGCTGTTCGTCGACGATTTTCTCACGCAACTGATGCAAGGCCTGGCCCGCCATGCCCGCGAGCCGGCAAAGCCGATGGCCCGGACGGCATGGCGGGCGGCCACGCTGGCGCGGGACTATCTTACGGAGAATGCAATGCGCCCGGTGCGTTCCGGCGAATTGGAAGCCGTCACCGGACTGGACCGCTACGCCCTATCGAGGCATTTCCGCGCCGCCTTCTCGACCAGTCCGCATCGTTTCCTGGTGATGCGCCGGCTTCAACGCGCGCGGCGGATGATCACCACCGGCGAGCCCCTGGCGCAGATCGCTGTCGAGGCCGGCTTCACCGACCAGAGCCATTTCAACAGGCAGTTCAAGAAGGCATTCGGCATGACGCCGGGGCGTTGGTCCTCATTGATCCGGGACGCGGTTCCGGCAGCGGCCTGATCAGTCGTCCGACTCGGCGTCGTCGTCGATCAGCACAAGCTCCTCGTTGGAGAGATTGGCCTCGATGCGGGCCAGCAGCTTGAACAGCGCCTTCTGGTCTTTCTTGTCGAGACCCTTCAGCGCCTGTTTTTCGGTCTTCTTCACCGATTTCTCGATGGCGTGGATGATATCGCGGCCTGTGTCGGTGAGGAAAATGTGAGCCTGACGGGCGTCGGCCGACGAGGCGCGCTTTTCCAGAAAGCCCTGCGCCTGCAGGCGGTTGATGGTCTTGGTGATGGTGGGCGGGCGCACGCCGAGGCGACCGGCGAGATTGCCCGGCGTCTGGCCGTCCTCACGGTCGAGCGCCAGCATGATCTGGTCCTGGCCGGCATAGAAGCCATGCGACAGAAGCCGCGCCGCCAGCGCGGTTCTTGCCAGCCTGGCCGCCGAATGCAGCCGGCTCATTGTTGCAGTCTTGTCCGCCTTGGCCATGGTCATTCCCTCTTCGGCCATACCGGTAGCGACAGCATAGACGCAGCCGGCCGGTTGGCAATCGGCGATCAAAAGAATCCGGCGCGTGAAACAGCTTTGCCGGCAAGCATTGCGGTGCCCGCCGTGGCTAATGCCAGATGTTTATTTCAGTTAGATGACAAACGACTTTTCGCCGCGCGGGAATCGCCGCAAGGGTGAGGCGCGCATGGCTTGAGACGCGCCTTGTCCGCGACAAGGGCGCACTTTCGCAGTCATCCAGCACGCCGATATCACACTGGCCGGGCCAAGAGCTTTGGCCCATCGGTTTGCCCCGTGCAAAAGCCCCGCACACATCCTATATGGAACCGACAATCCCTTTATCGCGGCCTGGATTTCAGGGCCCAGTCATCTCGAGGCAAGCCATGAGCGACGCACAGACGCAGATCCCCGTAACCGTTCTCACCGGCTATCTCGGCGCCGGCAAGACGACGCTGCTCAACCGCATCCTGTCGGAGAACCACGGCAGGCGCTACGCGGTCATCGTCAACGAATTCGGCGAAATCGGCATCGACAACGACCTGATCGTGGAATCCGACGAGGAAATCTACGAGATGAACAATGGCTGCGTGTGCTGCACGGTGCGCGGCGACCTGATCCGCGTCGTCGAGGGCCTGATGCGCCGGCCCGGCCGCTTCGACGCCATCGTGGTCGAGACCACCGGTCTCGCCGATCCGGTGCCGGTGGCGCAGACCTTCTTCATGGACGACGACGTGCGCTCCAAGACCAAGCTCGATGCGGTGGTGGCGCTGGTCGATGCCAAGCACCTGCCGCTCAGGCTCAAGGATTCCAAGGAAGCCGAGGACCAGATTGCCTTCGCCGACGTGGTCGTGCTCAACAAGACCGATCTCGTCACCCCAGAGGAGCTCGCCAAGGTCGAGGCGACCATCCGCGCCATCAATCCGGCGGCCAGGATCCATCGCACGACGCGCGCCGGCGTCGCCCTTTCGGAAGTGCTCGACCGCGGCGCATTCGACCTCTCCCGGGCGCTGGAGAACGATCCGCATTTCCTCGAGGCGCATGATGAACACCATCATGACCACGATCATCACGACCATGATGGCCACGATCACCACCACCATGATCATGACGGGCATGACCATCATCACCACGACCACGCGCATCCCTCCGACATCCATGATGTGACGGTGCAGTCGGTGTCGCTGCGCGGCGGCGAGATGGACCCGAAGAAATTCTTCCCATGGATCGAGAAGATCACCCAGATGGAAGGCCCCAACATCTTGCGGCTGAAAGGCATCATCGCGCTCAAGGGCGATGACGAACGCTACGTCATCCAGGGCGTGCACATGATCATCGAGGGTGACCATCAGCGCGCCTGGAAGGACGGCGAGAAACATGAGAGCCGGCTGGTGTTCATCGGCCGCGAACTGGACGCCGAACGGCTGAAGAAGAGTTTTGACGCCTGCCAGGCCTAGTCAGCTTTGCCGTGCGATTCCAGGCTGGATGTATCGGTCGAAGAATTACCGCCGTCGAATTTCACCCGCCGTTGACGATCTTGCCGTCTCCACGGACACCACCACGGCGACGCTAGGTCGGCGGCCCTAGCGCGAAGTACATCTGTGATCGAGGAGGTGCTCAGCTGCCCTTCCCCAGTTTGCCAGAATATAGAACCCCGGCCTCGCGTCAGCCAGCGTTGCACCGGCGACGAGCACATTTAGATCATCCATAGTGTGTCGTGCCTGAGGCAAACCGGCAACAACCAGGCCGACCACGTTGGTGGTTCGCAGATCCGGCTCACCCACTGCCATTATCCAATAGGGTCGCCCCTTCAATATCAATGGAAACGGTTGCCAAGGCGCGTCTTGCTTCGGCCCATCCGAGGCAAGCGTCCTTTCAACCGACTTTAGCAAGCAATCGACGTGGATGTGCAGCTGATCCTGGGACCGCTCAGTCCGGGAATTCACCGCCAGACCGACGGCTGATCGTGGCAGGCCGTGTCCGAGTCTTGCTTCAACTTTCTGTCGGGCTTCCCATGCCCGGTTCCATAGTTGGGCGCTGTCGGTGGAACGGGCGGATGGGCTCTCCACGCCCGCAACTGCCGTGATTGGGGCCACCAGGAATTCCGTCCGGTGCAGGGGTGATTTGATGAGGACTGAGCCAGAATCCCCCTGCTCGGTCAGTATCACCTCGTCGCAGGGAAAGGCGACGCCAAACCGCGCACTTGCAAGTGCGCAGGTCTGCACCATCTCCCACAATATTTTGCGTTTGAGGAATGCGTAGCCGGCAGCGGCTGACAAGGCGACCAACAATGTCACGGACAGCCGAAGGCCCCTGCGCTCCAACAAGCCCAGCACATTGTTCCTTTCTCAAACGACCGGAGCGAGCGGCGCGAGCATCGCCAAGAACATGGTTCGGGTCATCATACGATCGCAGGGTGCGAAAGTTCCGTTCCCGCCTGGCGACCGGGTCTGGCGACGTTTGCAACTGAACCGCGAGCCAAGGGGCTGCTTTGACTAGATTACAGCCTCTTGCCGCCTCGCCGGTCCTCCAAGGTTGCCGGAACCGTAAACGTCGAGTAAGCCCCTGCAACCGCTGCAATTCAACTGAATAAAGATACCCATGCCGACAGTTGCCCCCCTCGACCTCGAAGGCCATTGCGTTGCCGCCGTCTTCCTTGGCGACGTGCCGCATTTCGCGCTGGCCGATGGCGCCATCCATCGGCTCGACAATGGCCACAAGACCATGCAGGCCAATGACGGGCTGCTCGCCGCGTTCCACGATGCAGCCAACGACCGGCTGATCACCGGCGGCGAGGACGGCAAGGTGTTTGCCGTGAAAGCGGGCGGCGATGTCCAGGACGTGGCGAGCACCGGCAAGAAGTGGATCACCAGCGTTGCCGCCGGGCCGCAGGGCGCCATCGCCTATGCCACGGGCAAGACCGCCTTCGTGCGCTTCGCCGACGGCAAGACAAGGGAATTTGCCCATCCGCGCTCGGTCGAGGGGCTGGCGTTTTCGCCCAAGGGCATGCGCTTCGGCGTTGCCCGCTACAATGGCGCGACGCTGCATTTCCCGGCCGCCGAGGGCAAGCCGATGGAACTGGAATGGGCAGGCGCCCATACCGGTATCACCTTCTCGCCTGACGGCGCTTTCCTCGTCACCACCATGCAGGAAAACGCCCTGCATGGCTGGAAACTGGCCGACGGCAAGCACATGCGCATGACCGGCTATCCCGGCAAGGTCAAAAGCCTGTCATGGAGCGTCAAAGGCAAATGGCTGGCGAGTTCCGGCGCGCCGGCGGCGATCGTCTGGCCGTTTTCGGGCAAGGACGGACCGATGGGCAAAGCGCCGCTGGAACTCGGCACGCGCGGCAACACGATGGTGACTTGCGTGGCATGCCATCCAAGCCAGGACGTCGTGGCGATCGGCTACGAGGACGGCATGGTGATCGCCGCGCGCTTCGCCGACGCCAAGGAAGTGCTGCTGCGCCGGCAAGGCAAGGGCGCCATCACCTCGATGATGTGGGACAGGGAAGAGCGCCGCATCGCCTTCGGCAGCGCGGCCGGCGATTGCGGCGTCATCGACATCACGGCCTAGTTTCAAAACAGCGATCACTCAGCCCCGCACGACACCTTGCCTGTCAATTCAGCCGGTTTGCCATCCTTGTCCGTGTCGGCGGCATTGTCATGGACGGCAAGCGTGTATTGCCCGTCATAGACGCCTTCGTCGCTGGCATTGGTCAGGATCGTCAGCTCGACAGAACTGAAGGCGTTCGCGGACTCGTGCTCGTGGTAGATGTTCAGCCGCAGTTCCTTGTCGTCCAGCCAGTATTGGGTCAGGTTGGAATCCTCGAACACCGTCTTGCGCAGTCCATCGCCAGCCGGCCTCGCCTTGATTTCGAGATCGCCGCGGAAGTTGAAGGTCGGGCCGCCCATGCCTCGGGTAACGCCGGCGCCGACGTCCAATGTCACCACCTTATCGTCGACGCTGCACCAGATGCCGCCCGAGGCGAAGGCAGTGCCGGCCGACGTCAAAAGCATTGCCACACAGAGGATCGTCCGCATTCTTGTTCCCCCCGCCTCATTCCCTTTCATATTTGGCACTGACTTCGCCAGCACGGTCAAGCGCCGCCGCAGGCGGCTGAGCCAATGCAGGGCAGGCGCGCGGCCAATTGCGGTTGCTGATATGGATTGGCTAAGAGGGAGGACGAGAGGGGTTTTCATGCACAGCAGCGACAGTTCGAAGGCCATTGGCGGCATAAGCCGCGATCGCATCGCGCAATTGCGCGAGACCGAAGGCGCGGCCTTCCGCAAGGCGCGGCCGAAATCGCAAGCCAAGGTCGGCAACGGGCTGCCCGGCTTCTTTGGCGGCGTGCCGATGCACTGGATGAACGACTGGCCGACACCGTTTCCGATCCTGGTCGACAACGCCAAAGGCGCTGCGATTACAGATATAGACGGCAACAGGCTCGACGATTTCTGCCTTGGCGACACTGGCTCGATGTTCGGCCATTCGCCGCCACCGGTAGCGCGCGCCATCCGTCGCCAGGCCGGCCGCGGCCTGACCTATATGCTGCCCTCGGAAGACGCGCTTGCCATCGGGCCGCTGCTGCAGCAGCGTTTCGGCCTTCCATTCTGGCAGATCGCGACGACGGCGACCGATGCCAACCGCTTCGCGCTGCGCGTCGCCCGCGCCGTCACCGGGCGCGAAAAGATCCTGGTCTTCAACGGCTGCTACCACGGCTCGGTCGACGAGACGATGGTGCGGCTGATCGACGGCAAGCCGGTGAACCGGCCCGGATTGGCGGGTGAATTCCGCGACCTGACCCGCACGGCCAAGGTGATCGAGTTCAACGACGTCGCCGCACTGGAAGCGGCATTGAAGGACAAGGACGTGGCATGCGTCATCGCCGAGCCGGTGCTGACCAATTCCTGCATGGTTCTGGCCGACCCTGGTTTCCATGACGCGTTGCGAAAGTTGACGCGCGAAGCCGGCACACTGCTCCTGATCGACGAGACGCACACCATCTCGACCGGCCCCGGCGGCTACACCAGGAAATACGGGTTGGAACCCGACTTCTTCGTGCTGGGCAAGCCGATCGCCGGCGGCGTGCCGGCAAGCGTGTGGGGCATGAGCGACGAGGTCGCCTCGCGCTACGCGGACTACAACAGGACCAAGGAGCCCGGCTATTCCGGCATGGGCACGACGCTGTCGGCCAACCCGCTGCAGTTCGCCACCATTCGCGCCACGCTAGAAGAAGTGATGACGGCGGAGAACTATGACCGCATGGACCATCTGGCGCGGCGGCTCGATGCCGGACTGACCGGGGTGATCGACCGCTATCGTCTGCCCTGGCATGTCGCGCGAGTCGGTGCCCGTGTAGAGTTCATCTGTGCACCCGGACCGTTGCGCAACGGGGCGCAAGCCGAGACCGCGCATGCGCCGGAACTGGAGGCCGCCATCCATGTCGCGCTGGTCAATCGCGGCGTGCTGATCGCGCCCTTCCACAACATGATGCTGATCTCGCCGGCGACGTCAGGCGCTCAGGTCAACCGGCTGATCAGCGCCTTCGGCGCGGTTGCGGCAAAGCTTGCGGCATGAGACAAGCGGTCATGGACAATGCCATCGTGACCTCCCCTTCGGGGTCCTCGCCCACCGAAGCGCAAGCCTTTCTCGACGCCCATCCCGAGATCGAAGCCTTCGATATCGTGCTGACCGACGCCAATGGCGTCGGCCGCGGCAAGATCGTGCGCCGGCATGAGTTGAAAAGCATTTTCGAGGGCGGCCGGCATATGCCGATCTCGATCCTCGGCCTCGACATCACCGGCGAGGACGTGCACGAGACCGGACTGATCTGGACCACAGGCGACGGCGACCTCCGGGCCTGGCCTATCCCCGGCACGCTGGTGCCGCTCTACGGCACCAGTCCGCCGCGCGGCCAGGTGCTGATGGCGATGTACCATCTCGACGGCCAGCCCATGTCGTCGGATCCGCGGCTGGCGCTGGCCCGGCAGGTCGAGATCCTCGCGGCCAGGGGCCTTTACCCGGCGGGGGCGTTCGAGCTGGAATTCTTCCTGCTGGCCAATGAGCGCGACGCCGACGGCAAGGTGCAGCCGGCGCGCGCCGTGCTTGATGGTCGCGTCTCGGGCAAGACGGAGGTCTATTCGGTCGACCATCTGCACGGCATGGAGCCGCTTTTCTCCGACATCTACGCCGCCGCCAAGGCGCAAGGCATTCCGGCCGAGACGGTGATATCGGAATATGCGCCGGGCCAGTACGAGCTGACGCTGAACTACCGCAAGGATGTGATGCGGGCGGCGGACGACCTTGTCATGCTGAAGCGGCTGGTGCGGGCGCAGGCGCGCCGCCATGGCGTCACCGCCTGTTTCATGGCCAAGCCGATCGAGAAATATGCCGGCTCGGGCATGCATTTTCACGTCTCGCTGCAGGACAGAGCCGGCCGCAACGTATTTGCCGAGGCCGGCGGCGAGAGCTGGTCGCTACCCCTGTTGCAAGGGCTGGGCGGGCTGATCCAGACGATGGCGGAATCGATGCTGGTGTTTGCGCCGCACGCCAATTCCTGGCGGCGCTTCGTCTCGCAATCCTATGCGCCGGTGGCGCCGACCTGGGGCGTCAACAACCGCTCGGTGGCGCTGCGCGTGCCGGCCGGCGAGGCCAAGAACCGGCGCATCGAGCACCGGCCGTCCGGCGTCGACGCCAATCCCTACCTGATCGCCGCGACGGTGCTGGCCGGCATTGTCAAAGGCCTCGACGAAGGGCTCGATCCCGGCCCTGAAACGACCGGAAATGGCTATGAAGCGGCCGTTACCCGCACGACGATGCCGGCGGACTGGCGCGCCGCGATCGAAGCCGCCAGGGCTTCGAGCTTCCTGAAAGGCGCACTCGGCGAGGACCTGCACCGCACTTTCGTGGCCATCAAACAGTCCGAATATCTGCGCGTGGCACGCACGGTCAGCGAACTGGATTATCATCTCTATCTGCACGAGGTGTGATGCGCCTGTGAGGGGCGGCGATCACTTTTTCGCCGCCTGTGTCAAATGAGGTAGCGCGACAGTCATCGGGAACATATCATGAACGGATGAGTGTTCTCACCGTACGTGAAAAGCTGGCGATCCTGTCCGACGCCGCCAAATATGATGCTTCCTGCGCCTCATCCGGCTCGGTGAAGAAGGATTCGCTGAAATCCGGCGGCATCGGTTCCACCGAAGGCATGGGCATCTGCCATTCCTATGCACCGGACGGCCGCTGCATTTCGCTCCTGAAGATCCTGCTCACCAATTTCTGCATCTACGACTGCAGCTATTGCATCAACCGCTCGTCATCGAATGTACGTCGCGCCCGCTTCAGCATCGACGAGGTGGTGAAACTGACCATGGATTTTTACCGGCGCAACTATATCGAGGGCCTGTTCCTGTCCTCTGGCGTCATCCGCTCGCCTGATGAAACCATGGGCGAGATGGTCGAGGTGGCGCGACGGCTGCGGCTGGAAGAGAAATTTTCCGGCTATATCCATCTCAAGACCATTCCGGAAAGCTCTGCCGAACTTGTCGAGAAGGCGGGGCTGTATGCGGACCGGCTGTCGATCAATGTCGAGCTGCCCACCGATGAGGGCGTCAAGAAACTGGCGCCGGAAAAGAAGCCGGAGACGATCCGTCTTTCCATGGCCAGGCTCCGTCAGAAGATGGAGGAAAAGGCCGAACCAACGCTGAGGACCAAGAAGCGCGAGCGCTTCGCACCGGGTGGGCAAGCGACGCAGATGATCGTCGGCGCCGACGAGACATCCGATGACGGCATATTGCACACCAGCGCGCGGCTCTACGGCAGCTATCACCTGCGGCGGGTCTACTATTCCGCCTTCAGCCCGATCCCCGACTCGTCATCATCCCTGCCGCTGCAGAAGCCGCCGCTGATGCGCGAGCATCGGCTTTATCAGGCCGACTGGCTGGTGCGTTTTTATGGGTTCTCGCAGCCGGAGATCCTGGAGGGCAGCGAAGACGGCATGCTTGACCTCGCCATCGACCCGAAGCTCGCCTGGGCGCTGCGCAATCGCGGCCAGTTTCCAGTCGACATCAACCGCGCGGATCGCGAGGCGCTGCTGCGCGTACCCGGCCTCGGCACCAAGGTGGTGGCGAAAATCCTGGAGACGCGCCGCCACCGGCGAATGCGGCTCGAAGATGTCGGCCGGATCTGCCATTCGATTGCCATGCTGCGGCCATTCATCATTGCCGAAGGCTGGTCTCCAGGCGCGGCCACCGACAAAACCGGCCTGCGCGACACCATCGTGCGTTCCTGCGAACAGCTGTCGTTGTTTTGACCATGCAGCCGGCAGAGCTCAACCTGGTCCGCTACAAGGTCTTGCTCGAAAGCGAGACCGATTTTGCCGGTTGGCGCGACGCGGCCCGGCGCCTGGCTCTGAACGAGGTCAGGCCCGAAGATGTCAGCTGGCATGTCGCGGCCGGCGCGGACCGGACGCAGCGGGATTTACCGGCCCCGCCTGCCGACGCACAACTTGTGGTGCCGCGCGACTTCATCGGGCACGCCGAAACCGCCCTCTGCCATTCCGACCCCACCCGGTTCGCCTTTCTCTACCGGATGCTGTGGCGGCTGCGCACCGAGCCGAAGCTGCTGTCGATCGCCTCGGATCCCGACACCAGGCGGCTCGAAGCCATGGAGAAAGCGGTGCGGCGCGACAGCCACAAGATGCATGCCTTCGTGCGTTTCCGGAAGATTGGCGATGGCGCCGAGGAGCGTTATGTCGCCTGGTTCGAACCCGATCATTTCATCGTCGAGCGCAATGCGGATTTCTTCGTCAGGCGTTTCACCGGCATGCGCTGGACGATCCTCACGCCTTACGCCTGCGCCGACTGGAACGGTGAAAGACTGGCGATCGGGCCGGGTGCGGCCAAAGGCGATGCTCCGACCGAGGATGACATCGAGGCGCTATGGCGCACCTATTTCGAGAACATCTTCAATCCGGCACGGCTGAAGGTGAAGGCCATGCGAAAGGAGATGCCGAAGAAATATTGGCGGAACCTTCCCGAGGCCTCGCTCATTCCAGAGCTGATCGCAGGAGCGGACAAGGCCGCCAAGGAGATGATTGCAAGAATGCCGACAACGCCCGCACCGCATCACGCCAAGGTGCAGGCGAAGTATTGGCCGAAGCATGAGCCGACGCAGATGCCGGAAGATGATGCCGCCAGCAGCATTTCGGAGTTGCGCGAGGCCGCGAAAGGGTGCCGCCGTTGCCAGCTATGGCGCGATGCGACGCAGACCGTGTTCGGCGAAGGGCCTGATAATGCCAAGGTCATCTTCGTCGGCGAACAGCCGGGCGACCAGGAAGACCTCGCCGGCAAACCTTTTGTCGGTCCGGCCGGCAAGGTGTTCGACGCGATCCTCGACGACGCGGGGGTCGACCGCCAGAAGGTCTACGTCACCAACGCGGTCAAGCACTTCAAATTCGAGCCGCGCGGCAAGCGCCGCATCCATTCCAAGCCGAATGCCGGCGAAGTTCAGGCCTGCCGCTGGTGGATCGACAGGGAATTCGCGTTGATCAAGCCGGATCTCGCCGTGGCTCTCGGCGCCACGGCTGCCTTGTCCTTGCTGGGCAAGGCCATAGCGGTGACGAAGATGCGCGGCCAGGTAATCGAGCGCGAGGATGGTTTGCGCGTGTTCATCACCATCCATCCCTCCTTCATCCTGCGCATCCATGAGCCTGCGGACAAGGAAGCCGAGCGCGAGCGCTTCCTGAGGGATATGAGAGAGGTGAAGCGGCTGATGGCTGCCTGAACCGGTCGCCTATCGGATCAGGAGCGCCCTCAGATCATTGACATTCGTGCCGGTCGGACCGGGGACGAAAAGATCGCCAATTGCATTGAACGCCGTCCAGGCGTTGTTGCCGGACAGCATCGCCTTGGCATCGACGCCGACGGCGCGCATGCGCGAGACGGTCGAACCGTCGGCGAAGGCTCCGGCATTGTTTTCCGAACCGTCGATGCCGTCGGTATCGGCCGCAAGCGCATGAATGCCTTGCACGCCACTGATGCCGATGGCGAAGGCAAGCAGGAATTCCGAATTGCGGCCGCCCTTGCCTTTTGCCCGCAAGGTCACGGTTGTCTCCCCGCCCGAGAGAATGAGGACCGGCTTCGGAAATGGCCGGTTGCGCGTCGCCACTTCGCGCGCGATGGCCGCGTGGACGCCGCCGACCTCACGCGCTTCGCCCTCGATGGCATCGGAGAGGATGACGGCTTCTATGCCTTGCCGCCTGGCTTCCGCCGCTGCTGCTTCCAGAGACACGCCGGCCGAGGCGATCAGATGCACTTCATTGCGTGAAAAGCGCTGGTCGTCGGGACATGGAGCGTCGGCCGCCGGCGCATTGATATGCGCCACCACCGGGGCCGGCAGCTTCATGCCATAGGCCGATATCGACGCCAGCGCGTCTTCCCGGCTGCCGGTATCGGGAACCGTCGGACCGGAGGCGACAAGGGCGGGATTGTCGCCGGGAATGTCGGAGACCACCAGCGACACCACCTTGGCCGGCCAGGCAGCGGCGGCCAGCCGGCCGCCCTTGATGGTCGAGACATGCTTGCGGATGGTGTTCATCGCCGCGATCGGCGCGCCGGAGGCGAGCAATGCCTCGTTGACGGCGATCTCGTCGGCCAGGGTCAGGCCGGCGGCCGGTGATGGGAGCAGCGCCGAACCGCCGCCGGAAATCAGCGCCACGACCAGATCGTCCGCGGTCAGTCCCTGGACCTTTTCCAGCAGTCGCCGTGAGGCCTCGAGGCCAGCGGCGTCCGGCACAGGGTGTGCCGCCTCGATGATCTCGATGCGTTGGCATTTCGCGCCATAACCATAGCGGGTGACGACCAGCCCCTCGATCGGCCCGTCCCAGACCTTCTCGAACGCCGCCGCCATCTGCGCCGAACCTTTGCCGGCACCAATCACGATGGTGCGGCCCTTTGGCCTGGCAGGCAGATGGTCCCTGATCGTCCGTTCCGGATCGGCGGCGGCAACCGCGGCGTCGAAGATGGAGGTGAGGAAGGCCTTGGGGTCGAGCACGGTCATTCAGCTTCCGAAGCCAGTGCCAGCCCACGCCTGTCGACACCCAGATGATCGCACAGCGCATCGACGACCACGCCGTGATCCTCACGCTCCGGAAGCCCGGAGACCGCGATCACGCCGATGACGCCGGCGCCCTTGACCGTCACCGGAAAACCGCCGCCGGCGAGCACATAGTCGGAGATGTCGAGGCCTTCGCCAATCTTGAAGGCGCGGTCGGGGCGTTGCTGCTCCAGCACCATGCGGTAGGTGCTTCTCAGGAACCGTTTCACCACATTGATCTTGCGGCGCGCCCAATCGGGATTGGAAGCGTTCGATCCCGGCATGGCCGCATAGAACAGCGGCCGGTCCCACAGCCTGATGTCGACGATGATGGGCAGGTTTTCGGTGATTGCGCGGTGGCGGATGGCGGAGCCGATCTTGAAGGCGACGGCCTCATCGAAGGCCGGGAAGACAAGAACTTCTTCCTGTTTGCGGATCAGAGCGATGTCGTCAGCAACGGCCATGTCGTTCCCCTGTCAACTTCGCCGCACGCTTTGACCGATGGCTGCCTCCGGGTCAAGCAATGAACGCATCAGGTGCCTAATTCGCGATGTCGCTCTTGGCGGCTCGCCCGGCGACATAGACCTCGCGCACGGCGCGGTCGTCGCCCAGCGTCTGCAGCAAAAACAATTCCTGCGCCAGCGTCTGCGCCGTTTCCATCCTCAGCCGCATCGCCGGCGTCGCCCGGGCGTCGAGCACGACGATGTCGGCGTCGGTGCCCTGATCCAGCGTGCCGATCTTGCCGACCACGGACAGCGCCTCGGCATTGCCGCGCGTGATCTGCCAGAAGGACTGGAAAGGGTTCAGTTTCTCGCCGTTCAGCGCGATCACCTTGTATCCCTCGTCCATGGTGCGCAGCATGGAATAGTTGGTGCCGCCGCCGACATCGGTGGCAGCGGCGATCCTGAGCGGCTTGTCACGGCGGCGAAAGCGCTGGTAGTCGAAAAGACCGGAGCCGAGGAACAGGTTCGAGGTCGGGCAGAACACAGCCACCGAGCCGCTCTGCGAAAGCGCATCCGCCTCACGTTCCGACAGATGGATGCAGTGGCCGAACAGGCTCTTTTTGCCCAGCAACCCGTAATGTTCGTAGACGTCGGTGTAGTCGCGCGACCGGGGATAAAGCTGCTGCGTGAAGGCGATCTCGGCGTGGTTTTCCGACAGGTGCGTCTGCATGTGCAGGTCGGGATGCTCGCGGCACAGAGCGCCGGCCATCTCCATCTGCTCCGGCGAGGAGGTGATGGCGAAGCGTGGGGTGATGGCATAGTGCTGGCGCCCCTTGCCGTGCCACTCCTTGATCAGCGCCTTGGTGTCGTCATAGCCGGATTGCGGCGTGTCGAGCACGCCTTCGGGCGCGTTGCGGTCCATCATCACCTTGCCGGCGATGTTGAGCATGTTGCGGTCGTGCGACTCGGCGAAAAAGGCTTCGGCCGAAGCCTTGTGCACCGAGCAGTAGGCGGTGACCGTCGTGGTGCCGTGCCGCACCATCTCGTCGAGGAAGAGCCGCGCGATGCGTCGGCCATGCTGGGCGTTGGCGAATTTCGTCTCTTCGGGAAAAGTGTAGGTGTTCAGCCAGTCGAGCAGTTCGGCGCCGTAGGACGCGATGACCTGCATCTGCGGGAAATGCACATGGGTATCGATGAAGCCTGGCAGCAAGAGGTGCGGCCGGTGATCGATTTCCTTGGCCGCCTCACCGGCCTGCCTCTCGACATCGCGGTAGGCGCCTGAGGCGACGATCCGACCGTCGCTTATCAGCACGCCGCCATCTTCCTCGTAAAGCCAGGCCGCATGGTCGTCGATGGTTTCAGGCCAGCGCACGAAGGACAGCGTGCGGCCGCGCAGAAGTGTCGAGGTCATGCTATTTCCCCGCGCCTTCGAACCAGGCCACCAGCAGCGCCCGTTCCTTGTCGGTGATCTGGCTGACATTGGCGGGCGGCATGGCATGGCTGCGGCCGGCCTGCAGATAGATCTCGCGGGCGTGGTTGGCGATACCAGCGTCGGTGTCGAGCATCACCCCCTTGGGCGCGTGGTAGATGCCTTCATAGACCGGTTCGGCCGCATGGCACATCGAGCAGCGGCCGAGCACGGTGTCGCGCACCGCCGGGAAATGGGCGGAAGCGATATAGATGTCCGCCGAGGCGGATGCCTTTGGCTCACCGGTCAGCACCTTCGGCACGGTCGACAGCCAGATGATGATGATGAACAGGACGAGCGCGCCGAGCCAGGTCCAGTGCGGGTTGCCGGCCCGCATGTGCACGGTGTTGAAATAGTGCCGGATCAACACGCCGATGATGAACACCAGCGAGGCGATGACCCAGTTGAACTGCGTGCCGAACGCCAGGGGATAGTGGTTCGACAGCATCAGGAACAGAACGGGCAGCGTCAGATAGTTGTTGTGGAGCGAGCGCTGCTTGGCGATCTTGCCGTATTTCGGGTCGGGCTTGCGCCCGGCGATGAGGTCGGCGACGACGATCTTCTGGTTGGGGATGATGACCATGAAGACGTTGGCTGACATGATCGTGGCGGTGATGGCGCCCAGATGCAGGAAGGCGGCGCGGCCAGTGAACAGATGCGTCAGTCCCCAGGCGATGAACACCAGCACGCAGTAGAGCACCAGCATCAGGCCGGTGTCGCTTTTGCCGAGAGGCGAGCGGCAGAGCAGATCGTAGACCACCCAGCCGACGCCGATCGTCGCCATGGACAAAAGGATGCCGACCGGCACCGACATCGGCAGCACATTGGGATCGATCAGGAACAGGTCGGCGCCGGCATAGTAGACCACGCACAGCATGGCAAAGCCGGACAGCCAGGTGGCATAGGATTCCCATTTGAACCAGGTCAGATGCTCCGGCATCTCGGCCGGCGCCACCAGGTATTTCTGGATGTGGTAGAAGCCGCCGCCATGCACCTGCCATTCCTCGCCGAAGGCGCCGACCGGCATGCCCGGCCGCTGGCGCAGGCCGAGATCGAGCGCGACGAAATAGAAGGACGAGCCGATCCAGGCTATGCCGGTGACGACATGCAGCCATCGCACGGCAAAGCTCAGCCAGTCCCAGAAAATCGCGAAATCCATCATTGATGTCGTCCCTGCCGATGACGCGACTTTACGGTGTCGCACGCAAACGGAAAGAGGCGAGGTGTACGATGACTTTCAAAAAAAAATGGAAAATACTAGGTTTATCGCTGCAAACCGGCGAAGGTGCTCCGCATGGCCTATCTCGACAACATCGCCGTCTTCGTCCGCGTCGTCGAACTCGGCAATTTGTCGGCGGCAGGCCGAGACATGCGCATTTCGCCGGCGGTCGCCTCCAACCGCATCAAGGAACTGGAGAAGCATCTGGGCGTGCGGCTGTTCAATCGCACGACACGGCAATTGATGCCGACCGAGCATGGCACGGTTTTCTACTCGGGCGCCAAGCAGGTGCTGGAGGCGATCACCGAAGCGGAAGCCGCGGTGTCGGCTTTGTCCGGCCAACCGCGCGGCACCATCCGCGTGACAGCACCCTTGGGCCTTGGCCGGCGACTGGTGGCTTCGGGTATTCCCGATTTCCACGACAAGTATCCTGATATCGAGGTGCGGCTCAGGCTCTCGGACCACAATGTCGACATCATGAAGGAAGGCATCGATGTCGCCTTCCGGCTCGGCATTATCGAGGATTCCAGCCTCAGGATGCGCGGCATCATGGAGTGCGAGCGCGTGCTGGTGGCGGCGCCGAAATATCTGGAGGCGCGCGGCGAGCCAGCCGAGCCGCAGGAGCTGATCGGCAAGAAACACGACTGCCTGATGCTGCGCTATTCCGGTGCGCGCGAATATGTCTGGACCTTGCAGACCCCGACCGGGCCGCAGAAATTCGAAGTGCACGGGCCTTACGACACCGATGACGGGGACGTGCTGACCGGCTGGGCACTGTCGGGGCGCGGCATCATCAACAAGCCGCGCTTCGAGGTCGAGCCGTTCATCCGCGACCGGCGGCTGCAGGTGATCCTGGCCAACACGCCGCCGACACCGGTACAATTCGCCGCCGTCTATCCGCACAAAAAGCTGCAGGACCCCAAGGTGCGGCTTTTGCTCGACTTCATGGCGGAGCGCTGCCAGCGGCTGATCAAGGATATCCTGGCCGGCAGGTGATCGACTGGCCGACAAGTGAGGGTCCACTGGTCTATCCGCCGGACTTGCCTTGCGCACCGGCGAACCTAGGTTGACGCAATGCATCTCGCCATTTCGCTCAACATCGCCGCCGCCGACAAACAGGCCGTTCTGGATTTCGGAGAGATCAAGACCTTCGTGCGGGCGGCAGAGGCGGCCGGCATCGATATGGTCGTGATTTCCGACTCCGCGGAGGGCTTATCAAGCGCCCCGTTCGAAGCGACGACGCTGCTGGCCGCCCTGGCGACCGTCACCGACAAGATCGGGCTGGTCGCCGCCGCCTCGACCGTTGCCCACCAGCCCTACAATCTGGCGCGCCGCTTCGCTTCGCTCGACATCATCAGCCATGGCCGCGCCGGCTGGCATGCGACGATGGCGCAAGGCTCCCGCGAAGCCGCCAATTTTAGCCGGCCGGAAGGATTTTCCGACACGGACTTTCGTCGCCGCACCGCGGAATATATCGACATCGTTCAAGGCCTGTGTCGGGGCTGGGATGCGGATGCGCTGCTGTTCGACAAAACAGGTGGCCGCTTCCATGACCCGGAAAAGATGCATCTGCTCGACCACAAGGGCGAGTTCTTCTCCGTGCGGGGGCCGCTGAACGTCGCACGCTCGCCGCAGGATACGCCGGTGCTGGTGCTGTCCGGCCTGTCCGGGCCCGACCTGGATATTGCGACCCGCACCGCCGATGTCATTTTGCTGGAGGACGGCTCGACCGAGAGCGCGAAAATACGCTTCGATGATCTGAAGCGTCGCGCAACGGCCGCCGGGCGCGATCCGGACGCTGTGAAGATCCTGACGAATATCTCGTTCGCCCCGGATGATGGGCCAGCCGCGACCGCGGACAGGCTGGAAACTGAATTGCGGCTGAAAAGTTGCGACGGTTTCAACATCCAGCTGACCGCGCACTCAGCGCTCGACGATTTCGCCGATCGGGTTCTGCCGGAGTTGCGGCGACGCGGCCTCGTTCGAGAGGGCTATCGCGGGGCGACGTTGCGCTCGCATCTTGGACTTGCCGGCGGAGGTGGCCAATGACCGCGCAGATGAAGCTCGGCGCCTTCCTCTGGGCGACTGGTCACCACATCGCCGCCTGGCGCCACCCGAAGGCGCATGCGACGGCCGGCATCGATATCGACCATTACGTCCAGCTGGCGCGCACGGCGGAGCGGGCGAAGTTCGACATGATCTTCTGCGAGGACGCCGCAGGCCTGCGCGAAGCCAATGTCGGGATCGCCAGCCAGACCTCGCGTTCGATCGGCTTCGAGCCGATCAGCCTGCTGTCGGCGTTGGCCGTGCAGACCAGCCGCATCGGTCTCGTGTCGACGGCGTCGACAAGCTACAACGAGCCTTACGGGCTGGCGCGGACCTTTCTGTCGCTCGATCATCTCAGCGGCGGACGGGCGGGCTGGAACCTGGTCACCTCGGCCAGCCCGATCGAAGCAGCCAATTTCGGCTCGACGGGCCTCAAGCCCCATGCCGACCGCTACGAGCGGGCGCGCGAATTCGCCGAGGTGGTCAGCGGGCTATGGCACGGCAAGGCTCCCGGCCATGACGGCCAGAGCTTTTCGGTTCGCGATCCGCTCGATCTGCCACGCTCGCCACAAGGCGCACCGGTCATGGTGCAGGCCGGCGCCTCGGATGTCGGCCGCGACCTTGCCGCCTGCACCGCCGATGTGGTGTTCACGGCTGCGCAGACTTTTGAGGAAGCCAAAGCCTTCTACGATGATCTCAAAGGGCGCATGGCCGCCTATGGGCGTGAGCCCGACGACATCAAGATCATGCCCGGCGTCTCGCCCGTGGTGGCGGAAACCGAGGCCGAGGCCCGGGAGAAGCATGAGGAATTGCAGGAGTTGATACCCGACGATGTCGGCGTGGCGCTGTTGTCCAGCTATCTCAGCATCTCCGATCTCTGGCGCTATCCCATCGACGGACCGCTGCCCGAATTGCCCGAGAGCGAGGGGATGAAAAGCCGGCAGGCGCTGGTCGTCGAACAATCGCGCCGCGACGGCCTGTCCATCCGCCAGCTGGCCCGCCATTTCGCCGGCGCGCGCGGTCATTGGCGCATAGTGGGCACGGCGGCTCAGGTCGCCGACGAATTGCAGGCCCGTTTTGAAGGCGGCGCGGCCGACGGCTACAACGTGATGCCGTCCTATTTCCCTGGCGAACTCAATGCCTTTACCGCGCTGGTGGTGCCGGAACTGCAGCGGCGCGGCCTGTTCCGCCGGGAGTATGAGGGTCGCACCTTGCGCGACCATCTGGGCTTGAAACGGCCGGTTTAGCAGCAGCGCAAGCTTAGCCGGCCATCACCCTGCCATGCGGCCGGTCGGCACTCGGTGCGGCGTTGCGAAGCACCAGCGCCGTCATGATCTCGGCGGCGGCAAGCGCGGCAATGACCTGAGGGCGTTTGTCCTTGACGGCATCGCCGCCGATCGGCGAAACGAGGCGGGCAAACTGCGCGTCCGTGCCTTCAGCCGATTTCAGGAACCAGTTCCTGAAAGTCGCCTTCTTTGTCTTAGAGCCGATCATGCCGACATAGGCCGCGTCGTCGCGTTTCAAGGCTTCGGCGACGATCAGGAAATCCAGCGCATGGTCGTGGGTGAGAATGGCGAAAACAGTGCCGGCGGGAGCGTTGCGCACCTCGGCCTCGGGCATCGGCGTCAGCCGCGTCTCGACGGTTTCCGGCATGCCTTCCAGCGCCTCGGCCCGGGTCTCGATGACGACGCCGCGCACGGGAAGGAGAGCGATCGTCGACGCCAGCGCCTGGCCGACATGGCCGCCACCGAAGATATAGACGTGCGGCAGGTGGGCTTCTTCGACTTCGGCAGCCGAAACCAACCCGGCAGCGAGCGCGCTGTCGACAAGCCGGATCAAGACTTCGACGCGCCCGCCACAGCATTGGCCAATCTCCGGCCCGAGAGGCACGTCGAGCGTGGCGCCGACTTCATCGACCTCGATGCGGCCCCCTTTGCGCTGCCGCTTGCCGGGTGAAAACGCCACCATCTGTCGCGCCTTGTCGATCGCCATATATTCGAGCTGGCCACCGCCGATCGTGCCAAAAATCGCCTGCCGCGAGACGAGCATGAAGGCGCCCTTCTCGCGCGGCGTCGAGCCTTTGGTGCCGGCCACCTCGACCAAAGCGATGCGACCCGGGCCAGCCAGGAAGTCTTTCAGGCTTTGCACATTCGAAGTCATCATCCACATTCCCGTGCGGGAAACATAGGGTTTTTCGGTCTGAATTGCACGTTTTGCCGGATTCAGGCCTTCGCCTCGCCTTTCAGCCGCTCGATCGTCATCAGCACACGCTCCGGCGTCGCCGGAGCATCAAGGCGCGGACAGATCCTGTGATCGGCGACGCTGGCCACCGCATCCGACAGCGCGTGCAGCACCGACATGCCGAGCGGGAAGGGCGGCTCACCGACCGCCTTGGAGCGGTGGATCGTCGGCTCACCCGCTTCCGGCCAGTCGGCCAATGTGACATTGAAGATCTTCGGCCGGTCGGAGGCGAGCGGGATCTTGTAGGTCGAAGGCGCGTGGGTGCGCAGGCGGCCCTTCTCGTCCCACCACAATTCCTCGGTCGTCAGCCAGCCCATGCCCTGGATGAAGCCGCCCTCGATCTGGCCGAGGTCGATGGCGCGGTTCAGCGAACGGCCGGTCTCGTGCAGGATGTCGGTGCGCTCGACCACATACTCGCCGGTCAGCGTGTCGACCGAGACTTCCGAGCAGGAGGCGCCATAGGCGAAATAGTAGAAAGGGCGGCCCTCGCCCTTGTCGCGATTCCAGTGGATTTTCGGCGTCTTGTAGAAGCCCGCGGCTGAAAGCTGGATGCGCGCCATATAGGCCTGCTTGACGAGATCGGCGAAGGCGATCTCCTGGTTGCCGATACGCACCCGGTTGGGCAAGAACAGCACCTGATCGCGCGGCACCTGGTATTTCTCGGCGGCGAAATCGGTCAGACGGTCCTTGATCTGGCGAGCGCCATTCTGTGCCGCCATGCCATTGAGGTCCGAACCGGACGATGCCGCGGTTGCCGAGGTGTTGGGTACCTTGCCGGTGGTGGTCGCGGTGATCTTCACCTGGTCGAGATCGATCTGGAATTCTTCCGCCACCACCTGCGCGACCTTGAGGTACAGCCCCTGCCCCATCTCGGTGCCGCCATGGTTCAGATGCACCGAACCATCGGTGTAGACATGCACCAGCGCGCCGGCCTGGTTGTAGTGCGTGGCGGTGAAGGAAATGCCGAACTTGACCGGTGTGAGCGCCAGGCCGCGCTTGATGAAACGGCTGTTGGCATTGAAGGCCGATATTTCGCGCCGTCGCCGCGCATAGCTGGCGCTCTGCTCGAGTTCGGCGACGATGCGCTGGATGATGTTGTCCTCGACCGTCTGGTGGTAGGGCGTGATGTTGCGGTCGCTGGTGCCATAGAAATTCTTCTTGCGGATCTCGAGCGGATCCTTGCCAACCGCGAACGCAACCTCGTCGATGACGCGTTCGGCGCCGACCATGCCTTGCGGACCGCCAAAGCCCCGGAAGGCGGTGTTCGACACGGTGTTGGTGTAGAGCGGCGCCGATTGCGCGTGCACCGCCGGCCAGAAATAGGTGTTGTCGCAATGGAACAGCGCGCGATCGGTCACCGGGCCCGACAGATCCGACGAGAAGCCGCAACGTGCGGCGAACATGAAATCGACACCGAGAATGTTGCCCTCGTCGTCGAAGCCGACTTCGTAGTCGACGAGGAAGTCATGACGCTTGCCGGTGGCGATCATGTCGTCGTCGCGGTCGGGCCGGATCTTGACGGCGCGATGGTGCTTCTTGGCGGCGATGGCCGCGAGCGCGGCAAACTGGTTGCCCTGCGTTTCCTTGCCGCCGAAACCGCCGCCCATGCGGCGGATCTCCACCGTGATGGCATTGCTGGGTATGCCGAGCGCATGGCTCACCATGTGCTGGACTTCGCTCGGATGCTGGGTCGAGGAATAGATGGTGACGTCCTGATCCTCGCCCGGAACGGCCATGGCGATATGGCCTTCAAGATAGAAATGTTCCTGGCCGCCGACGCGCATCTTTCCCTTCAGCCGGCGTGGCGCCGCCTTGATCGCAGCGGCCGCATCGCCGCGCTTCAAGGTAAGCGGCGGCGTGACGAGCTTGTCCTTCCTCGGATCGAGTTCGCCAATGTCGGTGACGAAGGGCAATTGACTGTATTCAACCTTGGCCAGCCCGGTGGCGCGGCGTGCCTGCTCGCGGGTTTGGGCGATGACGCAGAAGATCGGCTGGCCGAAGAACTCGACCTTGCCGTCGGCGAGCACCGGCTCGTCGTGCCGGCCGGTCGGCGAAATGTCGTTCTCGCCCGGAACATCCTTTGCCGTCAGCACATCCACGACTCCGGAAGCAGCGCGCACCGCCGAAAGATCCATGCGGGTGATGGTGGCATGCGCGGCGGCCGACAGACCGAGGCAGCCATGCAGCGTGCCGGCCGGTTCCGGCATGTCGTCGATGTAGACGGCTGTGCCACTGACATGCTTGTGGGCGGAATCATGCCGCTGATCGGTGGCGACGCCCCCGACGATCTTCTCAGCCTTGAGATTTGATGTGGCGTGCTTGTTCATCATGCCGCCTCGTTGCGGGAAACCTGGAAGGGCGCCCTGGTGCCGGAAGTTTCGACGAAAAAGCGCAACAACAGGTTCTTGGCCGCCAGAGCCCGGTATTCGGCTGACGCCCGCATGTCGGTGAGCGGGGTGAAATCCCTGGCGTATTGCGCCATCGCCGTCTCGACCGTCTCTTCGGTCCATGGCTTGCCGAGCAGCGCCTTTTCGACGAAAGACGCCCGCTTCGGCGTCGCCGCCATGCCGCCATAGGCGATGCGCACATCGGCGACCGTGCCGTCCTTCGCCAGCGCCAGGAAGAAGGCGGCGAGGGTAGCGGTAATATCCTCGTCGCGGCGCTTGGTGATCTTGTAGACGGCAAATTTCTCTCCCTTGGCGGGCACGGGTACGTGCACGGCCTCGACGAATTCGCCCGGCTGCCGGTCCTGCTTGCCATAGGCGATGAAGAAGGTTTCCAGCGGGATCGTGCGCCGCTTCTTGCCCTTGCGCAGCGTCAGGCGCGCGCCGAGCGCGATCAAGGGCGGCGGCGTGTCGCCGATCGGCGAGCCGTTGGCGATGTTGCCGCCGATGGTGCCCATGTTGCGCACCTGTTCACCGCCGATGCGGTCGAACAGCGGCCCCAGCGCCGGGATGCGTTTCGATAGTGTCGAAAAAGCCTCGGTGTAGGTGACGCCGGCGCCGATCGACATGACGCCCTTGTCTTCGGCGATGGTGCACAGCCCGTCGAGATTGCCGATGAAGACCGCCGGAGAGATGTCGCGCATATGCTTGGTCACCCACAGGCCGACATCGGTCGAGCCGGCGACGATCGTGGCGCCCGGTTCCTTGTCCAGGATAGTGGCGAAATCGTCGACATTGGCCGGCACGATGACCCGTCTCTTGCCCGAACCGATCTCGACCCGCGCGCCGTCCCGCAAGGCCTCCAGCCTCGCCGTGACAGCCTTGCGCTCCGTCGCCAGCGGATCTTTCCCCGCCTTGCCGTAGCTGGAGATGGCGTGCGCGGCGCGCATGATCGCCTCATAGCCGGTGCAGCGGCAGAGATTGCCTTGCAAAGCCTTTTCAATCGCCGCGTTCGACGGATCCGGCGACTTCATCCACAGGCCATAGAGCGACATGACGAAGCCCGGCGTGCAGAAGCCGCATTGCGAGCCATGGAAATCGACCATCGCCTGCTGGACCGGATGCAACTGGCCGGGCTGGCCGCGCAAATGTTCCACCGTCACGACATGCGTGCCGTCGAGCGAGCCAAGGAAGCGGATGCAGGCATTGACGCTTTCATAGACCAGTCCCCCGGTCGACAGCCTGCCGACCAGAACGGTGCAGGCACCGCAATCGCCCTCGGCGCAGCCTTCCTTGGTGCCGCGCAGCGAACGGTCGAGCCGCAGCCAGTCGAGCAGGGTCGTGTCCGGCGCCACTGAGGACAGCACGACATCCCCTCCGTTGAGGATGAACCGGATTTCGTTGCGGATGTTGACCTTGGCCATGCCTCAGCTCCCCCTGTAGGTCGAATAGCCATAGGGCGAGATCAGCAATGGCACGTGATAATGCACCGCCTCCGCCATGCCGAAACGGATCGGCACGCTGTCAAGGAACGCCGGCTCGGGCAATTTGGTGCCCTGGCCGCGCAGATAATCGCCGGCCGCGAACACCAGTTCGTATTCGCCAGTGCGGAATTCAGCCCCCGCCAGCAGCGGCGCGTCGCAGCGGCCGTCGGCATTGGTCGCGACCGTCTTCAGATGCGTCCTGGCCGAGCCGTCGTGACGATAGAGCGCGATCGACAACCCAACCGCCGGCTTGCCGGTCGCGGTGTCGAGGACATGCGTCGTCAGACGTCCGCCATCGGCTTTCGACGTTTCTGCCACTGGCGCCTCCCATTTCCCTGCAGTCGAACAAAGCGATGAATTGTGCGCCAATTAAAGGCGATGCATAAGTCCCGGTCGAGCGGAGCGGCACAAAAACACTTTCAAAAATTTCAAGGGAATGCGGCGGCAACCCTTTCGACTATCCTGATCACAACTTCCGGCGGTGTCCGGCAGGAGGGGCAATGCGTTACGAAAGAGACATGCGCGGCTA
Organism: Mesorhizobium intechi; assembly: GCF_002879535.1. Taxonomy (GTDB): domain Bacteria; phylum Pseudomonadota; class Alphaproteobacteria; order Rhizobiales; family Rhizobiaceae; genus Mesorhizobium; species Mesorhizobium intechi. Next base: position 56,862 of record NZ_PNOT02000239.1, read on the forward strand.
CGGAGCCAATCCACCGGATCCGAAATGGCCCGGCGGGGCGCATGTCGCGGTACAGTTCGTCGTCAATTACGAAGAGGGCGGCGAGAATTGCGTGCTGCATGGCGACAAGGCGTCGGAAGCCTTCCTGTCGGAAATCGTCGGCGCCGCGCCCTGGGTGGGACAGCGCCATTGGAACATGGAATCGATCTACGAATATGGTGCGCGGGCCGGCTTCTGGCGGCTGCTGCGCCTGTTCAGCGATTCGCAAGTCCCTGTGACCTGCTACGGTGTCGCTTCGGCACTTGCCCGCTCGCCCGACCAGGTCACCGCAATGCAGGACGCAGGGTGGGAGATCGCCTCGCACGGGTTGCGGTGGATCGACTATCGCGATCATAGCGCCGAGGACGAGCGCCGCGACCTCGAAGCGGCAATCAAGCTGCATTACGAGGTGACGGGCCAGCGCCCGACGGGTTGGTATACGGGCCGCACATCGGTCAACACGGTGCGGCTGGTGGCCGAAGAAGGCGGCTTCGACTACGTCTCCGACACCTATGACGACGAACTGCCCTACTGGTTCGAGCACAGTGGCGGCACGCAGCTTATCATTCCCTATACGCTCGACGCCAACGACATGCGCTTCGCCACGCCGCAGGGCTTCAATTCGGGCGACCAGTTCTTCGCCTATCTCAGGGATAGTTTCGACACGCTCTATGCCGAGGGCCAGGCCGGGCGGCCGCGCATGATGAATATCGGCCTGCATTGCCGCCTCGTCGGGCGGCCGGGCCGGGTGGCGGCGCTGAAGCGCTTCGTCGACTATGTCAAGTCGCACGACAGGGTCTGGCTGGCGCGGCGCATCGACATCGCCAAACACTGGCAGGAGAACCATCCCTACAAGCCGGCCGCGCTGCGCCCCTCGAAGATGGAATTCGAGACATTCGTCCACACTTTCGGCGGCGTGTTCGAGCATTCGCCCTGGATCGCCGAGCGCGCCTACGAGCTGGAGCTGGGCCCGGCGCACGATACGGCCGGCGGCCTGCACAATGCGCTCTGCCGCATCTTCCGTTCAGCCAGCGAAGCCGAGCGGCTGGGCGTGCTCAACGCCCATCCCGACCTTGCCGGCAAACTGGCCAAGGCCAGGCGGCTGACGGCGGAATCGACAAGGGAACAAGCCTCCGCCGGCCTCGACGCGCTGACCGACAAGGAACGCGAACTGTTCTCCAAGCTCAACGCCGCTTACGTCACCACCTTCGGGTTCCCCTTCATCATCGCGGTGAAGGGCAAGACGAAGGAGGAAATCCTCACCGAGTTCGAAGCGCGCATCGGCAACAGCCGCGGCGTCGAATTCGAGACCGCCTGCAAACAGGTCGAGCGCATCGCGCTGCTTCGCCTCAGAGACATGCTACCGCAATAGGTTTGAACCCATGGATACGATCAGGATGCCAGAGCGCACCTACTACGCACCGCATGGCGGCCATCCCGGCCAATCGGAATTGCTGACAGGCCGCGCCGTCTTCACCGATGCCTACGCCGTCATTCCCAAGGGCGTCATGCGGGACATCGTCACCAGCGCCTTGCCGTTCTGGGACAAGACCCGCGTCTGGATCCTGTCGCGGCCACTGTCCGGTTTTGCCGAGACATTCTCGCAATACATTGTCGAGGTGGAGCCCGGCGGCGGCAGCGACCGGCCGGAGCCCGATGCCGGCGCAGAAGGCGCCCTGTTCGTGGTCGAAGGCGAGCTGACCGTTCTGCTTTCCGGCAAGAAGCATGTGTTGCGGCCCGGCGGCTTTGCCTTCCTGCCGCCGGCGAGCGGCTGGACCGTTCGCAATGGGAGCAAGGCGCCTGTGCGCTTCCACTGGATTCGCAAGGCCTACGAAGTGGTCGACGGCCTCGACGTGCCGGAAGCCTTCTTCACCAACGAACAGGATATCGCGCCGACGCCGATGCCGGGCACCGAAGGCCGCTGGGCGACGACACGCTTCGTCGATCCCGCCGATCTGCGCCACGACATGCATATGACCATCGTCACCCTCGAGCCGGGCGCGGTCATTCCCTTCGCCGAGACGCATGTGATGGAACACGGGCTCTATGTGCTGGAAGGCAAGGCGGTCTACCGCCTCAACCAGGACTGGGTCGAGGTCGAGGCCGGCGACTATATGTGGCTGCGCGCCTTCTGCCCGCAGGCCTGCTATGCCGGCGGCCCAGGAAAGTTCCGCTATCTGCTCTACAAGGACGTCAACCGCCACGCCAAGCTCGGTGGGGCCGGCTTTGGCGGTCACGCGCGGTGACCCGCATCACGGCACAGAGGCTGACCCGTGAGGCCTTTGCCCCCTTCGGCGATGTCATCGACATGAGCGGCGACAACCACTATCCGATCAATGGCGGCAAGGCCGAGCGCTACCATGATCTGGCCACGGCTGAAGCCACCGGACCGAACGCCCGCGTGCTGATCTCAATGGTGCGCGGCACGCCTTACGAACTGCCGCTGAAGCTGACCATGGTCGAGCGGCACCCGTTCGGCAGCCAGGCCTTCATTCCGCTGTCGCCGCGTCCGTTCCTGGTCGTCGTGTGCCAGGACGGCAAGGAAGGACCGGGCGAACCGCACGCCTTCATCAGCGCGCCCGGACAAGGCATCAACTATTCGCGCAATGTCTGGCACGGCGTGTTGACGCCGCTCGGCGACCCCCAGGATTTCCTGATCGTCGACCGTGGCGGCGACGGCTCCAACCTCGAAGAGTTTCATTTCTCGCACGCCTACGAGATCCATCTCCCCTGAAAGCTTTGATTCCCATGACCGATATATCGCTGATCGACCGCCTGCTCGACGTGATCGAGCACGACATCGTGCCGAAGACGGCCGAAGGCATTGCTCATGGCAACAAGCTGTTCGGCGCGGCGATCCTGCGTAAGGACGACCGTTCGCTGGTGCTGGCCGAGACCAATAACGAGATCGAAAACCCGCTCTGGCACGGCGAGGTGCATTGCCTGAAACGGTTCTACGAAATGCCCAGGGCCGAGCGCGTCGACACCAGGGACGCGCTGTTCATCGCCACGCATGAGCCCTGCTCGCTCTGTCTGTCGGCGATCACCTGGACGGGCTTCGACAATTTCTACTATCTCTTCAGCCACGAGGATTCGCGCGACAGCTTTGCGATCCCGCACGACCTGAAGATCCTGAAAGAGGTCTTCACCCTCGACCCAGGCGGCTACAATGCCCAGAACGCCTATTGGAAGAGTTTCTCCATCCGCAGAATGGTGCGGGCGCTGCCCGAGGCAGAACGGCAGCGGCTGGAGACGCGCATCGGCAAGATCTCGGCACGCTACGACGAGATGTCCGACGCCTACCAGGCGAGCAAGGCCGACAACGACATTCCGCTGAACTGAGGGGGTGTCCTCGTTAGCAGTACAGGTCGCATAATTCGCTGCTCCAGTCGCGAATGGCGATTGAAACTTGCCGCGCCTCGGGGCGTTATGCGCACCCATGAAAACCGTCACCGAATTTCCCCGCAAGGTCGTTGAATTTCCCGACATGGGCATCGTCATGCCGGATGGCTGCCGCCTGTCCGCCAGGGTGTGGATGCCGGAGGATGCCGGCGAGGATCCGGTGCCTGTCATCCTCGAGCACCTGCCCTACCGCAAGCGTGACGGCACCATTTTTCGCGATCAGCTGACGCATCCCTATTTCGCCGGCCACGGCTACGCCTCGATCCGCGTCGACATGCGCGGCAATGGCGATTCCGAAGGGCTGATGGACGACGAATATTCGGAGCAGGAATTGCAGGACGCCTGCGACGTCATCGCCTGGGCGGCGGCTCAGCCCTGGTGCAACGGCAATGTCGGCATGATGGGCATCTCCTGGGGCGGCTTCAACTGCCTGCAGGTTGCGGCCAGGCAGCCGCCGGCGCTGAAGGCGGTTATCAGCCTGTGCTCGACCGTCGACCGCTATGCCGACGACATCCACTACAAGGGCGGCTGCCTGCTGAGCGAGAATTTCGGCTGGGCCTCGACCATGCTCTCCTATTCATCGCGGCCGCCGGACCCGCTGATCGCCGGCGACAACAGATGGCGCGATCTGTGGCTGACCCGGTTGGAGAACCAGCGCTTCCTTTTGCCGCTGTGGCTCAGCCACCAGCACCGCGACGCCTATTGGAAGCGCGGCTCGATCTGCGAGGATTTTTCGGCCGTCAAGGCCGCCGTTTTGTCGATCGGCGGCTGGCATGACGGCTACCGCAACACGATCTCGCACCTCGTCACCAACATCGAGGCGCCGGTCAAGGGCATTGTCGGCCCCTGGATCCACAAATACCCGCACTATGCAGGCCCCCAGCCGGCCATCGGCTTCCTGCAGGAAGCGCTGCGCTGGTGGGACCGCTGGCTGAAGGGCTCTGTGACCGGCGTCGAGAACGAGCCCGCCTACCGCGCCTATGTGATGGACAGCGTGCGCCCGGCGCGCTGGCACCCCGAGCGGCCCGGCCGTTGGGTGGCCGAGCAACAATGGCCGTCACCCACGATCAAGACCCAGGTCATCGAACTGCTGCCTAAGGGGAGCCAACCCACCATTGTCGCCTCGCCGCAGAGCTGTGGGCTTGCCGGCGGCGAATATTTTCCGTTCACCTTCGGCCCCGAATTGCCCGGCGACCAGCGTGCCGACGATGCACTGTCGGCGTGTTTCGACCAACCGGAACTCGCCCAGACCATCGACATTGTCGGCGCGCCGGAAGTCGAGGTCACGTTCGCTTCCGATCGCCCGCAGGCCAACATCGCGGTGCGGCTCTGCGACGTCCATCCCGACGGAGCTTCCGAACTGATCTCCTACGGTGTGCTCAATTTGACGCATCGCGAATCGCACGAATTCCCACAGGCCCTGGTGCCGGGCGAGACCGTGTCGGCGCGCGTCGTGCTCGATCAATGCGCCTACCGCATGCCGGCCGGCCACCGCCTGCGCGTCGCCGTGTCGAACGCCTATTGGCCCATGATCTGGCCATCGCCGGAGCCGGTGCAGTTGAGCTTGTCGGCGGCGACACTCGCCTTGCCGCTGCGCCCGCTGGCGAAAGGCGACGAAGCGACGTTCGCCGAGCCCGAAGCTGCTACCCCCTGGGCGACCGAGACGATCCGTGCAGCCAATTCCGAGCGCCATGTCGATCGCGACGAAAAGACCGGAATCGTCACGCTTTCCATAACGGATGATTTCGGCGAGGTGCGCGATCTCGACCACGGCCTGGTCAATGGCAGCATCGCGCGCGAAACATGGACGATCCATCCTGACGATCCATCGTCAGCCTCCGGGAAAACACACTGGACGCAAACACTGTCGCGAAATGGATGGTCGGTGCGCACCGAGACATGGGCCGACATGCGATCGGACGCACAAAACTTCATCGTCAGCGCCAGAATTGAGGCCTATGAGGGCGAAAAAATCGTCTTCGAGCGCGATTTCGAGGAGAAAATTCCACGTGCGCTTGTTTGAGCGCTGACACCGTTGGTCCAAATGCGACGTACGATTTACGCCACGGCATGTCGCATTCGGTCTTGCTTACGGCATGAGCTTGCCCTCATTATTCAGGGAGAATTAACAACAAAAATCGACCGCAGAGTCGAACCAACAGAGTGAGGAACTCAACATGTCGAACGAACTGGAATTCCTTAGCCGGCGTGTCGCGGCGGGCAAGCTGAGCCGTCGTGATTTTCTCGGTCGCGCGGCGGCGCTCGGCATCGCCGCGCCCTTCGCCAATTCGCTGCTTTCAAGCGCGGCGCGCGCGGCAGGCCCGGTCAAGGGCGGCACGCTGAAGGCCGGCCTGGTCGGCGGCGAATCCACCAACAGTCTCGATCCGGCCCTGTTCATGACGCAGGTGCCGTTCGCCTTCGGCAAGTGCTGGGGTGAAATGATCGTCGAGCTGTCGCCCGAGGGCAAGCTCGAGAACCGCATCGCCGAAGAGATCGGCTCGTCCAAGGATGCGAAGGTCTGGACGCTGAAGATCCGCGACGGCGTCGAATTCCATAACGGCAAGACCGTGACCGCCGAGGACGTTGCCGCTACCCTCGAGCGCCATTCGGACGAGAAGTCGAAATCCGGCGCGCTCGGCTACATGAAGGGCATCGATTCCATCAAGGCCAGCGGCAAGGAAGTGGTGCTGACGCTCAAGGAGGCCAATGCCGACCTTCCCTACCTGCTCAGCGACTACCACCTGATCGTCCAGCCCAACGGCGGCAAGGACAAGCCCGATGCCGGCATTTCGGCCGGCCCGTATGTGGTCAAGACAAACGAGCCCGGCGTGCGCCACGGCGCCGAGCGTTTCGCCAATTACTGGCAAGGCGACAAGATGGGCCATGCCGACCAGATCGAAGTCATCGTCATCAATGACGCGACGGCGCGCACGGCGGCCCTGCAGGGCGGCCAGGTCAACATGATCAACCGCGTCGAGCCGAAGATCGTCGATCTGATCAAGCGCGTGCCGGGCGTGACCATCCGCAATCATGCGGGGCCGGGCCACTATGTGTTCATCATGCATTGCAACACGGCGCCCTTCGACAACAACGACCTGCGCATGGCGCTTAAGCTCGCCATCGATCGCGAGGAGATGCTGACCAAGGTGCTGCGCGGCTATGGCTCGCTCGGCAACGACTTCCCGATCAACGCCTCCTATCCGCTGTTCACCGAAATCGAGCAGCGCAAGTACGATCCCGACAAGGCCAAGTTCCACTACAAGAAGTCCGGTCATGACGGCACCGTTCTGCTGAGGACTTCGGACGTCGCCTTCCCCGGCGCGGTCGACGCCTCGCAGCTCTTCCAGCAGAGCGCGGCCAAGGCCGGCATCAAGATCGAGCTCAAGCGCGAGCCCGGCGACGGTTACTGGAACGAGGTCTGGAACAAGCAGCCCTTCTGCGCTTCCTACTGGGGCGGACGCTCGACGCAGGACCAGATGTACTCGACCGCCTATCTGTCGACCGCCGACTGGAACGACACGCGTTTCAAGCGTCCGGACTTCGACAAGATGGTGCTGGCGGCGCGCGCCGAGCTCGACGAGGCCAAGCGCAAGCAGATGTACCACGACATGGCCGTCATGGTGCGTGACGAAGGCGGCCTGATCCTGCCGATGTTCAACCAGTTCATCGACGCCACCGGCGCCAAGGTCGATGGCTGGGTGGACGATCCGCACCAGGAACTGATGAACGGCTACGCCCTGGCGAAGTGCTGGCTGCAGGCCTGAGTCCGGCTTTGCGGAGATGTCCTTACCCATCCTGAAGCTAATTGCCCAGCGCATCGCGCTGGGCATCCTCCTTCTGCTGGCCATTTCGGTCCTGATCTTCGCCGGCACGCAAATCCTGCCCGGCGACGTCGCGCAGGCCATTCTGGGACAATCGGCAACGCCGGAATCGCTCGCCAATCTGCGCGAACAGCTCGGCCTCAACGACCCGGCCTATGTCAGGTATTTCCACTGGCTCGGCGGCGTGCTGACCGGCGACCTCGGCACCGCCATGTCGAGCGGCCAGGATATCGCCACCTCGATCAAGGGCCGGCTATGGAATACGCTGTTCCTCGCCTTCTGGGCGGCGATCGTGGCCGTGCCGCTGGCGATCATCCTCGGCCTGATCGCCGTGCGCTACCGCAATGGTTGGGTCGACAAGCTGATCTCCGGACTGGCGCTCGCCTCGACCTCGTTCCCGGAATTCTTCGTCGGCTATCTCCTTGTCTATTTCTTCGCGGTGAAATGGCAGATGTTCCCCGCCATCTCGACCGTCTATGACGGCATGCCGTTCGGCGAGCGGATGCAGGCCATCGCGCTGCCGGCGACGGCGCTGACGCTGGTGGTGCTGGCCCACATGATGCGCATGACCCGCGCCGCCATCCTCAACGTCATGCAGTCAGCCTACGTCGAGACGGCGGAGCTCAAGGGGCTCTCGGCCTTCGCCGTCATCCGCAAGCATGCCTTCCCGAACGCCATCGCGCCGATCATCAACGTCGTCATGCTCAACCTCGCCTATCTCATCGTCGGCGTCGTCGTGGTCGAGGTGATCTTTGTCTATCCCGGCATGGGGCAGTATCTGGTCGACCACGTCACCAAGCGCGACGTGCCGGTGGTGCAGGCGGTCGGCCTGATCTTTGCCGCCGTCTATATCAGCCTCAACATCATCGCGGACATTGGGGCGATCGTCGCCAATCCGCGTCTCAGACATCCGAAGTGAGGGGGCGGGCATGCTCGATATAAGACGCATCCCCATCCCAGCCCTGATCGGCCTGGTGCTGACCGCACTGTTCGTGCTGGCGGCGATCTTCGCGCCGTGGATCTCGCCGCACGACAATGCCGAGATCGTCGGCGACGTCTGGGAACCAATGTCGGCCGCGCATTGGCTGGGCACCGACAATCTCGGCCGCGATCTCTTGTCGCGCATGATCTACGGCGCCCGCATCACCCTGTTCATCGCCGTGCTGGCGACCGCGCTGTCCTTCTCGCTCGGCGCCATACTCGGTTTCTCGGCGGCGGTGTTCGGCGGGTGGTTCGACACGGTCCTGTCGCGCCTCGTCGACCTGCTGATGTCGATCCCGACCCTGATCATGGGCCTGGTCGTGCTCTCCGTGCTGCCGACGAACCTGGTGACGCTGATCCTGGTCATGGGCATTCTCGACTCGACCCGAGTCTACCGCCTGTCACGCGCGGTCGCCGTGGACATCAACGTCATGGACTATGTCGAAGCAGCCAAGCTGCGCGGTGAAGGCAGTGCCTGGATCATCTTCCGCGAGATCCTGCCCAATGCGCTGTCGCCGCTGGTTTCGGAACTCGGTTTGCGCTTCATCTATGCGGTGCTGTTCCTCTCGACGCTGTCGTTCCTCGGCCTTGGCGTGCAACCGCCCGACGCCGACTGGGGCGGCATGGTCAAGGAGAACAAGGACGGCATCGTCTTCGGCATCGCCGCAGCGCTCATACCGGCGGGTGCGATCGCCGCGCTAGCCATCTCGGTCAACCTTGTCGCCGACTGGATCCTCAACCGCACGACAAGCCTGAAGGGAGGACGCGGGTGATGGCTGACAGCAACGCGAAGCCCGGACAACCCAAGGCAGGCGTGCTGCTCGATATCCGCAATCTGCGCATCGAGGCCACGGTCTACCCGCCCGGCGAGGCGCCAAAGAACATCGTGCTGGTGCACGATGTCTCGCTGACGCTGGAAAAGGGCAAGGTGCTGGGGCTGATCGGTGAATCCGGCGCCGGCAAGTCGACCATCGGCCTGTCGTCGATGGGCTATGGCCGTGGCGGCGTGCGCATCACCGGCGGCGAGGTAATCCTCAACGGCCGCGACATCCTGAAGGGTGGCAAGGAAGGTTTCCGCAAACTGCGCGGCCGCGAGGTCTGCTATGTCGCGCAGTCGGCGGCGGCTGCCTTCAACCCGGCGCACCGGCTGATGGACCAGGTGGTGGAAGCCACGCTGCTGCATGGCACGGCGACACGCGCCGAAGCCGAAAGGCGCGCTGTCGCGCTGTTCAAGAAGCTCAGCCTGCCAAACCCGGAAACCATCGGCGAGCGCTTTCCGCACCAGGTCTCGGGCGGCCAGTTGCAGCGGGTAATGACAGCAATGGCGCTGTGCTCGGAACCCGACCTGATCGTCTTCGACGAGCCGACAACGGCGCTCGACGTGACGACTCAGATCGACGTGCTGGCGGCGATCAAGGACGCCATCCGCGACACGCATGTGGCGGCGCTCTACATCACCCACGACCTCGCGGTCGTCGCCCAGGTCTCCGACGAGATCATGGTGCTGCGCCATGGCAGGCTGGTCGAATGGGGCGGTACCCGCCAGATCATCAAGGAGCCGCGCCAGCAATATACCAACGCGCTGGTCTCGGTGCATGAGATCGAGCACCAGGAGCAGAACCCCGGCGTGACCCCGTTCCTGTCGGTGAAGAACGTCACCGCCGCTTATGGCGGCGGTCACGTCAAGGTACTGAAGAACGTCTCGGTCGACATCTACCCGGGCCAGACGCTGGCAGTGGTCGGCGAATCCGGCTCCGGCAAGTCGACGCTGGCGCGCGCCATCACCGGCCTTTTGCCGCCCGAGCAAGGCACCGTCACCTTCGACGGGCGCCCGCTCGCCAACCGGCTCGCCGACCGGCCGAAGGAAGACCTGCGCCAACTGCAGATGATCTACCAGATGGCAGATGTCGCGATGAACCCGCGCCAGACCGTCGGCACGATCATCGGCCGGCCGCTCGAATTCTATTTCGGCATGCGCGGCAGGGAACGCGACAAGCGCGTCGCCGAACTGCTCGACGAGATCGAGATGGGCAAGGGCTTTGTCGATCGCTATCCGGCTGAACTTTCGGGCGGCCAGAAGCAGCGCGTCTGCATTGCCCGCTCGCTCGCGGCCAAGCCGAAGCTGATCATCTGCGACGAGGTGACCTCGGCGCTCGATCCGCTGGTCGCCAACGGCATCCTCAAGCTGCTGCTCAACCTGCAGCAGCACGAGAAGGTCGCCTATCTTTTCATCACCCACGATCTGGCGACGGTGAAGTCGATCGCCGATTCGATCGCGGTGATGTATCGCGGCGAAGTGGTCCGCTACGGTTCGAAGAGCAAGGTTCTGACGCCGCCCTTCGACGCCTATACCGACCTTCTCCTGTCGTCGGTTCCGGAGATGGAGATCGGCTGGCTGGAAAAGGCGATCAAGGGGCGGCGCATGGCCAGCGCGGGGAACTAGCGGTCCATTTGCCAGGCGGCGGCTGGCGTCATCCGGATGCAACACGAAAGCGCCACACGTCCTTGCGGACGGGCGCTGCCCGTGACGTGGTTTTCAACAGGGGGCAGGAACATGACGACTGAACTCGACCATCTCGCCGATCTCGCCGGCCAGGGCCGGATATCGCGCCGCGACTTCCTTGGCCGCACGGCGGCACTGGGTGTGTCGGCGGCGCTGGCAACGACGCTGGCCGGGAAGGCCTTCGCGCAGACGCCGGTCAAGGGCGGCATCCTCAAGGCCGGCCTGCAGGGCGGTGAGTCGACCAACAGCCTCGACCCCGCGCTGAACCTCAGCCAGGTCACCTACAGCTTCGGCAAGCAGTGGGGCGAATATCTGGTCCGGCTGATGCCCGACAACAGCCTGACCAATATGATCGCGCAGGAGATCGGCGCGTCCAAGGACGCCAAGACCTGGACGATCAAGGTGCGCGACGGCATCGAGTTCCACAATGGCAAGACCGTCACCGCCGAGGACATCGCCGCCACCATCGAGCGCCATGCCGACGAAAAATCCAAGTCCGGCGCGCTCGGCATCCTCAAGAACATCAAGGGCGTCAAGGCAAGCGGCAAGGAAGTCGTCGTCACGCTCGGCGATGCCGACGCCGATTTCCCCTATCTGATGGCCGACTACCACCTCGTCATCCAGCCAAATGGCGGCAAGGACAACCCGAATGCCGGCATCAGCGCCGGTCCATACAAGGTCACAATCAACCAGCCTGGCGTGCGCCATGGCGGCGAGCGCTTCGCCAATTACTGGCAAGGCGACAAAATGGGCCATGCCGACCAGATCGAGATCGTCGTCATCAATGACGCCACCGCGCGGCTTGCCGCGCTGCAGGGCGGCCAGGTGCACATGATCAACCGCGTCGAGCCCAAGGTCGTCGACCTGGTCAAGCGCATCCCCGGCGTCAGCATCGAGAACGTGTCGGGCAAGGGCTACTACCCGTTCAACATGTTCTGCGACACGGCGCCCTTCGACAACAACGACCTGCGCATGGCGCTGAAACTCGCCATGGACCGTGAGGAGATGCTGACGAAGATCCTGCGCGGCTACGGTTCGGTCGGCAACGACTTCCCGATCAACGAAGCCTACCCGTTGTTCTCGACCGACATCGAACAGCGCAAGTTCGACCCGGAGAAGGCGGCTGCTCTCTACAAGAAGTCGGGCCACAGCGGCTCGATCCTGCTGCGCACTTCCGACGTTGCCTTCCCCGGCGCCGTCGATGCCGCCCAGCTCTATCAGCAATCCTGCGCCAAGGCCGGCATCAAGATCGAGATCAAGCGCGAGCCCGGCGACGGCTACTGGTCGGAAGTCTGGAACAAGCAGCCCTTCTCTCTCTCCTACTGGGGCGGCCGCGCCACGCAGGACCAGATGTATTCCACCGGCTACGTCTCGACCGCCGACTGGAACGACACCCGCTTCAAACGGCCGGAATTCGACAAGATGCTGTTTGCGGCACGCGGCGAACTCGACCAAGCCAAGCGCAAGGCGATCTACCACGACATGGCGGTGCTGATGCGCGACGAGGGCGGCCTGATCGTGCCGTTCTTCAACCAGTTCATCGATGCCGCCGCCACCAACAAGATCGGCGGCTTCGCCAAGAGCCCGATCGGCGAAATGATGGATGGCTACGCGCTGGCTGAATGCTGGCTCAACGCTTAGCCGCATCCTACCTGCCTGATTCACGTGTAAGAACGCCGTGTGAGCGAAACGGCATGCGGCGTTCCCGTTTCAACCACCAGACATCCATGGAGCAGCCCATGGCGCTCAAGTCCAAGCTTCTGCTGATCATCCTCGATGGCGTGCCCTACAGGAACTGGCGCCGGCTGATGGGCAATCTCGAAGGCTGGCTGCAGTCGGGCGAAGCGCGGGTCTGGAAGATGCGCTCGGTGCTGCCATCGACATCGGCCTGCTGCTATGCCTCGATCCACACCGGCGTGTCGCCGCAGGTGCATGGCATTCTTTCCAACGAGAATCGCTTCCGCGTCGCGCAGCCCGACATCTTCTCGGAGGTCAGCAAGGCCGGCGGCAAGACCGGGGCGGTTACCCATTCCTACTGGTCGGAATTCTTCCGCTCCTACCCGTTCGACCTGGTCGAGGACATGGAATATGACGAGCCCGGTGGGCCGATCACGCATGGCCGCTTCCACACCATGACCGGCTACAATGCCCGCAACCAGATGACGCCGAGCGATGTCGACCTGTTCGCGACCCTGACCATGATGACCAAACGCCACGGTATCGACTACGGCATCCTGCACACCTGCACGCTGGACTCGATGGGACATCGCTTCGGCCATGACTGCCACGAGATGGACCATGCGGTCTATGCTATGGACGGCATGCTGGCCGCCTTCCTGCCGGGCTGGATCGCGGCCGGCTACGAGGTCATGGTCACCGCCGACCACGGCCAGACGGACCGCGGCCACCATGGCGGCCATGACGACGAGATGCAGGATTTCGCGCTGTATTATTTCGGCCAGGGCAAGGGGCCGCAGGCCGACACGCTGCTCGATCAGCTGCAGCTGGCGCCGACGGTGCTGAGCCGGCTTGGCGTGCCGGTGCCAGAGAGCATGAAGGCGAAGCCGTTTTTGAGTTGAGCGAGCCGCCCCCCTTGTGAAGGGGGATTGTCGCGAAGCGACAAGACGGACAAGGGGTACTCCAGCTTGGCACTGACGGCACTCCGTCACCCACCCCCTAACCGCCTCTGCGCCTGCGCGTCGATCCACCTCCCCCACAAGGGGGAAGGAAAGGCGTCCCTACTGGCAACCGCCCCTTTCTTCGTTTAGCCTCCTCAAATTCCTTGGCGGAGGATGAACCTTTTTGGATCGACCGGCGACAGAGCAGACAGGAGCCAGGCGGCTCGACCGGCCATGACGGCAGCGACGGAGACGGATCGCGCGCTTGTCGACCGGGTCGCGAAGGGCGACCGTGCCGCCGTGCGGCTCCTGTTCATGCGTCACCACGCGCGGGTCTACCGCTTCGTGGCGCGCCAGACGGGATCGGAAATGATGGCTGACGATATCGCGAACGAGGTGTTCCTTGAGCTGTGGCGCCAGGCGCCGGGCTTCGAAGGGCGCTCCGAAGTCTCGACATGGCTGCTCGGCATCGCCCGGTTCAAGGCGCTGTCGCAGCTGCGCAAGAAGAAGGAAGACTGGATCGACGACGAGGCCGCCGCCGCGGTGCCCGACAGCGCCGACACGCCGGAGGTCGTCACCATGAAAGAGGACAAGGCCGCCGCCTTGCGCCGGTTCATCGACGCCTTGCCCGAAGAACACCGCACGGTGATCGACCTTGCCTATTATCATGGGCAGTCGGTGACAGAGATCGGCGAGGTGCTCGCCATCCCGGTGGCGACGGTCAAAACCCGGATGTTCTACGCCCGCAAGAAACTCGGCGAAGCCCTCAAGGCCGCCGGTTACGACAGGGGGTGGCCATGAGCGCCGCTGAAAAAATGTCACGCCGCGACGAAATGGAAACGCTGCTGCCGTTCTACCTGAACGGCTCGCTGGAAGGCTCCGACCTCGAAGCCGTCGAGGAGTGGCTGGCGACCGATCCGGCGGCGATGGCAGCCCTTGGCGAGGCCGAGGCCGAATTCTCCGGCACATCGGCGGCCAATGAAGCAATCCGCCCGCCAGCCGATGCGCTCAGCCGCTTGGCCAAGGCGCTCGACGCCGAGGCCGGACCTGCACGCAAGCCGACTGGCTCGTCCTGGCTGGCGCAGGCCTGGGGCCGCTTCATGGCGGTGCCGGTCGGCGTCGCCTGGGCGGCGGCCGCGGTCCTGCTGGCGCTGATCGCGGTGCAGTCCCTGGTGCAGCCCGGCGGCAAGGGCAAGGATTTCGAGATCGCCGGCGCGCAAGACGATCTGGCAAAAATGCCGTTCGCCCTGGTCAAGTTCAAACCGGATGCCAAGATGTCGGACATTTCGGCATTCCTCGGCGGCAACGGGCTGAAAGTCATCGGCGGGCCGACCGCGGACGGCGTGTTCCGGATCGGCATTCCCGCCGCCAACGCGGCCGACTATGCCAAGCAGCTCGGCATTATTGCCGCCCAGCCATTCGCGGACACCGTGATCGAGGGAAGGAAACCGGTTGATGGCGGCTGAGGCGGCCCTTCGATTCGCGGCAATCCTGGCGGCGGCGATGACAATCGCCGCCGTGCCCGCGTCGGCACAGACCAATGCCGCCGGGAGCGACCGGACGAAAATCGACTGCCGATACGGCACCAATGAAGCCGGCGCCGACTGCGCCAAGGACGGCGGCGGCGCCAGCGACAATGCCGGCGGTGCGGGGTCTGCCCAGGCGGCCGCCGTCTTTCTTCCCGCCTTGATCGTCGACCTGTTTCCCAATCCGGTCGCGCCTCCGGCACCGGTGCCGACGCCGCAGCCGGCACCGGTCACGCCGCCGGGCAACAATCAGGCCGGCCCTCCGGCCGGCGGGCCGATCGTCTCGCCGACCGATCTCGTCGCCGTGCAGCCGCCGCGCGCCGTGGCGGGCGAGTTTGTCCCCGACGAAGTGCTGGTGACGGTCGACGGCGATGCCGGCGCCGTGCAGCAGATCGCCGCCTCCTTCGGCCTCGAAGTGCGCTCGCAGCGCCAGTCACGCCTGCTCGGCACCACGCTGGTGCGCTTCGGCATTCCCGATGGTCGCCCCGTCGGCGTCGTGCTGGCGCAGCTTGCCGCCGACGGCCGCACGCAGCGGCGCGAGCCCAACCACATCTACTCGCTGCAGCAGGCCGCCGGCATCGTCAACTATGCCTTCGACCGCATCGCGCTCGATGCCAAACAGGCGAGCGGTCAAAACGTCCGCGTTGCCGTCATCGATACCGGCATCGACGACACCAACCCGGCGCTGGCCGGTGTCATCGCCGCGCAGTTCGACGCCATGCCCGGCGTGCCGGTCGAAAAACGCGACCATGGCACCTCGATCGACGGACTGATCGCCGGTGTCGGAGCGCTGGAAGGCATGGCGCCGGGCGCCAGGATTTACCACGCTCGCGCCTTCGAAGGCGGCAAGTCAACCATGGACGTCATCCTGGCGGCGCTCGACTGGGCGGCTGAGCAAAATGTCAGCATCATCAATATGAGCTTTGTCGGGCCGAAGAACGACCTGCTCGGCGCCGCCTGCCGCAATGCCCGCGCGCTCGGCATGGTGCTGGTCGCCGCCGCCGGCAACAACGGACCGAAGGCGCCCTATGGCTACCCGGCCGCCTTCGACGGCGTGATCGCGGTGACCGCGACCGACGCCAAGGACGCTCTGATGCCGCAGGCCAATCGCGGTGCCTATGTTTTCATCTCGGCGCCAGGCGTGGAGATGGTGGCGCCGAGCGGCGCCGGCACCGACGTGGTCACCGGCACCTCGTTCGCCGCGGCGATCGTCAGCGGCGCCATCGCCAACCTCCTCCATGCTTCGCCCGACCGCACCGCAGACGACATTGAGAAGGCTCTGGCAGCCACCGCCAAGGATCTCGGCCCCAAGGGGCGCGACAATGATTTCGGTTTTGGGCTGCTGGATACGAAGGCGGCGGAAGCGGCGAAGGAGTAGTTCTGCCCCCCGGGAAGCCGGGAGTTGCGCGACTCTCGCGCCTGCGCCGGCCGAAAAACCGCGCTGGGTTGATCCGTCTTCATCGCCCATCTCGGGGCAGGGTGGCTAGTGCGGCGTTAACAGGATTGCGCCATCCCGCTACGTTTCTTGCAATCCCTCCAGAAAGCGGACTGCCGTTGTGCGGCGCCAGGCTACACGCTTCCTGGCGCTGGTCGATGTGAGGCGGATCCCGGTCCGGACTAAGGGAATGGGCGAAGCGTCAACGGATCGAACCGACCCTTGATCGACGTCAGGTCCTAGGCAGGCGCGCCGGCCACTGACCCGCGCACCACCAGGTCGACCGGCCAGACCTCGCCGCGCGCGCCCTCCTCCAGCCCCGAAATCCGCGCTGCCAGCCGTTCGGCGACGCGGGCGCCGGCAAGGCGGATCGAGGAGCGCGTCGTCGACAGCGGCACGGAGAAATTCTCCGGCTTCAGCCAGGGGAAGACGTCGTCATGGGCGATCAGCGAGACATCGCCGGGAATGGTGAGGCCGAGGTCGCGCACCGCGCGCACGACGCCCAGCGCCATGATCAGGCTGGAGCAGGCGATCGCCGTCGGCGCGTCACCCTCCTCGAGCAGGCGCCTGGTGGCGCGATAGCCGTTCTCTTCGGTCATGACCACGGAGCAGACATGGCGTTCGCCCAGGCTTAGCCCGCTTGCCGCGAGCGCCCGGCGCACGCCGCGCTCGCGATGGATGGCGAAGGTCTCGCGGTCGTCGCCATTGATCAGCGCCAGCCGCCGGTGGCCGAGCTGGACGAGCAGCCGCGCCGCTTCGTGGAACGCGCCCTCATTGTCGATGTCGAGATAGGGATAGTCGAAATCGAAGCCTTCGCTGCGGCCATGGACGAGGAAGGGGATGCCGAGCGTGCTGACCAGCGCCACCCGACTGTCCTGCGGCCGCGGCGAGGAGATATAGACGGCATCGACCTGCCGGTTGGCGACGATGCGCCGATAGGTCGTCTCCTGGTCGTCGGCGTCGGCCGGCGACAGCACGAGGTCAAGCTCGTGCGAGCGGGCATAGTCACCGAGGCCGGACAGAAACTCGACGAAATGCGGATCGATGTCGACGGCCGCCCCCGTCGGCAGGACGTAGCCGATCATGCCGGATTTGCCGGTCGCCAGGCGCCGCGCGCTGGGATTGGGGCGATAGCCATGGCGCTTGGCGGCGTCCATGACGCGCCTGCGCGTCTCCTCGTTGACCTCCGGATAGCCGTTCAATGCCCGGCTTACCGTGGTTTGCGAAAGCGCCAGCATATGCGCGAGCTGCTTGAGGTTCACAACGGCCTCCATTCCCTCAAAGCGCTTTTAAATTGAATCGACCCAATCGCCACAGGTGGCGCGACGGTATCGGGACGACCATAGTCGGGGTTGGAGCCAGTTTGAAACGAAAATTGGCGTTGCGCTGCCAAAAAAGCATGCTGCGCTGCACTTTTCGGCGGCATGATCGGCGAAATTAAATCGATTAGCTACCGGGCCTCTTGACTTTCAGATGATTCAGTGGCGTGATCAAAAAAGCCAAAGCGCTTTGGAAGACTCTTCGGAAGGTTGCGGTTCCCTTGCGACTGAGTCACAGTCCTGCGGCGTCGGCGGGCGGAATGGAGGTTCCGTCCGGTGTGTGTGACCCACTGGGAGGAATACCGATGAAGAAAATGCTTTTGCTGGGTGTTGCGTTTGGTGCGCTCGCCCTGAACACGCCCGCGCATGCCGAATTGAAGTTCAAGCCAGGCGAGGACAAGCGCTTCAACTGGGCAAACTTCGAGGACCTCAAGAAAGTCGACCTCAAGGGCGAGACGCTTACCATCTTCGGGCCGTGGCGCGGCGAGGATGAGGCGCTTGTCCGTTCGGTGCTCGACTATTTCTCCGAGGCGACCGGCGCGGAGGTGAAATACTCCTCGTCCGAAAACTACGAGCAGCAGATCGTCATCGACACCCAGGCCGGCAGCCCGCCGAACATCGCCGTCCTGCCGCAGCCGGGCCTGATCCAGGACCTGGCTTCCAAGGGCGTGCTGACCCCGCTGGGCGACGACGTCGCCGCCTGGGTCAAGGAAAACTACGCCGCCGGCGACTCCTGGGCCAAGCTCGGCACCTATACCGGCAAGGACGGCAAGCCGGGATTCTATGCCTTTCCCTACAAGATCGACGTGAAGGGACTGGTGTGGTACTCGCCCGACAATTTCCAGGAGGCCGGCTACAAGGTCCCGAAGACGCAAGAGGAACTGGCCGAGCTCGAGAAGAAGATCATCGCCGATGGTGGCAAGCCCTGGTGTATCGGGCTTGGTTCCGGCGGCGCGACCGGATGGCCGGCGACCGACTGGGTCGAGGACATCATGCTGAGGACGCAGCCGCCGGAAGTCTACGACAAGTGGGTCAAGAACGAGATCCCGTTCACCGATCCGGCGGTGGTCAGCGCCATCGACATCTTCGGCAAGATCGCGACCGACGACAAGATGGTGGATGGCGGCGCCAAGGCTGTGGCCGCGACCGACTTCCGTGACAGCCCGAAGGGCCTCTTCACCGTGCCGCCGAAGTGCTACATGCACCATCAGGCATCGTTCATCCCGTCCTTCTTCCCGGAGGGCGTGAAGCTCGGGCAGGATGCGGACTTCTTCCCCTACCCGCCCTACGCCTCCAAGCCGGAACTCGGAAACCCGCTGGAAGTCGCCGGAACGCTGGTGATGATCACCAAGGATTCCAAGGCTTCGCGCGAATTCATCAAGTTCCTCGAAATGCCGCTCGCGCATGAACTGTGGATGGCGCAGAAGAGCTTCGTCACCCCCTTCAAGGGCGCCAACAAGGACGCCTATGGCAGCGATGCGCTGAAGAAGCAGGGCGAGATCCTGGTCGGAGCGACGACAGTGCGCTTCGACGGTTCCGACCTGATGCCCGGCAAGGTGGGCGCCGGCTCATTCTGGACTGGCATGATCGATCTGGTCGGCGGCAAGTCCGCCCAGGACGTGGCGGCCGACATCCAGAAGAGCTGGGACGCAATCAAGTAGGCCGCAACCGGCAAGCTGGAACCATACTGATCCTCCTGCAGGATCCGGGCCACGGCCCGGGTCCGACCGGCGGCATACGCCGGAAGCCTTCGCGTTTCGATTGTTCCGAATGACCCACAAAGTCGGTGCATGCGACCGCCAGCTTGCCTGGCTGGTCACGCACAGGGAGAGGGACCCATGGCGGCTCAGATTTTCTCGGCCATTTTCGTCATCATCATCGGCGTCGGCGGCTGTGTCGCCTACTTCTGGGGCGCCAACAAACTGCTGGACCTGACCTTCCCCTCGCGCGGGGTCACCGGCACGGCTGCCGTCAACAATCTGCGCCGGCAGGGCCTTGTGCGGCCATGGCTGTTCGTCGGCCCCGCGCTGATCATTCTCACCATCTACCTGATCTACCCGGTGATCGCGACACTATGGCTCTCCTTCCTCGACCGCGGCGGCACCAGTTTCGTCGGGCTCGCCAACTACGAGTGGGCGTTGCGCGATCCAGACCTTCGACGCTCGATCCTGAACAACCTGCTGTGGCTGGCGGTGGTGCCGGCGGCCTGCACCTTCCTGGGCCTGATCATCGCCGTGCTCACCGACAAGATCTGGTGGGGCACGATCGCCAAGAGCCTGATCTTCCTGCCGCTGGCCATCTCCTTTGTCGGCGCCAGCGTGATCTGGAAGTTCATTTACGAATATCGCGGCGAGGGCCAGGTGCAGATCGGCCTGCTCAACGCCATCATCCAGCATTTCGGCGGCCAGCCGCAGGTGTGGATATCGCTGCCGTTCTGGAACAATTTCTTCCTGATGATCATCCTGATCTGGATCCAGACCGGCTTTGCCATGGTCATCCTGTCCTCGGCGCTGCGCGGCATTCCGGAGGAGACGCTGGAGGCCGCGGTCATCGACGGCGCCAACCCGTTCCAGATCTTCTGGAAGATCATGGTGCCGCAGATCTGGGGCACCATCGCCGTCGTCTGGACTACGATCACCATCCTGGTGCTCAAGGTTTTCGACATCGTGCTGACCATGACCAACGGCCAGTGGAACAGCCAGGTGCTGGCCAATCTGATGTTCGACTGGATGTTCAGAGGCGGCGGCGATTTCGGCCGCGGCGCAACCATCGCCATCATCATCATGATAGCGGTCATCCCGATCATGGTCTGGAACATCCGCCAGGCGAACAAAGAGACGGGGGGACATTGAGATGGCCGTCGCGACCGGAAAATCCTTCGCCAGCCGTTTCGGCGTCCACATAGCGGTGCTGGTCTTCGTTGCCATCTGGACCATTCCCACACTCGGCATCCTGGTCTCGTCGCTGCGCGACAAGGACCAGATCGTCGCCTCGGGCTGGTGGAATTCGTTCGCCAGTTCCAGCCAGACCGAGGCCGGGCGGTTGCCGCCGTCCACGGCGCAGACCCAGAAGGACGGCAAGTACGTTCTCGAGGGCAACATCTTCGGTGATGGCGCCAAGCGCAACATCAGCGCCTTCGGCGTCAAGGCGGCGGCACCGACGCAATATCCGGCTGGCTCATCGGCCGATCTGGGTGACGGCGTTACCCTGCAGGTCAATGCCGACGGCAGCTTCGTCATGACCTCGCCCAAGGCGTTCGAGGGCGATCGCGGCCAGCGCCTCTATTATGCCTCGTCGGCGCCGCCGAAATTCACCACCGACAACTACCAGACGGTGCTGTTCTCGGAAGGCATCGGCCGCTCGTTCATGAATTCGCTGACCGTCACCATACCGGCGACCGTCATTCCGATCCTGATCGCAGCCTTTGCCGCCTATGCGCTGGCCTGGATGCGGTTTCCCGGCCGTGCGCTGCTGATCGCGGTCATCATCGGCCTGCTGGTGGTCCCGCTGCAGATGTCGCTGATCCCGCTGCTCAAGCTCTATAACGGCGTCGGTACTTTCTTCGGCGTGCCGTCGAAGACCTATCTCGGCATCTGGCTGGCGCATACCGGCTTCGGCCTGCCTTTCGCCATCTACCTGCTAAGGAGCTATATCGCCGGCCTGCCGCGCGAGATCATGGAATCGGCCCGCATCGACGGCGCCAGCGATTTCGAGATCTTCGTCAAGATCGTGCTGCCGCTGTCCTTCCCGGTGCTGGCCTCCTTCGCCATCTTCCAGTTCCTGTGGGTATGGAACGATCTCCTGGTGGCGATGGTTTTCCTTGGTACGGCACCCGACCAGATCGTGTTGACGGCCAAGCTCAACGCGCTGCTCGGCTCTCGCGGCGGCAACTGGGAGATCCTGACGACATCGGCCTTCATCACCATCATCGTACCGCTGATCGTCTTCTTCTCGCTGCAGCGCTATTTCGTCCGCGGGCTGCTCGCCGGCTCGGTGAAAGGAGGCTGAAACCATGCAATCCGCTTTAAAAGCCAGTTCGAACCCCGACCTCGCCATCGATCGCGACTGGTGGCGAGGCGCGGTGATCTACCAGATCTATCCGCGCAGCTACCAGGATTCGAACGGCGACGGCATCGGCGACCTCAAGGGCATCATCGCCCGGCTGCCCTACATCGCCGCGCTCGGCGCGGACGCGATCTGGATCTCGCCCTTCTTCAAATCGCCGATGAAGGACTTCGGTTATGACGTCTCGGACTATTGTGACGTCGACCCGATGTTCGGCACGCTGGCCGATTTCGACGCGCTGACGGCGGAGGCGCACCGGCTGGGCCTCAAGGTGATGATCGACGAAGTGCTGTCGCACACGGCCGACATCCATCCCTGGTTCAAGGAAAGCCGGTCGAGCCGCAGCAATTCCAAGGCCGACTGGTATGTCTGGGCGGACGCCAGGCCCGACGGCACACCGCCCAACAACTGGCTGTCGATCTTCGGCGGGTCGGCCTGGCAGTGGGACACCAGTCGCCAGCAATATTACCTGCACAATTTCCTGGCCGAGCAGCCCGACCTCAACTTCCACAACAGCGAAGTCCAGGACGCGCTGCTCGACGTCACCCGCTTCTGGCTGGAGCGCGGCGTCGACGGCTTCCGCCTCGACACGATCAATTTCTACTTCCACAGCCAGGGCCTGGAAAACAATCCGCCGCTACCGCCGGAAGAACGCAACGACCAGACCGCGCCGGCGGTCAATCCCTACAACTACCAGGACCATCTCTACGACAAGAGCCGTCCGGAAAATCTCGGCTTCCTCGAACGCTTCCGCGCTTTGCTCGACGAATATCCGGCAACCGCCGCTGTCGGCGAGGTCGGCGATTCGCAGCGCGGGCTGGAAGTCGTGGCCGCCTATACGGCCGGCGGCAAGCGCGTGCACATGTGCTATTCCTTCGACTTCCTGGCGCCGGAAAAGATCAGCGCCGCGAAGGTGCGTTCAGTGCTGGAGGCTTTCGGCAAGGTCGCCAGCGACGGCTGGTCGTGCTGGGCGTTTTCCAACCATGACGTGATGCGTCCGGCCTCGCGCTGGGCCGCCGGCGAAGCCGACCCAGTTGCCTATCTCAAGGTCATCTCGGCGCTGCTGATGTCGCTGCGCGGCTCGGTCTGCATCTACCAGGGCGAGGAACTCGGGCTGGGCGAAGCCGAACTGCGCTTCGAGGACCTGCAGGACCCCTACGGCATCCGCTTCTGGCCGGAGTTCAAGGGCCGCGACGGCTGCCGTACGCCCATGGTGTGGGATAGCGGCGCCAAGAATGGCGGCTTTTCCCAGGCCAAGCCGTGGCTGCCGGTGCCGTCCAAGCATCTGGCGCAGGCGGTCAATGTCCAGAAAGGCGACCAGGCTTCGCTGCTCGAGCACTACCGGCGCTTCCTGACCTTCCGCCGCGCCCATCCGGCTCTGGTCAAGGGCGACATCACCTTCATCGAAAGCGAGGGCGACACCGTCGCCTTCACGCGCCGCGCCGGCAATGAGCAGGTCGTCTGCGTCTTTAACCTGGGCGCCAAGCCGGCCAAGGTTGACCTTGGCAGCCGATCCCTGCAACCTTTGTCAGGGCACGGGTTTTCCGGGCAGGCGAGCACCGGTTCGATCGAGCTTGGCGGCTATGGCGCCTGGTTCGGGCGCGTGGACTGAAATCTTGAGGAAATCACTGGGAGGACACCAATGGCCGATGTCAATCTGAGACAAGTGAAGAAGTCCTACGGCAATCTCAACATTCTCCACGGCATCGACCTCGATATCAAATCGGGCGAGTTCATCGTCTTCGTCGGGCCATCGGGCTGCGGCAAGTCGACCTTGTTGCGTTCCATCGCCGGGCTGGAGGAAATCACGTCCGGTGAGCTCAAGATCGACGGCGAGGTGGTGAACGACGTGCCGCCGTCGAAGCGCGGCATCGCCATGGTGTTCCAGTCCTACGCGCTCTATCCACATATGACGGTCTACGACAACATGGCGTTCTCGATGAAGATCGGCAAGGAAAACAAGGCCGAGATCGACCGCCGCGTGCGCCAGGCGGCGGAAATCCTGCAGTTGACCAAATATCTCGACCGGCTGCCCAAGGCGATGTCTGGCGGCCAGCGCCAGCGTGTCGCCATCGGCCGCGCCATCGTGCGCAATCCGAAAGTGTTCCTGTTCGACGAGCCGCTGTCGAACCTTGATGCCGCCCTGCGCGTCGCCACGCGCATCGAGATCGCCAAGCTCAAGGAATCGATGCCCAACACGACGATGATCTATGTCACCCACGACCAGGTCGAGGCGATGACGCTGGCCGACCGCATCGTCGTGCTCAAGGACGGCCATGTCGAACAGGTCGGCACGCCGATGGACCTTTACAAGAAACCCGGCAACCTGTTCGTCGCCCAGTTCATCGGCTCACCGGCCATGAACATCCTGCCGGCAACCATCGACAAGACCGGCAACCCGACCGTCGTCAGCCACGTCGGCGGCCGCAAGGCGACGGTGCCGATCTCGACGCCTGCATCGGCCAAGGGCGCGGCGGTCAGTTTCGGCGTGCGGCCGGAAGACCTGATGATCGCCAGCGGCGCGGACTATCTGTTCGAAGGAACGGTCGACTATGTCGAACAACTCGGCGAGGTCCAGTTGGTTTATGTCGACATCGGCCGCGCCGACCTGCCGCTGGTGACCAAGCTGCCGGGCAATGTCGAGGTCAAGCGCGGTTCGACATTGCGGCTGAGCGCCAATGCCGAGGACCTGCATATCTTCGACGCGGACGGACATTCCTTCGCGCTGCAAAAGCCCGAAGCAAAAGCGGCTTGAGGCCGCCGGTCCTGCCGGGTCAAGGCAACAAAAAGAG
>NZ_PNOT02000173.1 GCF_002879535.1 Mesorhizobium intechi
ACTTATATCGCTATAAACTGATTGTATTTCTTTTATTTCATTTTCTCCCAACCCTTTGAGAACACTCGCAATAGAGTCTGGCGAGAAGTCCGAATCTCGAGCGTTCGCTCGACCGAGCGTGTGCCGGTTGAGCTTACTGACGATCCAACTCGTTTGGGGGTCGCGCGCTTGCGTTTGATTTTTGCACGTCCGGATCGCTGCGGCCACTGTCAGTTGCGAGATACCATCCGCCGGCAATTTGGGTCTTTGATCGGCAATCTTCGCCTTTAACGCTTCGAGCGCCGCCGCGGCATCGGTCGCAGCAGTGGATGCGGTTGTTTCCAGTTGCAGGAACGCGAGTTGTCCCATTTTCCGCATCACGACATGCGTATTGAGGATATCACCCCATTCGAACAGAAAGCGCAGCCACTCGATGATCTCCTCGATCGCCGCGCCGATCTGTTTGAAAACCCACTCGACGATATCCCAAACCTGCTCGGCAAATTTCAGCACCGCTGAAAACGCTGTCTTCAATCCGTTGATGATGATCCGCAGACCGTCATCAACTTTCTCGATGATGATGTTCGCCACTTCCATCAAGCCGCTTGTTACGGCATTCCAGGCGTCGCCGAAGGCGTGTTCGATCGGATCGAAAAGACCTTGCGGAGCAGCAAGTCGGGCCGCCGGGACAGCGCCGACAGGAAGCTTGAGCACAACACCATTTGGCAAATGCGAAACATCGAGCGGCGTTGTGACGGTACTGGAGGTCGGCCGGATGTCGTATGATTGCGGACCAGCGCCGCCGACATCCACGGTCACGTCGTCAGCCTTCCCAGGCTGCGCAAGACGCGATTGTACCTTGACGAGTTGGCGCAGGGCTTGTGCCGCGTCCGAAAGCTGGCCGGATTGGCGAGCCGGTATCAGCGGCACTTTGGCCCCTCCGCGGGTAACGGTCGCTCCGCGTAGATCGTCAGCGTTGACCGATTTGAGACGGTTTGCCACCGCGGCTTTCGGGTCGAAGTCGATCGCCTCCTTCATGAAATCGCCGGCAAGCCGGATTTTCGGAGTCGTAAGCCCCTTTGCCACAGTCGCGATGCTAAACATGCCGAGGGCGTTGGTCTGGATCGTGGCTGACTGGCCGGATTGGTCGACGAAGAAATGGGACCCGTCAACGGCAACGAGGCTGAGCGACGAGGCCGAAATCTTGACGGTCTGATTGGCCAAGGGCGTCCCGTCCGCATCGCTCAGCGTGACCTGCGTCGTATAGCTATTGCACTCCGTGGTCTTGGTCAGATCGGCCGGCCCGACCGGCAGTAGTATCGACCGTGCCGACCACAGGGTCGTCGTCTGATCCTGCGACAGATGCATGAGGGAATGGTCCTGATCTACGGTGAAGAGATCGATCTCGCCGCTCGCCGGGTTGCGCCACGCCGTCATTTCCCCAACCTGCTTCTGCAGGCCGATGGGCTGGCCCCAGCCGCCGGCAGGCTTTTCTTCCACAAATGACAGGATGCCTGTGCTGTTCAGCCACCAGATTTCCAGCCTACCGTCGGGATGGCGCCCGGCACTCATCGCCCGCGGGGAGGCGTCGGCACCCATCGACACTATTTTCGTCGCCGCTTCCGATACGTCCGCTGCGTCTTGCGTTATCTGCTGCTCGGCGTTCAGCCCGTAAAGGCTGTCGGCGCCGAGGAAGAGCTGGGTGTCGCCCGAAGGCAGACCAATCGCTGCAAGAGCGCCGGGATTGATGGTGACCGGCATGACATGGTTGTAGATGCTGAAATCGGGAAACGAGGTCACAATCACGCGTGTGGTGACGTCGTCGACGTGAAGCAGCGTATAGATCAATCCTTCCAGCCCCGGAATTCTAGTCTCGAGTTTGGCGTTGTGTCCGATCGCCATGTCGATGACGCGGTCGCCGTTGAGCGGCAGCGGAACCTCCTTCCAGACTGTTTCCTTTCCCGTTGGGTCGGGATGAAGGAAGAAGGTGGACAGTTGTCGCTGTCCATCAACCGTGGCCACGACGACGACCGGATGTCCGTCAGCAGTCGAACCGGTCGTCATCGCGGTGATTTCGATTCCGGCGCGCGAGCCGCGCGGGGCCCAGCGGCCCGGCTTTCTCGCGGGCGTGAAATCCGTCGCGACGTAGACTGCGCACTCGGCACCCGACTGCGGCGAGGTCGCGATTGCCAGGATTGGCGAGCCGTCAATTGCTTGTGCCGCACATAGATGCAAGGTGCGGAGACCTGTCGGCAGATCCGCGCTGAGATCAGTTCTTTCCCATCCCGTGCTCGAGCCGGGCGCCTTGATAAGCATGTAGACATGGTCGTCGACCCCGACCGAGAAAAGCAGCAACGTGCCGTCCTTCTGCATCGCCGCGGCTATATCCCGGTCGCCGGACAGCTCGCTTCCCGGTACATAGTCTTTCATGATTTCAGAACGGAGGCTGACATTGATCATCGATCTCTCCTGCAGAGACTGGGATTGCCGCGAAGGTTTTTGGAACTGCGTCTTGCCGGTTAACGGTGGCCGCCTCAGTTCTTGATCGTGGTCGTCATCTTGAGGTGGCCCTGTGGCGTCGTGGCGATGTCCTTGAAGAAGAACTCGGAACCTGCCGCGAGGATAATGCGCGACTTCAGGTTCAACCCGCTGGCTTCGAGTGGCGCCGCGATGCCCTTAGGCCACGCCTTGCTCTCCATGTTGTGGAAAATGCCGTTAACTTTGTTGTCTGAAATCGCCGACATTGCTGTGTCGGCGATCATGGAGATCACTTGCTCGAATGTACCAAGTGAGTTCGGATGCTTATGAATGTTGTTGCTTGTCTTGCTGTTGCCGAGGTTGAGCGTCAGATTATTGGCCCCGTCGAAGCCAAAAATAAAATCCGCGTTCCAGAACATCTCGACGTCTGCATATCCAATATAACTTCCGGCCATATCTTTCGCATCGACCTTGAACGCGATGCGGATTTGACAGGAATATTGGGGCTTGCCGGCAACCGGCGTGAAGGTGATCGTCGTGGATTTATCAGACTTTCCTGATTTATGCGCGGTGACGGTATTGTTCGATTGCTTGAAATCCTGTGGCTGGAACCCGAACAATTTTGCAACCGGGGGCACCAGTAATTCCATGACGAGGCGCTCGGCGATCACATAGGCGCCTTGGACCTGATCAGAACTGATCCAGTTGCTGTCGAAGAGCCCCGACTTGGCGTCGGAAGGAACATCTCGCCCTTCCGTTTGCGACAGGAAGTTTAGGCTACTCCGGCCGGGATCCGAGCCTTCGGCATAGATTGAGTAGCTGGATCCGGTCGGCGCGAACATGGCGTCCTTCGGCGGTACTTTCTTGTCCGTTGCCATGTAGCCGAAGATGAAGGGATTGTTTGATCCTCGCAGCGTCTCGATCACGCACTGCACCACGGCGCGCAGTTGAGTGATCACGTTGGGCGAGACGAGGTCGGCGTTCCTTACACCAGCGGCCGGAACGAACTCGTAGCTGTCCATAATCAAATCCGCGTCCTCGAAATTGAGAAACAGATGACGAATGTCGTACATGTCGACGGTGAAGGCCTTCAGTTGCCGCTTGACCGCATCGGGAATGAGCTTGTGTGCCGCGATGTCTGCCTGGGCGATTTCCGCAAGGCTCAAATTGACCGTGACTTTCAGCCCCCAGCCCTTCATCTGGATCGTTTTGCTGGTGACGGCAGGCTTGCCGTTTGCATCACGGCCGAGGCTCGAATAGGTCATCGTTCCTCCGGTAAATGGGAAGATGACGTTGAGCGCTCTTGCGCCGGCGTTGCCTGTCACTGCGTTGACGGTTGGGGTTCCGACAGAAACGTCGATAGACCAGAATCCGTCAGGGTCTGCGGCCTTCCAAGTGGTTGGCAAAACCGAGAGAGCCGATAGCAGCTCCAATTGGTTATTGATCGTCTTCTGGCTGACCGCGTAGACAAGATCGTAGCCGCTCAACTCGTTTAACCCGCTCATCCTTGTCTCCTGCCGCTGGTCTGCGGTCGGGAGACTGTCACGCCAGGACTGACACCGTTAGTCAGTTTGTCTCATGGAACTGGACGTTTTATCTCCACGGCATGGACCGGCTTGCAACGAAAAGACGTGGTTTAGACGCCGTTACTTTCACGGAGAATTTTTTACTAAACTTCCGTTTGTAAGTTGCTTCTCACCTTAACGCCGCCTTAGCCAAAATTATCTATCTCAGGTTGCAGCGTTATCGGCGGAGGCTTTATTCGCCTTTCTCTATAACCTGCTGCGATGCTTCCGTTTTGGCTAAATGCAGTACGGGCGGAGGAGCAGTGAAATCAGCACCCACATCGCTCGCGAATCTGACCACGAATTCGGTGCCGGTAGCGGACCGCCTGGATTTCTGGCAAGAGCAGTTCACATCCTGCATGATATCCCGGCCTGCAAACGATACCGGAGCCGATTTCCGTAGCGAGTTGCTTCGATGCACGGACAGTGACGGAACGTCCTTCATTCATATCCGCGGCGACCCGCTGATATGCGGCTTCGGCAAGCGCGAGAGCGGCCTGGTGCTTGTCGGGTGCGTACGCTCGGGGATCTTCGAGGTCAGCTATGACGATGAGCGCACAACGGTGCTTGATAGCAACAGCGGGCTGATCCTGTTGGATTGTGACCGCCGCTTTGTGACCTCGTCCACTCGGTACGAACTCGCGCAGCTTGCGCTTCCTCGCTCGCTGATAATGAGTGTGCTTGGCCCCAGGCCGGTGTTGCGCGACACAGCTGTTGTCAAGTTACCAAAAAGCGGTTTGACGCCAATCCTGCTTGCTCATCTCGACGCCATGTCACGCCATGGCACCCAACTGGACAAAGCGGACGCTGCGGCCGCGATGCACTCGATGGCCTCTCTCGCGATCGCCATGCTCTCACGCCTTGCACACGGCGAAGATCGGAAGAACGAACTCGACGAATATCTGTTCGCCGCAGCGAGGCGCTACATCGAGGCGCATGCTTCACGCCACGATCTGACTGCCGCTCGCATTGCAACAGCCATAGGGTGCTCACGCGCGCGTCTCTATCGACTGTTCGCCGATCGATCCATGTTTGTTGCCGGTCTCTTGCGGGAAGTTCGGCTTACGCGTGCACGCGCCTTGATCGAGACACACCCTGGGCGACCGGTTGGGCAGATTGCATTCGATTGCGGATATTCCGATCTCTCAACTTTCGGCAAGGCGTTCAAGCGTCGTTACGGGATGTCGCCGATCGAATATCGCGGAGAGGTCGTCAGAGAAAACCATCCGCATTTCAGGGAGACGTCTCGTCCATCGTGACGTTTGAGAATAGTAAGACGAAGGAAGGAACGATTTTAGAGGAAGTGGGATATGACAGACGCGGGCACGTTAGCGACAATGAACCGTGCGGCGCGAGAGAGTCCTGTTGTCGGCGCATTGGATGACGCCCATTGGCGAGGCGCAGCGTTGGGCTTGCTCACCGTGCGGGTCGTGCACGGTTTCATATATTGGGGCGGGGGCTCGCGCCGCTTCATTTACGATCCGGAAAAACTCGACCCGAGCGCGCATAATTGGATGGCGAACAAATTACAGGATGCGATGCCCGGTGCGCTTTTTGGAACCGATCAAGCCATCTCCTTCATGCTCAAACACTTCGATCTTCTCTATGCGACGATCATCGTGTTCAGTGCTGCCGAGTTGCTCGCGGGGATGATGCTCATCGCGGGCTTTATGACGCGCGCCGCCGCGTGCGCGTCTCTCGGCTTCTCAATCGCCTTGATGGTGATGTTCGGATGGATAGGTGCTGTATGTCTCGAGGGATGGACGATGGCCGCATGCAACATCGCCATGGCCTGCACCCTGATGCTTAACGGCAGCGGCGCCTATTCGCTTGATAATTTGCTGCTCAGGCGCCGTCCGCATCTGGCCACGCATCGCTGGTTCCGATGGACGGGCGGAAGCCTTCCTTTGCCGCTTTCAGAAGGTACGTTCCAGAAGCTCGCGCTGCTAGGCTTCTTTCTCGCCACAACCTTTGTGGTCGGGCTCTACAGTCACTATCGCGGCGCTGTGTTGACATCTTTTCATCCTGGTCCAGTAAGCCCATCGGTAACCCACTTCAGCGTGGAAAACGCGAGGGTGAGCGGAAACTTTGTCAGCCTTCACGCCTACCTCGATGCTGGCACACCCGAAGCTCCAGCCTTTATAGTGGAAGCGGCGGTCCAGGACGGTTCCGGAAAGATTCTCGCCCATTGGGACGCGGCAGAGCTCGCAAGCCTGCCGCCGGATCACATCGAGAACGAATACGCATATAATCAGATCGTTCCTGGGCCGCACGGACTGATTGCCCGCATGGGTGCAAAGGCAGAAATACGATTGCCACTTGAGCATTCGCTTCCTGCTGCAGCGCCAAATGCCGTTATCAGCTTGATTGCCGTCGATGGTCAAAGCTTCCGCGCCGACCTCAATATGGACAATGTCAACTCGAGCTCCCGGGCAGAAGAGCAGAGGTAGGATTTCTGACTTCCGTGTCCCCCATCGATAGTGATGTAGCCTTGCTTTCGGCCCATTCGGTCATTGGCGCAGCTCAAGCCGCATTCGCATCGGACCATCCATAGCTCTCCTGGAGCCTTCGGTCATCCTGCCGGGCACGAACATACCGACGACCCCATCGGGAGTGCCCCAACTCCGCCGTTTCGGGATTTGAAAGCAGGATCATTCCATTGTGCTCTCAAGCAAAAGCAGAAGCAGGAAACCAACGAAAAACATAGCCGTGACCCAGGGCCGGTCTGGGGTCTCGTGAGCCTCGACGAGGAGTTCTTCCGTCACCAAATATAGAAGCGCGACCAGACCGAAGGCAAAGAAGCCGGTCAGATACGCGCCGGGAAGTGTCGAAATCGGGACCGCGGCAACTGCACCGAGCGGCAGCAAAAGGACCAGCACGGCGGTAACCGCGACGACCCGGATGGGAGTTTTGACGGACTCGCCGAGTTCGACCGCTACAGTCAACCCGAGAAAGAGCACTTCGATTGTGAGTGCGATCGTCAGCAGCAACCCGACCTTGGCGCCGGCCACAAAACCGAGACCAAGCACCAGACCATCGACGAGTATGTCAGCTCCGACGATCGTCAGGAAGCCGATCGGTCCCTTGCTCCTCTGCTCTAGGTTCTTCAGCAGTAGCATGACGGCCACACCCACGGCGCCGCCGATGGCGACCGGTACGGCTGATCCTTCCTGCTTCAAGCCCGGGAGAATCTCACCTGCCGCGGCGGCGAAGACGACGCCGGCAGCGAAATGCTGAATCGCGCTGACAAGCGCGGGTCCGGGGCGGCGATAAGCAGCAATTGCGGCGCCAAGAATTGCGGCGCCAACAGGAATAAGCGTGTAAATAAAAGAAGCCATTCCGAATGATTGCTGCATAGTTTATCCCCCATGATCGAAATGGCACAACGGAAGACAGTATCAGAAGCCAGTGTCTAAGGACGATACCCTAACTTTCTCGGATCGACATCGACTTGTCTACAATCGCTCGGAAATAGTTGGATTCGGCAACTCAAAGAGGGCGGTTTGAATAGCATTGAAATGGTCATGGCCTCCATTGCTTTTGCCGTTTCCTCGCTGACGAATTTGATCGGCTTCGCGGACTGGACTTCGTATTCCGATATGATGGTCCCGTTTGCAGCTGGCGCATCGATGATGGGCGGGAGAATTGCGTTGGCCTCGCAGTCGTGCACGCGAAGGATGGCCGACCTTGGCTCGCAAGCCGCACGTCGTCGTTGGCGGGCGCTAGCGACAGGACGCGATTCCCGGAAGGAATGCCAGTAGAGCGAGCATTGCGAACGAATTTAGCAGGAGGACGCGGACGTGAAGACACAGGGCAAGTTTGGCAAGATCGCTAAGGCAGAACAGACCGCCGCGACGGCCCGGTCGGAACCAATACAGAGCCAGTTGCATCGGCCCAAGCTTCAATCGACAGTTTAAGGTTATGACCCCCCAAAACTCGGTTTCGAGGCAAAGCGCCTGTAGCGAAGCTACCCGGATTTCAACCTGACGCCGAGCGCAGACACAACTTGACGTGGCAAGGATGGCATGTGCATCTTTGCCACGAATGTTTGATGGAGACAGCACATGCCCTTTCGGGCATTTGTTTCGCGCCGTTATCTTCTGACCGAGCGGCACTGGCCCTCGCCGGTTCCGAGTTGTCGGACGGCAGCCTCCATCTTGCCGATGCAGTTCGCGCCCACCGCGACGGCGGCCACGCATGAAATCGTCAAAGGATGCCGCCGACGCCGACATCAAGGCTTTGGCCGATTGGGTTGGAGCACAGCAATGAGGACGAAAATCCTTTTGGTACTCGCGGCGCTGAGTTTGGCCTCGCCCATGGCCCGTGCCGACCAGCTTATCTACATAACCGAACCCGCCGGCGAAAAACTGTTCGACGAGGCTGACGAAAAATCGGCTTACTTCAAGCTCGCCACCTATCTTGAAACAGAGCAAATCCTTACCTTCTGCGGCCCGGCCACCATTGCCGCCGTTCTCAACAGCCTGGAAATAAAACGCCCGTCGCCGCCACGCCTCTATCCGTGGGGCCTGTTCACGCAGGATCTCGTGTTCACCCCCGAAAACCAGAAGATAAAGTCCTATGCCATGGTTGAAGAGGACGGCCTGGTGCTGGAGCAGATCAACGCTTTTCTCATCAATCTCGGCGTCAAGGCTGAGTTCCATCACGCCGACACCATCGACGTGTCCAAACTCCGGCAGCTGATCAAGGATACGCTTGCCGATCCGAACAAGCGGCTGATCGTCAACTATACACGCCAGGCCATCGGCCAGAACGGCGCTGGCCATGTCTCGCCGATTGGAGCCTATGACGCCGAGACGGATCGCGCCCTGGTGCTGGATGTCGCCAAATACAAATATCCGCCCGTGTGGATGACCCTCGCCGATCTCTACAAGGCGATCAACACAATCGACAGCGGCTCGAATAAGACCCGCGGGATTGTCGTGGTGACGAAATGAGGTCCCCAGCCCGCTGGGGTGTCCATCTGGGCGGATACCGCTTTGAAACGCAGGGACTCACGATCGCGGGCCAATCATGAGCAGGCCATGGGCTCGGAACTTGGCGCGATCTATGTCGCAAATCTATCTGGTGTGGGGTCAGGACAAGATCCTGTTCGGCATCAAAAAACGCGCGTCGATCTGATGAACGACGCGGCCGGTTTCTTCTTTCACCTTCGTGCAAGACACGATGTGGTAGCAGGTGCTGCTTTTCTCGCGCCTGACCGACACGTAGCGATTTGACAATGTTGGTGGGCCCGGAGGGACTCGAACCCCCAACCAAGCGGTTATGAGCCGCCGGCTCTAACCATTGAGCTACAGGCCCCACGCGGGCTGGATTAATGTTTTTTGCTTTCCGGCACAAGGCTTTCCCGACCGGCTTTCGCGGAACGCCCAAATCAACCCATAATCGCGCTCTACGCGACCTGTGCGACTGGATCGCAGACCAAGGAGATTTTCATGACCAAGCATCTTTTGCCCCTCGCGCTCGCCGCTGCAATCGCTTTTCCGGCGATGGCTGGAGCCGCCGATTCGCCGACGCCCGCCCGCATCATTGTTTCGGGTGAAGGCGAAGCGACCACTCCTCCCGACCTCGCATTGCTGTCGCTCAGCGTGATGCGCGAAGCCAAGACGGCGCGGGCCGCACTCGACGCCAACAACGACGCCATGGCCGCCGTGATCGCGGCGATGAAGGCGGCGGGCATCAAGGATCGCGACCTGCAGACGGCCGGCATCCAGATCAACCCGCGCTACAACTACACCAACAAACCCGATGGCAGCCAGGAAGGCGAACTTGTCGCCTACCAGGTGACCAACACGCTTTCGGTGCGCGTGCGCGACATCGACAAGACGGGCGAGATCCTCGACAAGGCTGTTTCGCTCGGCGTCAACCAGGGCGGCGGCATCGCCTTCACCAATGACGATCCGGCGGCCACCGTCACCGAGGCGCGCAAGAAAGCGGTGGCCGACGCCATGGCCAAGGCCAAGACGCTTGCCGCGGCGGCGGGCGTCAGCCTCGGCAAGGTGCTCGAGATCACGGATCAGAACATCAGGCCGGCACCGATGCCGATCAACGCCAAGGCATTCGACGCCGCGGCAGGCGCCGCGCCGGTGCAGGCCGGCGAGAACGCCTATAACGTCCAGGTGACCGTCACCTTCGAACTGAAGTAGCCAGCTTCGACAATCCATGGCCGGGCTCTTCGCCCAGCCATGGATTGGCCGCCCGCGCCTGCATGAAAAAACCCCGCGGGGTCGCTCCCGCGGGGTTTTTCCGAGCCGCACCCGCCCGATGGGACGGAGGCTCCGCTAGTCCAGACCGACCCCATGGGGGTCATGTCTCCAGGCTCATCTTCGAAGAAGACGATGCCTCAGCGATAGATAACCGGGCAACCGCGTTGGTTGGCGAACACGATGACCACGCGGTCGCCGTCCTGGCGGCCCATGACCTTGACCACGCGGCGGTTGACGTCGACGATACGGGCTCGGTAGAGGCCCATGCGCTCCGCCTTGTCGAGGGCGCGATCCGGCGAACAGCCGCGGCGCCAGCCGTCGCGGCGCCAATCGTCACCGCGCCAGTCGTCACGGCGCTCATCGCGGCGATGCCGATAGCCGTCGTCGCCGGCGTAGACGCCGAAGCGCGGATCCTGGTTGTTGCCGAAGCCAAGATAGAGGCTGTCGGCATGGGCAGGAACGGCCGTCAGCGCGCCGAGGCCGAGCAGGGCCGAGAGGGCTGCCGTTTTCACCTTGTTGAACATGGTCTTCTCTCCTTGTTGCGGGCTTGTGCCCGTCCGCTTGAAAGCGATGATGGGAGGATGCGCCAGCCTGCCTGAACTGTTTACGAACCCGGCGTTCATCTGCGGTTCATGTGGCGGGAAAGGGAACCGTCGCCAGGTTTCGAACAACGCGCGCCAAAAGGGGATTCCGCCCGTGTCCGTTATCGGGAGCCGTGCCGAGGCGGACCTCAAGGCTCGTCGTCGAGCATATAATCAAAATAATCTTCAGGCTCGGCCAGATCCGTCTCGCTCGCCTTGACCCGGCCGCGCATCGAAATGCCGGCCTCGTGAACGGTCTCGGCATTGCCCGACACCAGCCGGTGCCACCAATAGAGATCGTGGCCTTCGGCTACCAGCCGGTAGGCGCAGGTGCTTGGCAGCCAGCTGATGGTGCGCACATTCTGCGGCGTCAGCCCGACGC
>NZ_PNOT02000187.1 GCF_002879535.1 Mesorhizobium intechi
GAACAAGACGCATGAAATACCCTTCTTCCCTTGGAGCCGTATCGGTCACACCCAGCCCGCATCGACGATGAACTGCTGGCTCGTGCACATGCGGCTGTCGTCGGCGGCGAGGAACAGCGCCATGCGCGCGATATCGGATGGCTGCAGCCGGTCGGGTAGGCACTGCCTCTCCTCGATCTGGCGTTCGCCGGCCGGGTTCAGCCACAGCCGCATCTGGCGCTCCGTCATCACCCAGCCCGGCACCATGCAATTGACGCGGATGCGCTCGGGGCCGAGTTCGCGGGCCAGTGCCCGCGTCATGCCGTAGACGGCTGCCTTCGCGGTGACATAGGCCGGGCAATCGGGATCGCCGACCATCCAGGTGATGGAACCGAAATTGATGATCGAGCCGCCGCCCAGCGAGGCCATCTGCGGGCGCACCGCCTGCGCGGCAAAAAACTGATGGCGCAGATTGACCGCCATGCGGTCGTCCCAATACGCGACCGTCACGTCCTTGGTCTGGTGGCGGTCGTCATTGCCGGCATTGTTGCAGAGCACCTGGATCGGGCCGTTGCGCTGCGATGCCTGCGCGGTTGCCGCCTGCAGTTGCTCGACCTCGCGCAGGTCGCAGGGAATGAACAGCGGTGCGGGATTTCCTTCGGCCGCGATCGCCTCGACCAGATGCCTGGAAGGCTCCTCCGCCCGATCGACGAAGGCGACGCGGCTGCCTTGCGTACAGAAATGGCGCACCAGGCTTTCGCCGATGCCGCTGCCTCCGCCGGTGATGAAGACGCTGCGGTCCTTGAGGCTTGGGTAGATGGCGTAGCCGATTTCATCCGTCATCGCGCGCCTCTCCTAATGGGAATGCCGGGGGATGCCGGCATCGCGCCGGCCGACGAGAAAGTCGAAATCGCAGCCCTTGTCGGCCTGCAGCACCCGCTCGACATAGAGGCTCTGATAGCCGCCTTCGGGCGACGCCGGCGGCTTCCAGTCGCGGCGGCGGATCGCCAGCTCCTCGTCCGATACCAGGAGTTCAAGCCGGCGACCGGCGACGTCGAGCTCTATGATGTCGCCGTCGCGCACCAAGGCCAGCACGCCACCGGCCGCGGCCTCCGGCGCGACATGCAGTACCACTGTGCCGTAAGCCGTGCCGCTCATGCGTGCATCCGAGATGCGCACCATGTCGGAGACGCCCTGCTTGAGCAGCTTCGCCGGCAGCGGCATGTTGCCGACCTCGGCCATGCCGGGATAGCCGCGCGGTCCGCAATTCTTCAGCACCATCACCGAGGAGGCGTCGATATCCAGCTCTGGATCGTCGATGCGGGCGTAGTAATGCTCGATGTTCTCGAACGCGACTGCCTTGCCGCGATGCTGCATCAGTTTGGGCGTTGCCGCCGACGGCTTGATGACCGCGCCATTCGGTGCCAGATTGCCGCGCAGGATCGAGATGCCGCCTTGGTCGGTCAACGGTTCGCTCAGCGGCCGGATGACCTCGCGGTTGTAGTTGGGCGCGCCGTCGATCAACGCGCCGATCGTCTTGTCGCTGACGGTCATGACGTCGCGATGAAGAAGCCCCACTTCATCAAGCGACGCCATGACCGCGGCCAGCCCCCCGGCATAGTAGAAATCTTCCATCAGGAACCGGCCCGACGGCATCAGGTCGACAATGGTTGGAACGTCGCGGCCAAGGCGGTCCCAGTCTTCGAGGCTGAGATCGACACCGACCCGGTTGGCGATGGCGATCAGGTGCAGCACCGCATTGGTCGAGCCGCCGATGGCGCCATTGACGCGAATGGCGTTCTCGAACGCTTGCTTTGTAAGAATGTCCGAAATCTTCACGTCCCGGCGGACCAGCTCGACGATCTGGCGTCCGGCCATCTGTGCGAGCACGCCACGGCGCGAATCCACCGCCGGGATCGCGGCGTTGTCCGGCATGCCGATGCCGAGCGCCTCGACCATGCTGGCCATGGTCGAGGCCGTGCCCATGGTCATGCAACTGCCGGCCGAACGGCTCTGGCCCTGTTCTGCAGCAAGGAAGTCGGCGACCGGCATGCGGCCGGCCTTCACTTCCTCGGCGAATTTCCAGACATGGGTACCCGAGCCGATATCCTGCCCACGGAACTTGCCGTTGAGCATAGGCCCGCCGGAAACGGTGATGGTCGGCAAATTGCACGAGGCGGCCCCCATCAACAGCGCCGGCGTGGTCTTGTCGCAACCGACCAGCAGGATGACGCCGTCGATGGGATTGCCGCGGATGGATTCTTCGACATCCATGCTGACCAGATTACGAAACAGCATGGCGGTGGGGCGCATGTTGCTTTCGCCGAGCGACATCACCGGAAACTCCAGCGGCAGGCCTCCGGCCTCGTAGACGCCGCGCTTGACGTGATCGGCGAGCGCCCGCAGATGTGCATTGCACGGCGTCAGTTCCGACCAGGTGTTGCAGATGCCGATCACCGGGCGGCCATCGAAGGCATCGGCCGGGATGCCCTGGTTCTTCATCCAGCTGCGGTGCATGAAGGCGTTCTTGCCTTCACCGCCGAACCAGGCTTCGGACCGCAGTTTGCGTTTGGTCTCGGTCACGATTGCTGACCCCGATCCTGACGGCGTTTGTTGCGGTTCTCGACGCTGCGGCGCACGTCGTCCTCGGCGTTGTCGATGAGAACCAGCAGTGCGTTTTGTGCGCCGGCGGCGTCGCCGGCGGCGATCTTTTCGGCCACCTCGCGATGCAGCGGCAAGGAGTGGCGCTGGCCTTCCGGATTGTCGTTGGAGAGGCGAAAGCTCATCACCAGCGCGGTTTCGACCAGTGCCGCCAGCGAGCCGATCAGCTCATTGCCTGACATGCGCAGGATGGTCTGGTGGAACACCAGATCGGGTTTGGCGAAGCGGTCGCCATCATCGCTCACCGCTTCCATTTCGGCGAGTGCCGCATGGATCTCGGCGATCTGTGCAGGCGTGGCGCGCTGGGCGGCAAGTGCCGCCGACATCGGTTCGATGGCGCGGCGCAGTTCGAACAACGCCCGCACATCGTCGGCGCTGACACCGCCGGCGTAGCGCCATGACAGGACGTCCGGATCAAGGAAATTCCAGTCGGAGCGTGGGCGCACCCGTGTGCCGGTCTTCGGCCGGGATTCGACCAGCCCCTTGCCGGCCAGGACCTTGATCGCCTCGCGCAGTACCGTGCGGCTGACCCCCAGCATCTCGCTGGAATCGTCGGCATTGGGCAGCGCTTCGCCGGGCAGGAAGTCGCCCTGCACGATGCGCAAACCTATCTGCTCGACGACGGTCGCATGCAATGCGGTGGAGCCGCTGGAAACCGCCACGGCAACCCGCGACGTCCGTGCAGTGCTAAAAGATTTCTTATTCTTCATACTATTCATATGATATGTCTTATCGCCATGGCGATTGGAGTCAAGGGACGGGGAGCGCCGATGACAATGAATTTCGCTGCGGTTGCCCCGCGGCACTCGGAACTGGTCTCGATCAGCGATGGCATCGCGACGGTCGACATTGCTCCGGCCGCCGGCGGTGCGCTGGCGTCGTATCGATGGTGGCAAGATGGCGCCGTGGTCGATTGGCTGCGCCCGGCCGATCCAGCGGCGATCAGTAGCCGCGATGCCGGCGCCATGGCCTGCTTCCCGCTCGTTCCCTACTCCAATCGCATAAGGGGCGGCCGGTTCGAGTTCGCGGGACGCACCATCCGGCTTCCGACGACTGCCGACGATCCTCATCATGAGCATGGTCATGGCTGGCGTCGGCCTTGGGTGGTTGTCAGACATGAAGCCTGCACGGTCGTCCTGCGCTATCGCCACGCCGCCGATTCCTGGCCGTGGAGCTATGAAGCCGACCAAGAGATAACGCTGGCTGACGGCAGGCTTTGCGTGACCATCAAGGTACGCAACCTGTCGGACGCACCGATGCCGGCTGGCTTCGGCCTCCATCCCTATTTCCCGTCGACGCCGTGGGCGCATGTCCAGGCGCTGGTATCCGGCATGTGGGAGACGGACACGGAGGTCCTGCCCGTCCGGCATGTCCTGCCGCCCGTAGGGGCCGATCCGTCCATCGGTTTCGACGTATCGGAAGTGGACTTCGACACGGTCTTCACCGGATGGGCGCGCCGCGCCCGGATATCCTGGCCTGAACACGGACGACGGCTGGACATCGAGGCCGAGGCGCCGCTTGATTTCCTCGTTCTCTACACGCCGCCCGGCGAGCCGTTCTTTTGCGCCGAGCCGGTCAGCAACATCACCGATGCCTTTAACCGCACGGGCGGCCGCATCGACACTGGCTGCATCGTACTGGCACCCGGTCTGATGCGATCAGCCAGCGTTCGCTTCACGCCGTCCCTGGCCGTTTGATCCATATGCCAACCGCCAGACGAGGCCGGCTCAGAATGGATAGTGCTGGCCGGGATCCTCGATCGTCACCCAGCGCAAATCGGTGAATTCGGCGATCGAGGCCTTGCCGCCGAAGCGGCCATAGCCCGAGCCCTTGACGCCGCCGAACGGCATCTGCGCCTCGTCGCCGACCGTGGGGCCATTAATGTGGCAGATGCCGGCCTCGATGCGCGCAGCGACCGCCATGGCACGCTTGATGTCACGGCTGAACACCGCCGACGACAGGCCGTATTCCGTGTCGTTGGCGACACGCACCGCCTCGTCCTCGCCCTTCACCCGGATCACCGGCTTGACCGGCCCGAAGGATTCTTCGGCATAGACGCGCATGGCAGGCGTCACATGGTCGAGCAGCGTTGCCTCGACAACGGTGCCAGTGCGCTTGCCGCCGGCGGCAAGCTTGGCGCCCTTGGCGACCGCGTCAGCGACTAGCTCCTCCATCTTGTCGGCTGCCTGGCTGCTGATCAGCGAGCCCAGCACGACATGGCCGCGCGGATCGCCGGCCGGCAGGCTCGACGCGCGGGCGGCCAGCTTGGAAACAAATTCGTCCGCGATCCTCTCATCGACGATCAGTCGCTCTGTCGACATGCA
This sequence comes from Mesorhizobium intechi, assembly GCF_002879535.1. GTDB lineage: Bacteria > Pseudomonadota > Alphaproteobacteria > Rhizobiales > Rhizobiaceae > Mesorhizobium > Mesorhizobium intechi. Next base: position 4,965 of record NZ_PNOT02000187.1, read on the forward strand.
GATCTGGCCCTGATGCATGAAGGCGCCGAAAGTCGCCGCATTGACCGCTGCGTCGATATCGGCGTCGTCCAGAACCAGCAGCGGCGCCTTGCCGCCGAGTTCGAGGAGCGCCGGCTTCAAATGCCGCCCGGCGAGCTCGGCGATGATCCGGCCGACCTTGGTCGAGCCGGTGAAGTTGACGCGCTTGACCGAGGGATGCGCGACAAGCGCCTCGACGATCGCAGCGGCATCCTTGGGGTCGTTGGTGACGACATTGATGACGCCCTTGGGCAGGCCTGCCTCGACCAGCACCTGACCGATCAACCGGTGTGTGCCGGGGCACATTTCGGAGGCCTTCAGCACCACCGTGTTGCCGCAGGCGATCGGCATGGCGATGGCGCGGGCGCCGAGAATGACCGGCGCGTTCCACGGCGCGATGCCGAGACACACGCCGGCCGGCTGGCGGATCGCCATGGCGAGCGTCCCCGGCTTGTCGGAGGGAATGATCTCGCCCGAAATCTGCGTCGTCATCGCCGCCGCTTCACGCAACATGTTGGCGGCCAGCATCACGTTGAAACCGGCCCAGGGACCAGTGGCGCCGGTCTCTTCCATCATCAATTTGGTGAATTCTCCCACCTTGGACGCCATCACGTCGGCCGCCTTGGACAGCAAGGCGCGGCGGTCGCCAGGCCCGGTCTTCGACCAGGTCGTAAAGGCAGCGGCCGCGGCTTCCACTGCGGCATTGGCGTCGGCGACGCTGGCTGCTGCGGCGCGTGTCGCCAGTTTGCCGGTGAACGGGTCCATGCGCTCGTAGGCGGCCGCGCCGGACGCATCCCTTTTGTCGCCGTCGATCAGAAGTCCGATATCCATGATTGTCTCCCTCGCTCCGTCTGGAGCTTCGCGGTTAGAAGCCGAGCACTTCGGCGTTGATCGATGCTTCGAGGCCGCCGTCGACGGGCACATTGGCGCCGTTGACCCAGCGCGCGCCGTCCGAGCACAGAAACAGCACGGCAGGCGCTATATCGCCCGCTGTGCCGGCCCGTCCGACCCTGGCAATGTCGCTGTCGACACGGGCATCGCCAAGCACGGTGCGGAACTGTTTCAGGATCGGCGTCTCGACCGGTCCCGGGCTCACCGCATTGACGCGGATGCCACGGCGTCTGAAAAGGTCCTGGTGCGCCGCGCGAAAGGTCCACAGCAAGAGCAGTTCCTTCGAGACGGGATAGCCTTCCTCGTTCCTGACTGCATGGTCGGCGACCACCTTGGCGACATCGGGAAAGCCTTCGATGGCGACGATCGAGGCCGCCCGGTTCAGATTGGCGCGCCAGCCATAGCCGGCGATCGAGGCGACGTTGACGATGGCGCCGCCTTCACGAAGCTTCGGCGCGAGACCTTCTGAGAGTGCCCGCAGCCCGAAGAAATTGACGGCCAGCGTCGACACCGCGCCGGTGTTGCCGGAGAGGCCGGCGACATTGCAGAGCGCATCGATGCGCTCCGGCAGGCGTGCGACCAGCTCATCGACGCCGGCCTTCGACGAGATGTCGGACTTGACGAAACTGCCCACCGCTGCCGCCGGCTCGCGCACATCGACGCCGATCACGTCCGCTCCAAGCTGGCCGGCGAGTTCCGCCGTGCGCGCGCCGATGCCTGAGGCGACACCGGTGATGAGGATCGTCTTGCCAAAAAGCATGGTCATGCCTTCTCCTGATCAAGTGAGGTTCACACCGGCGAGGGGGCGGTGCCGTCATCGGACGGAGCATTTTCCGGAAGCCTTACGCGGTAGCCGACCGGCAGAAAGCGCAGGCCAAAGCGCTCCTCGATCGTTCCCCAAAGGCCGCGCGGCAGGAACAGCGAGAACAGAACTGCCGTGGCGCCGAGTCCGACAAGGTACCAGACGCCGGTGCCGCCGAACCAAGTCTCGATGAGGAAGAACACCAGCGCGCCGAGGATGGCGCCCTCGAACGTGCCGATGCCGCCGACCAGCACCATGAAGATCATGTAGGCGGTCCACTGGACGTTGAAGTAGGTTTTCGGCTGGAAGGTGATGGAGGTCGCCAGCCACAGCGCCCCGGCAACGCCGATGCCGAAGGCGGCAAGCACGAACAGCAGCCGCTTGGTGCCGGTGACGCGCACGCCGACCGACGCGGCGGCGTCCTCATTGTCGCGGATGGCGCGGATCGCTGCACCCGTGCTGCCGCGCAGCAGGCCAAACAGGACGGCAAGCAGGGCGGTCATCGAGGCCAGCGCCAGCCAGTAGATCGTCGCCCGCCTGGTGCCGGCGTCGTAGACATTGAGCGAGATGAGCGACGTGCCCGTTTCGCCTTGCACCAGCCGGTCGAGATTGACCAGGAGATGCGTCAGCGCCGCGATCACCCACATGCCGATGGCGAACTCGCCGTTCCTCAGCCGCAGCATGAAAAACGACAGCGGCCAGGATACAATGCCGACAACGATCGCCGAGACGAAAAGCGAGGCGAAAGGGTTGAGGCCGGCATCGGCGAGTCGAATGGTGAAATAGGCGCCGAGCCCGAAGAACACCTGCTGGCCGACCGAAACAAGGCCGCCGAAGCCGGCCAGAGCGTTCCACATCGCCGCTAGGATCACATAGATGAACAATGCCGTCATGCGGTCGACCGCGCCCGCCGAGAGGAACTGCGGTGCGATAGCGAGCAGCGCGATGATGACAGCGACGGCGATCGCCGCGATGCGCGACGTCATCGTGCCGCGCTCGATGACCGGCGAGGACGAAACCGCACTCATGACGCGCTCCGGGACGGAAGGCGCAGCAGGCCGCGCAGGCCAAGACCCGACGTGGACAGCCGCACGAACAGCACGACGAGGAACACGGCATGGCCGCCGATCAGAAAGCCTTGCGGATGCACTTGCGCGCCCAGTGTCTGCGCCAGCGCCAGCACGATGCCGCCGACCAGCGTTCCCCACAGCGAACCGGCGCCGCCGATCACCGCCGCCTCGAAAGCGAACAGCAGTTGCGGCGCGCCGGCATAGGGATCGAAGGTGGCGCGCATGCCCAGGAACGCGCCTGCGAGGCCGACCGTGACCATGGCGATGGAAGCGGCGACCGCATTGGCGCGGCGCGCATCGACGCCGACCAGGCCTGCCGTATCGGGGTCTTCCGACGTGGCGCGGATCGAGCGGCCAAGCCGGGTGCGGGTGAGGAACAGCTGCAGCCCGCCCAGCAGGATCACGGCGGTGGCGAACATGATCACGGCGAGTTTGCCGACATAGATGCTGCCGGGCCATTCCCAGGAAGCATAGGACAGGCTGCCGATATAGGGCGCCAGCGAACGCGTGTCGGCGCCGAACTGCTCGAACAGCATGTTGTCGATGACAATGGCCAGCCCAAACGTGGTCAGGATCGGCAGCAGCGTACCGCCACGCGCGCTGCGTTCGAGCAGGAAACGCTGCAGCGCCCAGCCGATCGCCGCCATCAGCGGCAGCACGATCAGCAGGCCGACAAACGGCGGAATATGGTACCGCGAGGCGAGCCACCACAGCGCAAAGGCCGCGAACACGGCAAGGCTGCCATGGGCGAGGTTGATGATACGCATCACCGAGAACATGAAGGACAGGCCGCAGGCGATCAGCGCGTAATAGCCGCCGAGCAGGATGCCCTGGATGATCTGGTTGCTCATGCCGGAACGCTCCCGGGACTTTTCCGGTGCAGGCCGAAATAGGCTTTCGTCACGTTGTCGCGCGACACCGCCTTGCTCGGCCCCTCGAGCGCCACGCGCCCTTCGAGCATGCAGATCACCCTGTCGGACACCGACAGCGCGCGGTTGAGGTCCTGCTCGACCAGGATGATCGTCGTGCCGGATGCGATCAGCCCCTGAAGGGCTGCATAGACACGGTCGACGATCAGCGGCGACAGGCCGAGCGAAACCTCGTCGAGCAAAAGCACTTCCGGGTTGCTCATCAGCGCCCGGCCGATCGCCGTCGCTTGCTGCTCGCCGCCTGAGAGATGGCCCGTCTTGGCGTGGCGGCGCGGCCTCAGATTGGGGAACATGTCGAGCACCTTGTCGACGCTCCACTCGCCCGGCCGGCCGGCGGTTCGGCCAAGCAGAAGGTTCTCCTCGACCGTCATCTGCACGAACAGTTTTCGCCCCTCCGGCACCAGCGCGATGCCCATGCCGACGCGCCTGTGCGACGGCACGCTGGTGAGATCGGCGCCGTCCAGCAGCACCCGGCCGGCCGCCGGCTGGTGCGCGCCGGCAATTGCCCTGAGTAGCGTCGTCTTGCCGGCGCCGTTGGCGCCGACCAGCGCGAGCGTCTCGCCGCGTTCGATGCTGAAACTGACGCCACGCACCGCCTGCAGCAGCCCGTGGCGGACAACCAGGTTCTCGACCGACAGCAGGCTCATTTCGGGCCTCCGCCGAGATAGGCGCGCACGACCTCCGGATCGGCCATAACCGCTTGCGGCTCGCCATCGGCGATGATCTTTCCCGCATCCATGCAGATCAGCCGTTCGGCCACTTGCAGAAGGATGTGGACGATGTGCTCGATCCAGACGATGCCGATCTTGCGGCGGCGCAATTCCCTGATCGTGCCGACGAGCTCACCGGCTTCGCCGTCGGTCAGGCCGCCGCCGATCTCGTCGAGCAACAGCAGCGTCGGCCTTGCCGCCAGTGCGCGCGCCAGTTCCAGCCGCTTGCGGTCGAGCAGTCCGAGCGTCTCGGCGCGGCGGTTGGCAATATCAAGCATACCGCACAGCTTCAGCGAGCCGAGCGCTTCCTCATAGGCCTCGTCGCGGCCGAGGCCGGCCCCATGCGAGGCGGCGACGAAGACATTCTCGAAAGTGGTCATGCCGCTGAATGGCTTGGGCACCTGATGCGTGCGCACCAGGCCGAGCCGGCAGCGCTGGGTCGCCGGCAAGGACGTTACGTCATCGCCTTTGAAGCTGACCGTGCCCGCACTCGGCGGAAAGGCGCCGGAAAGCACGCTGAGCAGCGTCGTCTTGCCGGCGCCGTTCGGACCGACAATGCCGACAGCCTCGTCGGCTGCCATGGCGAAATCGACCGCATCCAGCACCACAAGCGCACCGAAGCCCTTGTGGATGCCGGCGGCAACGAGAGCTGCTTGTTGTTGCGGATGGGTCACCACCTCGTCTGCGGTCCATCAGCCGTTGTAAGGCTGGAGCTTGGCTTCGATCGGCACCTTCGGGTCGGTGGCGTTTTCGGTCACCACATAGTCGAGCGGGAATTTGCTGCCTTCCTTGGCGGCCACCCACTGCGTGCCGATGATCGGGCCGGGCGAGACATTGGCGACAGGGCCGCTGGTGAAATCGACCGTGCCGATCATCGTCTCGGTCTTCAGCGTGCTCAGCGCCTTGGCCACCGCCGCCTTGTCCTTGGCGTCGGTGCTGGCCTTCAGCGCTTCGAAGCCGGCGTCTAGCAGCGACATCGAGGCGCCGAGCTGCTGCGTCCACTGCTTGCCGCTCGCCGCCTCGTAGCCGTCGGCGAGCTCGGCGCCCGAAACGCCGGTCAGCGGCGATTTGTAGGGGAAGGCCTTGTGCCAATAGGCGGCGCTCGAAATTTTCATGCCGAGGTCACCGAGCGCCTCGATGTCGGACGGGAACAGGCCGGTCTTGGCGACCTGGGCGATCTTGATCTGCTTGATCAGCCCCTGCTGTGCCGCCTGGCGCCAGAAGGCGGCGAAATCGGGCGGGATCGGGAAGGAGTTGAAGATCTCGACGCCTTCCTGCTTGAACAGCGCGATCTGCGAGGAATAGTCGGTGGTGCCGGTCTCGTAGGCGCCGGGATCGACGATGGTGAAACCTTGCTTGGCCAAGAGCGGCGCCAGATTGGCACGGATGGCGTTGCCGTCGGCGTCGTTGGGATACATGACGCCGACCTTCTTGTTGGTCTCGATCAGGTTCCATTGCGAGATATAGGTCTTGAAGAACTCGCCGACACCGAAGCCGAAATGATAGGTCCATTTGAACGGCGAGGGCGCGCCCGGCTTGGCGCCGCGGCCGAAATACCACGCCTCCCACGGCATGACGGTCGACAGGCAGGGCACCCCTGCTGCCTCGCAGGCATCGGCCACCGGGTTGATCACCTCGGGCGTCGACACCGCCAGCATCAGGTCGATGGCCTGGTTGTTGATCAGGTCCTTGGCGAGCTGGCCGGCGCGGGAGGGATCGGACTGCGTGTCCTGGTCGAGGATTTCGACGCTGTACTTCTTGCCGCCGATCTCAAGGCCGCCGGCCAGCGCCTTGCGGGCAAGGTCGAGGACATAGCCGTCGGTCTGGCCGAAGCCGGCCAGCGGCCCGGTGCGCGGGCTGACGAAGCCAACCTTGAGCGTTTCGCCTGCCTGGGCGAAAGCGCTCTTGCCGCCGAGCGCGAACGCCGCGCCGCCGGCGATCGAGGTGGCGATGAATTGGCGTCGCGAGATGTGACTAATGCTGATTTGGCTGCCGATAGATTGGGTCATGCGTTCCTCCCTCTGTGGCTCCTCCATCGGCACAGTGCACCAGTGGTTTGGTTCGGTAAAATGATATTTTGCGGTGTTTCATTAACCTCTGGGTTAGGGGATTTCCGGCGAAGACAGAGCGCGGTCCGAATGGTCCGACGCCTCACTTGGCCGGCCTTGCCGCTTCGCGAATGGTCTGCAGCAGGATGGTGAAGGCCGGCGACGGCGCCGTATCCGTGCGCATCGTCAGGCCGACCGGTCCCTTGGTTTCCTCGGTATCGACCGGCAGGGAGATGAAGGCGGCGCTGGCGATCTCGTTGGCGACCACGCCGGCCGAAATGATCCATACCGCATTGCTCTGCCGCATGAAGGAGCGGCCAAACGAATCCGAGACGGTTTCGATCTCGGTCGCCGGCGCGGTCATGCCGTTGGTGATGAACAGGCGATCGACGAAGGGGCGGATGACGGATTCCCGGGTCGGCATCAGCACCGGAAATTCGTCGAGGCTGGCGAAGATATCCGCTCCCGGTTCAAGCAGGGGGTGTCCGGCCCGCACCACGAACAGCACCTGTTCGGAATAGAGATGCTCGAAGAAGAAGCCGGTCATGTTTTCGGGCGCCGCCAGCCGGCCGACGACAAGATCGAGCGCGCCGGTGCGCAATTGCTCGAGCAGCACCGCGTTCTCGCCGGTGACGATCTTGATCGCCGCGCCGGTATTTGCTCCAAGGAACAGGCTGATGGCCTTGGGCATGACCTTCGCCGACACGGTCGGCAGCGCGCCGATGCGGATCGGATGCCGGTTGATGGCGCCGTCCTGGCGAACCGAATCGACGCCGCGCTTCAACGCCGTGATCGCCGAACCGGCATGGCTGAGGAAGATTTCGCCAAGCCTTGTAACCCTTATGCCGCGCCCGTCACGCTCGACAACGGCGACACCGAGCGCCTCTTCCAGCTCACGCAGCGTCTTGGTCACCGCCGGCGCGCTGACATGCAGGAAATCGGCGGCGCGGGCCACGCTGCCCTGCCGCGCGACCTCCAGGAAGGCCTGCAGATGACGAAAGCGGATGCGGCTCTCGGCCATGGATTTGATAACCCCCGAGTTAATGAAATGGCGCAAAATATCATTTTACCGAACCAAATGCCTTGTGCAATGTGGAGATGGAGGATCGAAATCGTGTCATTCGTCACCATCGGCGGCATCACGCTGCACCATCGCCACCTCAAGGCGACCGGCAATGCGCGCGCGATCATATTCATCAATTCGCTGGGCACCGACTTCCGCATCTGGGACGATATCGTCTCGGCGCTCGATGGGGAAATGTCCTTGCTGGTCTATGACAAGCGCGGCCACGGGCTGTCAGACATGGGCGACATCAAGTCGATCGACGATCATGTCGACGATCTCTCGGGGCTCATCGATCATTTCGGCCTGAAGAAGGTCGTGCTGTGCGGCCTGTCGGTCGGCGGCATGATCGCGCAAGGGCTCTATGCCAGGCGGCCGGAGATCGTCGAGGCCATGATCCTGTGCGACACGGCGCACAAGATCGGCACCGATGAGAGCTGGAACACACGCATCGCGATCGTCGAACGCAAGGGCATCCAGGCCATTGCCGATGGCGTGCTCAAAGTGTGGTTCACACCGGCTTTCCACACAGAGCGCCTGGCCGAGCTTGACGGCTATTGGAACATGATGACCCGGCAAGCGCTTGCCGGCTACGTCGAAACCTGCGCCGCTATCCGCAACGCCGATTTCACTGACGCCGCACGCCGCATTGCGGTGCCGACGCTCTGCATCGTTGGTGACCAGGACGGCTCGACGCCTCCCGCTCTCGTCCGCTCGCTGGCCGATCTGATCCCCGGTTCGCGTTTCGAGATCATCCGCGCCGCCGGACATATTCCCTGCGTCGAACAGCCTGAAGCGCTCACCGCGCTGATCCGCGATTTTGTCGCATCGCTTGCCCCTGGAGCAGAGAACCATGGATGAAGTCCCCGGCAACGCAGCCAGACACCGCACTGGCCTCGCGGTGCGGCGCGCCGTGCTCGGCGATCGGCATGTCGATCGGGCCGAGGCCGCCGCCACCGATTTCGACCAACCCTTCCAGGAGCTGATCACCGAGGCCGCCTGGGGGACGGTGTGGGCCCGGCCGGGCCTCAGCAAGCGCGAGCGCTCGATCGTCACGCTGGCGCTGCTGGCGGCACTCGGCCATGATGAGGAGGTCGCCCTGCATGTGCGCGCCACCGCCAACACCGGTGCGACGCGCGACGATATCTGCGAGGCGTTCCTGCATGTCGCCATCTATGCCGGCGTGCCGGCCGCCAACCGTGCTTTCAGAATAGCCAAGGACGTGTTTTCTGAAATGGAAGGAGCCGACAATGGCCTCTGAGTCCGGCTCGAACCGGAGACCCGAGACCGGCGCCTTCTTCCAGCGCGACCGGACGTGGCATCCACCGGCGCTGACGCCGGGCTACAAGAGTTCGGTGCTGCGCTCGCCGCAAAAGGCGCTCTTGTCCTTCGACAACACGCTGTCGGAAATTGCCGGACCGGTCTTCGGCCACGCCATGCTGGGTGAACTCGACAACGACCTGATCCACAATTTCGCCAAGCCGGGCGAGAGCGCCATCGGCGAACGCATCATCGTCCATGGGCGTGTGCTCGATGAGCGCGGCGTTGGCGTTCCCGGCGTGCTCATCGAATTCTGGCAGGCCAATGCCGGCGGCCGCTACCGCCATAAGAAGGACGGCTATCTGGCGCCGCTCGACCCGAATTTCGCTGGCTGCGGCCGCACCATTACAGGCGAGGATGGTGGCTATGGCTTCCGCACTGTCAAGCCCGGGCCCTATCCCTGGCCGAATGGTCCCAATGACTGGCGCCCGGCGCACATCCATTTCTCGGTTTTCGGCCATGGCTTCGCGCAGCGGCTGATCACGCAGATGTATTTCCAGGGTGACCCGCTGATCTGGAAGTGCCCGATCGTGCGCGGCATCGCCGACAAGGCGGCCATCGAGGCGCTCACGGCCATCCTCGACACGCAGGCGACCATTCCGATGGATGCGCTCGCCTATAAGTTCGACATTGTGCTGCGCGGCCGCCGCTCGTCGCTGTTCGAAAACCGGCTGGAGGGCAATTGATGGCCCAGTCGCTCGACCGGCTGAGGGAAAGCCCTTCGCAGACCGCGGGACCATACGTCCATATCGGGCTGACGCCGAACGTCTGCGGCATCAGTGGCGTCTATGCGACCGATCTTGGCTCGATCATGGTCAACGACAAGACCAAGGGCGAGCGCATCGGTGTCAAAATCCGGGTGCTCGACGGCACCGGCACACCACTCAAGGACGCCCTGATCGAGATCTGGCAGGCGGATGCGGACGGGCTCTACAATTCGCCGACCGAGATGCGCGGAGCGGCCGATCCGAACTTCTTCGGCTGGGGCCGCTGCCCGACCGACATGGAAACCGGCGTCTGTGCATTCGAGACGATCAAGCCCGGCCGCGTGCCGTTCCGTGATGGAAGGCTGATGGCGCCACACATCACACTGTGGATCGTCGCGCGCGGCATCAATCTCGGCCTGCACACACGGCTCTATTTCTCCGATGAGGAAAACGCCAATGGCGAGGATCCGATCCTGGCGCGCATCGAGCACCGCATCCGCGTGCCGACTTTGATCGCCGAGCGTCAGGGCGGCACCTACGTCTTCGACGTCCATCTCCAGGGGGAGAACGAAACGGTCTTCTTCGACAGTTGATGGTCAGGAGAAGCAAGACATGACCGTATCACCCTTCGACCATCCGCTGCTCTCCGCGCTCCTCGGTGACGAGGAAGCATCGAGGCATTTCTCCGTCGAGGCGGAAATCGAGGCGGCGCTGGCATTCGAGCGCGCACTGGCCGAAGCGGAGGCCCAGAAAGGGATCATCGCCAGGGATGCCGCGGCGGCGATCGTGACGGCGCTTGGCACGTTCAGGCCGGATACCGCTTTGCTCAGGGCAGGCGTCGCCAAGGATGGCGTCATGGTGCCGGAACTGGTGCGCCAGATCAGGGCAACGGTAGGTGAACCGCATGGCGACAAGGTGCATTTCGGTGCCACCAGCCAGGATGTCATCGACACTGGCCTTGTGCTGCGGCTGAAAGCGATCGTCGAGCACCTCGGCCTTCTGCTGACCGAAACCGTTTTGCGCCTCACCTCGCTTGAGGAGCGCTTTGGCGGCAGGGCACTGGCGGGCATGACCCGCATGCAGCCGGCGATACCGATCAAGGTGACGGATCGCGTCTCGGCGTGGCGTGCACCGTTGCGGCGACATCAGGAAAGGCTGTCGGACCAGTCCGGGCGTCTGTTGGTGGTGCAGTTCGGCGGCGCCGCCGGCACGCTGGAAAAACTCGGCGACAAGGGGCCGGCGGTGCGCGCCGCGCTTGCCGCGAAACTCGGCCTTGCCGATGCACCGCAATGGCAGAGCCAGCGCGACACGCTCGCCGACTTCGCCGGCTGGCTGTCGCTGCTGACCGGCAGCCTTGGCAAGTTCGGCCAGGACATCGCGCTGATGGCGCAGGGTGGAACCGAGATCGCGCTCTCGGGCGGCGGCGGCTCGTCGGCCATGCCGCACAAGCAAAACCCGGTGAAGGCCGAGGCGCTGGTGGCGCTGGGCCGGTTCAACGCCACGCAGCTTTCCGGCATGCACCAGGCGCTGCTGCATGAACAGGAGCGCTCAGGCGCTGCCTGGACGCTGGAATGGCTGCTGCTGCCGCAGATGGTGGTCGCTGCTGCCGCGTCGTTGCGGCTCGCCGCCGAGCTGGCCGGGCAGATCGAAAGCCTCGGCCACTGATGCGCACCCAGGTCGCCATTATCGGCTCCGGACCCTCCGGCCTGCTGCTTGGCCAGCTTCTGGCCGCCATCGGCGTCGAGACCGTCATTCTCGAACGATCGAGCCGCGAGCATGTGCTTGGCCGCGTGCGGGCAGGGGTGCTCGAACAGGGCACCGTCGAGTTGCTGGAGGAGGCTGGTGTTGCCGCAAGGCTGCATGCCGAAGGCTTGCCGCATTCCGGCATTTCGCTGGCGTTCGATGGATGCCTGCATCGCATCGACCTTACCGCCCTCACCGGTGGCAAGCATGTCACCGTCTATGGCCAGACTGAACTGACGCATGATTTGATGGACAAGCGCGAGGCGGCTGGCGTCGTCACTGTCTATGAGGCCGCTGATGTCGCGCTGCACGATTTCGATGGCACTGCACCGTTCGTCACCTACGATAAGGACGGCGTCAGCCATCGCATCGATTGCGACTTCATCGCTGGGTGCGATGGCTATCACGGCGTCAGCCGCAAATCGGCGCCGGTGCGCGCGCTGAAGACCTTCGAGCGGCAGTATCCGTTCGGCTGGCTCGGCGTACTGGCCGAAGTACCGCCAGCCGATCACGAACTGGTCTATGCCAATCACGAGCGGGGCTTTGCGCTGTGCTCGATGCGTTCGACGCATCGCAGCCGGTACTATGTCCAGTGCCCGCAGGACGATCGCGTGGAAGCCTGGTCGGACGAGCGGTTCTGGGACGAATTGCGCCGCCGCTTGCCGGAACGGACGGCGGCGAGCGTCACCACCGGGCCATCCTTCGAAAAGTCGATCGCGCCGCTGCGCTCCTTCGTTGCCGAGCCCATGCGCTTCGGCCGTCTGTTCCTGGTCGGCGACGCCGCCCATATCGTGCCGCCGACCGGCGCCAAGGGCCTCAACCTCGCCGCCAGCGACGTGCGCTATCTCTTCGCCGGCTTGCGCCAGTTCTACCTGGAGAAGTCGCCAGCCGGCATCGAGGCCTATTCGCAAAACGCGTTGGCACGCGTGTGGAAGGCGGTGCGCTTTTCCTGGTGGATGACCACCATGCTGCATCGCTTTCCCGACACCGGCGACTTCGGCCAGCGCATTCAGGAAGCCGAACTCGACTACCTCGTGCACTCGCGGGCGGCCTCGACCGCGCTCGCCGAGAACTATGTCGGCTTGCCATACTGAAGCCGTTATCCCTTGATGGCCGAACCGACGATGGAATCGACGAAGAAGCGCTGCAGCAAGACGAACAGGATGAGCGGCGGCAGCACGGCCAGCGTCGCGCCGGCCATCACCAGCCCGGTGTTGACCGCGCCACGGTTGTAGCTGAGCAGGCGGCTGAGGCTGATGACGATCGGATAGGCGTCGGCATTGCCTTGCAGCACGGTCAGCGGCCAAAGATAGCTGTTCCAGTGATAGACGAAGGCAAACAGGGCGAGTGCGGCGATCGCCGGAGCGACGCTGGGCGCCACGATCTTGAACAGGATCAGCAACTCCGAAGCGCCGTCCATGCGCGCGGCGTCGATGAGGTCGTCCGGCACGCCGGCGATGAACTGGCGCATCAGGAAGATGCCGAAGGCATTCGCCAGATTGGGCACGATAATGCCGGCTAGGCTGGCATTGAGGCCGATCGAACCGACGAGGCGATAGAGCGGGATCAACGTCACGATCGGCGGCAGGAACATGGTGGCGATCAGCAGCGAAAACAAAAGCGATTTGGCGGGGAAGCGGTATTTCGCGAAGGCATAGCCGGCCATCATGCTGGTGACCAGGATGCCGGCGGTGGTGATCGATGCGATGACCAGGGAATTCCACATCGAGCGGCCGACATTGACCACGCCTGAAACCTTCTCGTAGGCATCAAGGCTCGGTGTGTGTGGTATCCACACTGGCGGCACCTGCATGCTCTCGGCCGGCGTCTTGAGGCTCGACAGCACCATCCACACCAATGGAAAGGCGGAAGCCACCGCGACCAGCAGCATCAGCGTCGCCAGCACCGCCTTGCGGCCCGACGGGTGCTTGCGCGACAGCCGGCTCGACGATCCCCCGCTCATTCCTGATCCTTCCGGTTGGCGAGGGCGAACAGCGCGCAGACCACGACGATCAGCGACAGCATCAGCGTGACCGCCATCGCCGAACCCAGACCGCCCTGCGCGCGCTCGATGCCGACGCGGCGGATGTGATAGGTGAGCACATTGGTCGAGCCGACCGGCCCACCCTGCGTGATCAATGCCACCGGCTCGAACACCTGCACGGCGTTGATGATGGCGATGACGGCGCTGAACAAAAGCGTGCGCCGCATCAGCGGCAGCGTGATGAAGCGGAACTGCTCGAAGCGATTGGCGCCGTCGAGCTTCGCTGCCTCGTAGAGGCTGCCCGGGATCTGTGTGAGGCCCGCGATCGCCAGCACGGTGAAGTAGCCGACCTGCTGCCAGGCATTGAGGAGGACGATCGAGACGAGCGCCGAGCGCGGCGATGACAAAAAGGGCTGTGGGCCGATGCCGATGAGGCCGAGCATCTGGTTGAGCGGTCCCTCGCTCGGCGAATAGAGCTTCGACCAGACAAGCGCCACCGCGATCATCGGCACCATGTAGGTGGAGAAGAGCACCGTCCGCAGCGCCGTACCTCCGGCCACGTCGTGCTGGTAGACCATCAGGCCGAAGGCGACCGACAGCGGCAGGATGAGGATGATCGAGAACGCGGTATAGATGGCGGTGTTGGTGAGCGCGCCCTTGAAGTCACGTCCGACCGAGGAGGCCCCAAAAATCTCGCGGAAATTGTCGAAGCCGATGAATCTGGCGCTGGAAAACGGCGTCTGCGTCGACCAGTCCTGAAAGGACAGCCAGACGGTGAGCAACATCGGCAACAGGATGAAGATGCCGATCAGCGTCACGGCGGGCGTAAGCATGATGCCCGCCGAGGCACGGTACCTCTGGATCATTATTTGGCGGCGCGCTCCAGGATCGAGGTGGCGTCGGCCTGCGCCGTCGCCTGCGCATCCTTGGCCGAGACCTGGCCATACTGCAACGCCTCGAGCGTCTGCTGCAGGGATTCGGAGAATTCCTGACCGCCCGGCACCACCGGGAACGGCTTGGCATCGGTCAGCACGCTGACATAGCCGGAGAGGAATTCCGAGCCGAGCTTGTCCTTGTGTGCGTCGATGTCAGACAGGCGCGAGGGCAGGATGCCCATCGACATCAGGATGTCGGACATCGCCGAGGCGCCGTTCCTGCCGGATTTCGGATTGTTCAGCCAGGCCAGGAATTCCCACGCCGCCTTTTGCTCGGCCACGCCGGCATTGGCGTTGACCACGGTCATCCAGGAATAGGAGATCGAATGCGGCTTGTCGCCGCTCGGGCCGACCGGGATCGGCGCGGTGGCGATGTCCGCGAATTTATCGCCCATGCCGGTCTTCAGCGCGCTCTCCCACCAATTGGCCATGATGATCATGCCGGTCTTGCCCGAGACGAAATTGTCGAGGAACGGACCCGTTGTGTTGGCATCCGCCGTCGCCATCGCCGGCACGCTGGCGCCCGACTTGATCAGGTCCTCATAGAGCTGGAAGGTCTGCGTGGCCTGCGGGCTGTCCAGCGCCGGCTTGCCGTCCTTAACCAACTCGCCGCCGTTGGAGACAAGGAGCGAGGCGAAGGGGTGGACGACGCCGGCCGCCCAGCTGTTGATCATACCGAAACCTTGCTGGCCGGCCTCCTTGTTGGTCAGCCGCTTCGCTGCATCCTTGAACTCGTCCCAGGTCTTGGGTGGTGCCGCGACACCCGCCTGCTTGAACAGCGCCTTGTTGTAGTTCAGCGCATAGACGTCGATCTCGTTGGGAATGCCGTAGAGCGCGCCGCCGACAGAGGCAGCGCTGGTGATGCCCGCCGGCCACGCGGCCTTGACCTCGCTTGCCACCGCGTCGGGCGCGGGCGCAACCAGCTTGTCTCGGGCGAGTTCCGGCAGCCACAAATCGTAGATACCGCCGATCGTCGGGCCGTCCGAGCCGCTGCCTTGCGAGCGTAGCGTGGTCAGGAGATCGCCGAAGGGAACGGCCCGCACGGTGACGCTGACGTCCGGATTTGCCTTGGCATAATCCTTGGCCGCTGCTTCGAGCAGCGCGACCGTCTCCGGCGACCAGTGCGTCAAATAGGAAATGTTGACCGATTGCGCCCATGCCGTGGCAGGCAGGATAGCCAGGCCCGCGGCCAGCGCCAGTTTCGAAGTCCAGGCAAACGACATTCCTCATCCTCCCTGTCGATCGCGATGACGTTATGACAACTTCAGGCGGCGACGCAAGAGCCTGTCGGCGAAAAAGCTTGGTATCGACCAGTTTCAGATTTCTTCGTTCTGCCGGCAACCGTAGTTTTATCGGTTAAAAACAATATACTGATGGCATATAGCTGCCAGTTGTCTCTCTTTGGCGCTATTCCCTGCGCGTGCCAGACCTCTTGCGAAAGCGGCTATGTCGTTATAATGACTTGAGCCAATGACTGTCTCGCAGCGTCGAAGCGCTGCGGGACGCCAAGGACAGAAAAAATGGGAGACTGGGCAATGAGCATGCTTTCACTTCATCGACGTGCGGCCCTTGGCCTGATCGGCGGCCTTGCCGCCGCCTGTGCCGGCGTCTTCACCGCCTTGCCGGCGAGGGCCGACAGCACGGTGACACTGTGGAGCTGGCGCACCGAGGACGGGGCCGCGATGCGCCGCATCTTCGACGCCTTCGAGGCCAAGAACGCCGGCATTAAGGTCAACATCCAGTTCACACCGGACGCCGATTACCAGAACCGACTGAGCACCGCCCTGCGCGGCGGCCGCGGGCCCGACATCGCCCAGCTCAAGGCCTATGGCGAATTGCAGCCCTTCGTCGACGCCGGCTATCTCGACGCTCTCGACGACAGTGTCCCCGAATTGAAGAACATGGCGGACGCCGCGCTTGGCGGCGCGCGCGGCCGCACAGATGGCAAGCTCTATGGCGTGCCCTATTCCGTGCCGATGATGGGCGTCTTCTACAACCAGGATATTTTCGCCGCCCAGGGCATCGAAATCCCCAAGACCTACAAGGATTTCGTCGTCGCCTGCGAGAAGCTGAAGGCGGCCGGCATCACGCCGATCGCCACCGGCGGCGCCAATGGCTCGGCCTGGGAGCTTGAGATCGGCGTCGGCGTCATCGGCCCGACCGTCTACGGCCCGGGCTTCTACGATGAGATGATGACAGGCAAGGCCACCTTCGAGGATCCCCGTTATGTCGCGGCGCTGAAGCGCTTCGCCGAGTTGAAGCCTTATTTTCCTGATGGCTTCGCCGGCATCGACTACACTACCGCCACGCAACAGTTCATTGGCGGCAAGGCGGCGATGTTCCTGGGCGGTTCGTTCGAGAACGGCAGCTTCAAGGCGCAGAACCCGAAGCTGAAATTCTCGATCTTCCCGTTCCCGGCCGACGATGCCGGGGCAAAGCTGTACACCTCGGCCTTCTCCGACGGCTCCTATGGTCTGGTGTCGGAGAGCCAAAACAAGGAGGCCGCGACCAAGGTGCTGGGCTTCATGGCCTCGGCCGAATTCGCGCAGATGTTCGCCGACGAACTCGGCTGGCCGCCGGCCCGCGCCGATGTCACGGTGAAGGATCCGGTGCTGGCCGAGATGATGGCGATGTCGAAGAACTCGACGCCTTACCTGACGCTGGTCGGCTTTCGCTGGCAGTCGCCGACGGCCTCTTCGGTGCTGCAGTCGGAGATCATCGACATGGTCCAAGGCAACATCGCGCCGGAGAAACTGGCAGCCGACATGCAGGCCGCCGTCGCCACCTGGTTCAAGCCGAAACAGTAAGGAGCCGGCCCGTCGCATCACGGCCGGCCTCTCGTCTGGACACAAACAGCGTATGACCACCCTTCGCCGCACAAGCAGCCTGAAACGCACGCAGCAGCGCATGGCCGTGCTGTTCATCCTACCGGCGCTGGCGGTCTATGCCTTGTTCGTCCTCTATCCCCTGGCGATGTCGCTGTGGGGCAGTTTCTTCATCTGGAAGGGGCTGCGCATGGTGGAATTCGCCGGCCTGTCGAATTTCTCGCGGCTGTTCGTTTTCCCCAGCGGCGCGCGGCTCTACGGCGCGCTGTGGCACAACACCGCCTGGTTCTTCGGCATCATGGTCTTCCAGAACGGCATCGGGCTTTTGTTGGCCTGGCTGCTGTTTCTGCGCGACAAGGGAGCCGCCTTCTTCCAGTCGGTGTTCTTCTTCCCGGCGGTGTTGAGTCCCGTCATTGTCGGCGCCCTGTGGCGGCTGCTGTTGGCGCCGGGCGGCGTCGTCGAATGGGCTCTGAATGGGCTCGGAATGCACCAGGGCAGCCTCACCGTGCTCGGCAACAGCCACGCCGCGCTTGGCATGCTGATCGCCGTCGACGCATGGAACTGGATGGGCCTGCCGGTGCTGATCTACACGGCGGGTCTGCGGCAGATTTCCGGCCAGATTTTCGAGGCGGCCAAGCTCGACGGCGCCGGCAATGCGCGCATGCTGTTCTCGGTCGCGCTGCCGCTGCTGATGCCGGCGCTGGGCACGCTGACGACCTTGTCCTTCATCAATACCTTCAACCAGTTCGACATCGTCTATGTCATGCAGGGCGTGCAGGGCAATCCGAGCTATTCGACCGACACGCTGGTGACCTATTTCTACCGGCTGGCCTTCGGCGCCGAAGGCGCCGTCGGCATCACCGATATCGGTCTCGCTTTGGCACTTGGCACCATGCTGTTCCTGATCCTCGGCGTCGGCACGCTGCTGATGCTGCGCTTTTTCGACCGCCGCACGGTGCAGCTATGAACGCGCTGGCGATTTCAGACCGGCCGATGATCTCGCGGCAATTGGCGCGGCTGCCGGGCTGGGCGGTGCTCGCCGTATGGACGGCGGCCGTGCTGCTGCCGCTCTACATTCTCGTCGTCTCCTGCTTCAAGACCACGGCCGAAATCTACGACAACCGGCTTGGCCTCCCGCAAAGCTGGGCTCTCGACAATTTCGTCAATGCCTGGACGCGCGCCGATCTCGGTCATAATTTCATCAACAGCCTGATCGTCACCGGCGGTGCGGTGATCCTCACAATCGTCGTCTCGGCCATGGCCGCCTATCCGCTGAGCCGTTATCGGCTCGGCTGGAACGCTGTCATGCTCGGCCTGTTCCTGTCCGGCATCATGCTGCCGATCCGGCTGGCCTCGGTCGAGCTGTTCACTCTCATGCGCAATCTCGGCCTCCTGGATTCGCTGACCGGATTGATCCTGGTCTATTCGGCGATCCGCATTCCCTTCGCCGTCTTCATCTTCGCCAATTTCATGCGCGTCCTACCCTCCGAACTCGACGAGGCGGCGCGCATGGATGGCGCCGGCGAGGTCCGCATCCTGTTCCAGATCATCCTGCCGATGGTGAAGCCGGCGGTGTCGATCGTGGCCATCTTCACGGCAATCGCCGTGTGGAACGATTTCTTCTTCCCGCTGATCTTCATCTTCGACGACCGCTACAA
Source organism: Mesorhizobium intechi (assembly GCF_002879535.1). Lineage (GTDB taxonomy): Bacteria > Pseudomonadota > Alphaproteobacteria > Rhizobiales > Rhizobiaceae > Mesorhizobium > Mesorhizobium intechi. The sequence goes on from NZ_PNOT02000187.1 coordinate 23,668, forward strand.
GACGGTGCCGCTGGCGATCAGCGTCTTCGTCGGCCAGTTTCGCACCGATTGGGGCCTGGTCTTCGCTTCGCTGGCGATCTCCATGGCGCCCATCCTGATCATGTATTGTCTGCTGGCGCGCCAGATTCGCGAGGGCGTCGGCGCCGGGGGAGGCATGAAATGATCGAGGACAGGATCTACGCCGCGCACTCCATCCTGGTGATCGGCGCGCATGCCTTCGACGCAGAGGTGATCGCCGGGCCGCTGGCGGCGACCGCCGTCAAGCGCGGGGCCGCGGTAACCTTCCTGCATCTGACCATGGGCGAACAGGGCCACCCCTGCCTCATCCCCGAGCATTATTGCGCGCAGAAGGAAGAGGAAGCGGGCAGGGCGGCCGCGCGTCTCGGCGTCACCGCGCGCGGTCTTGGCCTGCGCGATGCCTTCCTGCCCTCCAACGACGAGGCCGCGCTGGAAGTGTGCGACGTCATTCGCGAGCTGAAGCCGGAGATCGTCATAACCCATTGGCACGGCAGCTGGCACAAGGACCATCGCGCCGCCGCGCATCTGACGCAGACCGGCATCTTCTTCGCCGCCCTGCCGACCATTGCCAGCGATCATGCTGCGCACACGCCGCAATTGCTGCTGTTCGGCGAGAACTGGGAGGACGATGACGGTTTCCGCCCCGAAAATCTCGTCGATGTCAGCGACGGCTTCGAAGCCTGGAATGAGGCGGTCAAGGAATACGAGCTGGCGCGTGGCTTGAGCAGCTTTCCCTATGTCGACTATTACAGCGCGCTCTACCGGCTGCGCGGCTGCCTGCGCGGCACGCGCCATGCTCAGGCTTTCGCGGCGGCGTCGCATTCCTGGAATGCCGGCAGCGGCCTGTTCTCGCCACCCCTCGGCAAAGGGTCGAGCCGATGACGCGGGTTCTGGCCATCGATCTCGGCGGCACCAATCTGCGCGCCGCCATCTCAACCGGCGACATCGCCGCATTGAAGGTGCTGAGCCGTGAGCCGGCGCCGGCAAGCCTCGATGCTCTTGTCGCTCGCATCAACGCGCTGTGCGGGGAAGCCGGCCCGGTCGAGGCGCTCGGCATCGCCGTGCCGGGGCTGGTCCAGGCCTCGGCCTGCCGCTGGATTCCGAACCTGCCATTCCTTGACGGCGTCGACCTCCAGGCGCTGTTTCCAGACCTGCCCATCGCGCTTGGCAATGACGCTCAGATCGCGCTGCTGGCGGAGGCCGTCGAAGGCAGCGCGAAAGGCATGTCGGACGCGATCCTGCTGGCCATCGGCACCGGCATCGGCTCGGCGGTGCTCGCCAATGGTCGCATTGTTGCCGGCGCGCATGGCGGCGCCTGCTCCTTCGGCTGGGCCTGCGCCGACATCAACGACCATGGCGCGGAACGCAGCGGTTGGCTGGAGCGTGTCGCTTCCGGCAGGGCGCTCGATGCGCTTGCTGGCCAGGTCGGGCTCGCCGACGGCCGCCAGTTGATCGCCGCTGCCCGCGCCGGCGAGCTCGCCGCGCAGACCTTGCTTGAAGCGCCGGCACGCCAGCTCGGCACAGCGCTTGCCGGTGCGGTGGCGCTGCTCGACCCGCAGGCGGTGCTGATTTCAGGCGGACTGGCCGAGGCGCTGGACGTGATGCGCCCGCCGATGCTGGCGGCGCTGCGCCTCCAGTTGCCCTCGCATTTGCGCGGTATCGAGATCCGGCCCGGCCAGTTCGGCCCGGGGGCGGGACTAGTCGGCGCGGCACTGGCTGGCCGTGTGGGGGAAGGGTGGAGGCAGGTGCGATGAGCGAAGCGAGCTTTCAGCAGCCGGACCGCAGAAGGCCGGAGCCGCTCTGGTATCAGGTCGAGGAAGCGATCCGCGCCATCGTCAAGAGCGGCGAATGGGCGACGGGCGACCAGATCCCGGCCGAGGACAGGCTGTGCGCGCTGTTCGGCGTGAGCCGCATCACCTTGCGCCATGCCTTGCGCAATCTCGAGGAGGCGGGGTTGCTGCGCCGCGAGCATGGCCGCGGCACCTTCGTGCGTTCGACCACGCTGGTGGCCGGCACCCGCGAGCTGACCAGCTTCACCCAGGAGATGGGCAATATGGGCGTGGTCGCCGGCTCGCGCCTTCTCGATTGCAGCCTGACCACGGCCAATGCCGCCGCCGCCGGCGCGCTGGAGATCGAGGAGGGCGATCCGGTGGTGCGCATCCGGCGCCTGCGGCTCGGCAACAATGAGCCGATCGGCATCCAAACGGCGCAGCTGTCGGCCGTGCGGGTGCCGGGCTTCCTCGACGCCGGCCTGCTGCAGGGCTCCCTCTACGAGGCGCTGGAGCGCCATTACGGCATCGTGCCGGTGGCCGCGCGGGAGAATTACCGCGTTGGCGCCGTCGGCGCGGCGGATGCCGAACTGCTCGATCTCCCGGCCGGCAGCCCCGCTTTCGTCGTCGAGCGCATCACCACCGACGAACGCGGCCCGTTCGAATTCACCGTCTCGATCATGCGGGGCGACCGCTATGAAATCCGCTCGACGTTGCGCGCCGGTCGTGTCCCGTCGACCCCCAGGAGCTGATCCTTTCCAAGCCGACACATAACAGGAGTACCCAAGTGTCCGATCTCTACATCCACCGTCTCACCGCTCTTATCGACCAGGCGGCGAAAGCCAATGAAGAGGCCTTCGGCCAGGCCGCCAGCCGCTTCGCCGACTCGCTCGAGGGCGGCGGGCTGGTTCATCTCTACGGTTCGGGCCATTCGGTGCTGCCGGTGCAGGAAGTGTTCCCGCGCTACGGCAGCTATGTCGGCTTCAACCCGCTGACCGACCCGCGTGTCATGTGGCACAACGTGCTCGGCGCCGGTGGCGTGCGCGAGCTCTTGTGGCTGGAGCGGACGGAGAAATACGCCGAGAAATTCCTCGACCACCAGCCGCTCAACAAGGGCGATTCGATTATCATCTTCGGCCACAGCGGCCGCAATTCCTCCGGTATCGATACCGCGCTCTATGCCAAGAAGCGCGGCATTTTCGTCGTCGCGGTGACCAGCAAGAACAATCTCGACAAACCGGCGACGCATTCCTCCGGCAAGCGGCTGGCCGATGCGGCGGACCTCGTCATCGACACGTGTTCACCGATCGAGGACGCCATCGTGCCGGTCGAAGGCTGGAGCCGTCCCGTGTCGGGCTCGTCGACGGTGCTCGCCATGATCCTCGCGCATGAGCTGATCGCGCGCACCGCCGAGCAACTCGCCAAGCGCGGCATCGAACTGCCGGTCTTCGCCTCACCGACGATATCAGGCGTGACGCTGCACGACACCGACGTTATCTACGGCGTCTACCGCGAACGCATGCTGGAAGCACAGAAGAAGCACCTGCCGACCTTCCAGGCGACAATGCGCGGCGAGTGAGATCCCGGGATCGGGGAGGCGGCGCCTCCCCGACGCGCACCGCGATCTGGAAGCCCGTCGCACAACGGGGCGCTGGTCCCGCCAACTCAGCTGTAACCGTGGATCAGGCGGTTGCGCTGGCGTATATGTCGAGAACCTCCGTCACGCTGGCGATCAGCAACGCCTCGGCTTTTGGCGCGACCGACCCGTTCGCTACCGCGCCGTTCAGGCGGCCGAGATACTGGCTGATGAGGGGCAGGGGGATGTCGCGGTCGCCGAGCGCCTGCATCAGCGCGTCGGCGGCCTGCTGGGCCGACGGCGCCGGCCAGTAGTAGCGGATGCGGTCGCTGTAGGAGAAATGGCGTTCGATGCGTTGTTCGGCCTGCGAGCCGTGATAATAGTTATTCCAATTGCCCGGCGCCGCCAGCATCACGCGTTCCATGGCCACCGGCAGGCTTTCCCTCGCCGGGTCGGGGGCCAGAATGTCGGCGATATGGCTCAGGCCATAGAGCGCTTCGCGCAGCGCGAAGGTCAGCCACGGCCCGACCTTGAGGATGGCGAAGCCGTCATCGACCAGCGCGATCAGTGCCGATACCGGCTGGTAGTCGGTCGAATGCGCCTCGAAGACGAATTGCGGCAGATCCCGCAGCGTGCCGGCCAATGCACGGGCGCGTTCCGGTTTATAGGTGATCACCTCGGCATTGCCGAATTCGACACCCGGCTGCACGACGACACCGAGCGTCCGCGAGAAGGCCTGGTCGAGGCCTCGCCGGCTGAAGGCATCGCGATGGATACGCACCGTCTCTCGTGCCGCCTCGGGCGTTGTCACCGCCAGATGGTCCATCGCTTCCAGGGCGCCCCCCGGCACCGGCACTTCGGTGCCGATGACGTAGACTGGCTTTGTGCCGCCCATTCGTTCGGCGGCGGCCTCCGCCACCGCGGCCAGTTCGGCGGCGCGCGCGGCGATCGTCGCATCGGGCGGTGCGGCGCCTTCGCCGGCACAGCCCATGCTGGCGTCGAGATGGATCTTGGTGAAGCCGGCCTCGGCATAGGCGTCAACCATGCGCGAAGCCTTCGCCATCGCCTCGGGCGCCGGCAGTTGTTTCCACGGATTGGGGCCGAGATGGTCACCGCCGAGCACCAGCCTGTCGAGGGAAAAGCCGATCTTGCCGGCGATGGCCTCTACGAAGCGGCGGAAATCCGCCGGTGTCATGCCGGTGTAGCCGCCCTCGTGGTTCACCTGGTTGCAGGTGGCCTCGATCAGCACGTCGGCATCGCGCGCCTTGCCATGGCGCAGCGCCGCTTCGATGACCAGCGGATGGGCCGAGCAGATCGAAGCGATGCCGCAGCGTTCGCCGGCCGCACGGCGCGCCGCGATGGCCGCCAGCCTGTCCGTCGCCTGGCTCATACCGGCGCCCCGGTCCGGGCGGTCGCGAGGAAAGCCTCGACCGTGGCAAGCGAGGCGATGCCCTCCATCGGTCCCTTCTTGGTCACCGCCAGCGCGCCACAGCCATTGGCGATGCGCAGTGCTTTTTCCGGCGCGTCGCCGCGCAGCCAGAAGGAAACGAAGGCCGCGGCAAAGCAGTCGCCGGCGCCGGTCGGATCGATTTCGTCGACGATGAAGCCGGGTGATGCGGTGCGTCCGGTCTTTTCGTAGTGAACGGCACCTTGCGCGCCTTTCTTGATGACCACGGCGGAGATACCGCGGTCCAGCATTTCGCGTGCCGCGCTCTCTTCGTCCGTCGCCCGGGCGAAGATGAACAGTTCCGGTCCGCTCGGCAGGAAAATGTCGGTCATCGACAGCACGAAATGCAAGGCATCGCGCACGCCCGGCAAATCCAGCATCTCCTTGCGGATGTTGGGATCGAAGGACACCGTCCCGCCACGAGCCTTGACCGCCTCGATCCCGGTGCGCACGACCTCGATCACCTCGGGCGAGAACAGTGAGGTGCCCATGACGTGAAAATGGTCGGCGCCGGCCAGCAGCGTGCGTGCCTCGGCGCCGATCTCGATCAGGCCGGCTGCACTGTGCTTGATGTTGTAGACGAAGTGCCGGCTGCCATCGGTTTCATAGGTAACGAAAGCCGTGCCCGTGGCAGCCCCCCGATGGACCTTGATGGCCGAGATGTCGGCCCCGTCGGCACGCAGGCGCTCGATGTTCAAATGACCGAAATCATCGTCGCCGACGGCAGCGATCAGGCCCGCCGGCTGGCCGAGCCGCGCCGCCTGGTCGATGAAGATCGCCGGCGCGCCCGATGGAAACGGGCCGACGAGCGGGCCGGGGGCAAGGAAACTCTGACCGATCCGCTCGGCCATGATCTCGACCAGGATCTCGCCGGCGCAAACCAGTTTCTTCATGTCCTCACCATTGCCGGATGGTCGGCGGCCGGTTGCCGAGCGCCCTTCCATGTCGTTCAGTTTCAAAACCTAAGTCGCAGCTTTTGGAGCGTCAATAAATAATTTGACGCGCGCAACTCTTTTGCGTTGTACTGGAAACGCAAGAAATTTGACTGAACAAAGTCGGTCAAGCAATGCTGCCTCATGGCAACGGCCGCAAGGCTGATTCTGGCCCCGACCGGGAAGGTTGGCGGGCCTGGGCAAGGGGGTTGGAAAGATCGATGGCGGAGAAGACCCACCGCACGATGGATGATTTCGCCAGGGCGTCAGGCGTGTCGCGGCCGACCCTGTCGAAGTATTTCGACGATCCGGCCAGTGTTAAGCCGGCGACACGGGCGCGCATCGAGGCGGCGCTGCGATCCTCGGACTACCAGCCGAACGTTTTCGCGCGCAATCTCAACCGCAAGCGCACCCGCAATGTCGGCATCGTCGTGCCGGCGCTCACCGATCCGTTCTATGCCGAAATGGTCAGCCGCATCGAACTGCGCTGCCGCGACGAAGGTTTCTGGCCGATCGTCATCTCCTCGCACGGCTCGCCGAAGCTGGAGGCGGAATCGGTCAGGACGCTGATGTCGCTGAAGGTTGCCGGCGCCATCGTCGCTCCGCTGGGGTTGGTCTCCGAACCCGGCGTCTTCGAGCGGATGAGCGAGGACATTCCGATCGTCTATTTCGACACCTACATCGAGGGCGACACGCCTTTCGTCGGCAACGACAACCACCAGAGCACGTCGACCATTGTCGACTATCTCTGCCGGTCCGGCGAACCGCCGGCCTATGTCGACATTCCGCACGTCAACCACAATTCCGGCGAGCGCCTGCAGAGCTATATCGACACGATGCGGGCCGCCGGCCTTGAGCCCGTCGTGCTCAAGGCGGCAGGCGACTACAGCTGGGATTTTGAGCGCATCGGCCATGAATGGATGGACAGGACGCTCGAGACAGGCGGCCTGCCGGCGCGCACGCTGCTGTGCGCCAATGACCGCCTCGCTTTCGGCGTCATGGCAGCCGCCTTCTCGCGCGGGCTGAAGATCGGCCGCCGGGCCGATTGCGATTTCCGTGTCGCCGCCCATGACGATCATCCGCTGAGCCGTTACACCTGTCCGGCGCTGACCACCATGGCGCAGGATTTCGCCGCCATGGCCGGCCGCAGCGTAGAGATCCTGCTGGCCTTGCTGGATGAGGCCGATTCACCAGGCCAGGGTCTGGCGCGCAACGTCAAGCTCGGCGCGACGCTGGTGATGCGTCAGTCTGCCTGAACACGCGTCTGCAATTGCAGCCAGGCCGCCGCCTCGCTCACCGCCTGCCGCGCGGCCAATATATGGCGGCCCATCGAAACGAAACCGTGGATCTGGCCCAGCCACGGCCGCAGGACCAGAGGCACGCCTTCGATCCGCAGGCGCTCGGCATAGGCCGTGCCTTCGTCGGCGAGAATATCATGGCCGGCGATCACGACGAATGCAGGTGCCGTGCCGGCAAGGCTTGGGGCCAGCAGCGGCGACACGCGCCAGTCGGTGATGTCGTCCGGCGTCCGCACATAGTGGTCGCGGAACCAGGCCATGGTGGCAGCGGTGAGTCCAAAGCCGTCGCCGAAGCGCCGATAGCTGTCCGCCGTCTGGCGGGCATCGGTGTTGGGATAGATCAGGACCTGCGCGGCAAGCGGCGGCGCCAGCCCGTCGCGGGCAAGCAACGCCAGAACGGCGGCAAGGTTGCCGCCGGCGCTGTCACCGGCTACGGCGATACGGGCCGGGTCGATGCCGAGCGCCCCGGCATTCTGCGCCATGAAGCGGAGCACAGCCGTGCAATCCTCGAGCCCGGCGGGAAATTCATGCTCCGGCGCCAGTCGGTAATCGGGGTAGACCACGACGGCGTTGCTCAGATTGGCCAGCCATCTGCAGATCTCGTCATGCGAGGCGAGATTGCCCAGGACCCAGCCGCCGCCATGCAGATAGAGCACGGCACGCGCGCCGGTGCGTGGCGCGCCGATGCCGCGATGGATGCGGATCGTGACCGGGCCGTTCGGGCCATCGATCTCTTGCCGCAAGGTCGCCGCGACGGGCTCGTGTTCGCCCTGCAGTGTCGGGAACGATGCGTTATAGGCAGCCCGAGCCGCCGCCACGCTACCGTCTTCGAAGGGCTCGCCGCCGGCCGCACGGCCGATTTCAAGGACGCGCAAGGCATCAGGGTCAAGCGTCATTGCCATCTCCATCGAAAGCAATTCCAGGAAAAGTGTACAGCGGCTTCCCGGGAAAAGCGCAGAGCGTTTTCCCCTGGGAATTGCGAAAACAAGAGCCAGGGCGGTTCGCCGTTTCCGCGAAACGGCGAACCGTGCTAGGCGAGGAGGCTGCTCGCCTCGTGCTCGGTCAACAGCGCCGGCTGGACGACATCGGCGGTGATGGCGACGGAGCTTCTCGTTTCGCCGGAGTGGAGAATGGCCTCCATGATCTCCAGCGCATGCAGCGCCAGATTGCCGGACGCACGGGGTGCGGCGCCTGTCTTCAGCGAACGCACCAGATCGGCGACGCCGAGCATGCGGTAATTGGCACGATCAGGCGCCGCATAGGGCCAGTTGCGGGTGCCGTAGAGCTCGCCGTCGCTGGCGAAATCCTTCCATCCCGCGCCACGTTCGGACAACGAGACGGTCCCGCCGAACGTGTCGGGATCGGGCAGGCGCAGCGAGCCCTCGGTACCGTGCAATTCGATCGGATGGTTGGAATGCTTGAAGACGTCCCATGAGGCGCCAAAGGTAACGGTGGCGCCCGAGCGGAATTCGAGCAGGGACAGCACGTTGGTCGGCGTCCCGACCTTGAATGTCGTGTTCTTGAACGGGCCTTCGGCAGTGATCAGGCGTTCCTCCTGGCCGCGTGTCGCCATAGCCATGACGCGCGCGACCGGGCCGAGCAGGTTGACCAGCATGGTCAGGTAATAGGGACCCATGTCGAACACCGGGCCGCCGCCCGGCTGATAGTAGAATTGCGGATTGGGGTGCCAATGCTCCATGCCACGCCCCATCATGAAGGCGGTGCCGGTGACCGGGCGACCGATGGCGCCCTCATCCATCAGGCGGCGAGCTCGGCGTCCGGCGGCGCCGAGGAAGGTGTCGGGCGCCGAGCCGAGCAGCACGCCGCGCTTGGCAGCCTCCGCTACCAGCCGGCGTCCGTCGCTGGCCGACGTCGCCAGCGGCTTTTCGGTGAAGACGTGTTTTCCCGCCGAAAGGGCTGAAAACGAAATGTCGAAATGCGCGGCGGGAATGGTCAGGTTCAGGACCAGATCGATCTCTGGGTCGGCCAGAAGCGCATCGACACCGAGCGCCCGGATGCCATATTCCTTGGCCCGCAACGCCGCCATGTCGGCGGAGATATCGGCGCAGGCGCTAAGTTCGATTCCATCGAAGAGGGCGGCATTGCGCAGGTAGGTCATCGAGATGTTGCCACACCCGATGACGCCAATTCCCAGCTTCGCCTTTGATCTAGCCTGCATTTCTGGTCGGTCCTCCCAATAGGGTCATGCTCTGCCGGATCCGCTGCGCCGGGGAACGGATCGTGGTGGACGAGTGCTATACAACATTTTAAATCTTGACGCGCGTAAAATTTTTATAGACCATGCGGAAATGCTGGCGCAATATCGGGAGGCGGCCAGCCCTGGGAGGAGAGAATGACGGACATCAAGAAACGGCCGACCGCCGATGCGGATTCCGCGTGCCATCAGGGCATCGGATACTTCCGTCGCGGCCAGGGACCGCGGCGAGGTCAGGCATAGATCACCTTGGCCCCGGTCCTATCAAGCTGGCTGCGTATCGGGCCGGACAGGCCATCGTCGGTGATCACAACATCGACGCTCGACAGCGAAAATGCCTTGGAGGTTCCGCTGACACCCCATTTGCTCGAATCCGCAAGGAGGACAACGCGCCGGGCCATGCGCACGAGGTTTCGCTTCGTTCGCGCCATGTCTTCGTTCACGTCGACCACATCCAGTGACGAGTCAATCGCATGCGCTCCAACAAAGACCTGATGCGCGACCAAGCCGCCGAGAGCTGTGTCGGCATCGGTGATCAGCGTGCTCACCGTGTCAGGATAGACACGGCCACCGATCATGTGAACGTCGAGCCCGGGCCGATGCATCAGATGCTGCACGATATTCATCGCCGTGGCCGCGACCACGACATTGCTGAGCGGCGGTAACAGCATGGCAACCTGCATCAATGTCGAGCCGCCGTCGAAGATGACCGATTGGTTGTCCTCGAACAGTTTTACCGCTGCCCGGGCGATGCGTTTCTTTGCATCGAGGTTCGTTTGCATCCGCCGGGCGAACGCGGCCGTGGTCGAATCTGTGGTGCGGGTCACCGCTCCCCCACGGGTCTTGGTCAGCAGCCCCTTTCGGTCCAGTATCTCGAGGTCGGAGCGCACCGTGACTTCCGACACGCCAAAATCGTCTGACAGGTCCTTGATGCGAACCTGTCCGCTGCGTTGCACTTCACCCAGGATCGATTGGCGTCTCTGCTCTGACAACATTGCCCTATCCTTGCCTCCATGCGCCAGGCGATCGCCCTGGCCTCGATTCACTTTACCGAAAATACCCAAATTCGAAAGATTTCGAAAGATTGCATTTATCCTTTCTTTCGCAAACACTGGGTCCGGGATTTTGAAATTAATCGATTGGAGAGTTTTGGACTCATGAGCCTCGGAACCAAGGTGCGCCTGGCGCGCCTCTTCTCACATCCATCGGGGAACCTTTTTGGCGGCGCGGTCGACCACTTTGTCGGCTATGGCGACGTGCGCAAAGGCGGTCTTGCCGATCTGCCGGGCGCGCTGGCACGCGTCATGGTCGGCAAACCAGACTACGTCAGCATCCAGCCCGGCACGGCGCGTCATCTGTGGCCGCAATATGCGGGCAAGGCTTCCCTGGTGATCCAGGCGGGCTGCTTCACCCCGGACGATCGCATCAGCGAACTGATTGCAACGCCTGAGGATGCGGTGCGCGCCGGCGCCGACGCGTTGGCGGTGGCCATTCCGGTGCGCGGCGCGACCGAGGGCAAATACATTCGCTGGCTGACCGATTCGGTGAATGCGGCGGCCCGCTACGGCATGCCGGTAGTGGCGCATATCTACCCTCGCGATTTCACCGACGGCGCAAAAATCGTCTTCACCCCCGACGAGATCGCCTATGCGGCGCGCATCGGCTACGAGTCCGGCGTCGACGTGATCAAGATCGGCTACACCGGCGATTTCGAGTCGTTCCAAGAGACCGTCCGGACCTGCCCGGTGCCGGTTGTGATCGCCGGTGGGCCGAAGACCGATACGCTGCTCGGCGCGCTTCAGCAGACGGCGGACGCCATCCGTGCCGGAGCGCGCGGCGCCGTGGTCGGCCGCAATCTCTGGGGGCACGGCGATCCGCAAAAGGCGGCGATCGCTTTCCGTGGCGTCATCCATGACGGGCTTTCGGCGCAGGACGCCTTGGCCAAGGCGGGTGTCTGAACCATGCCCACCGTCCCCTCAATCCTAGGCTTCGGAGCGGTCGCGATCGACGACATCGTCTATGTCGATCAGCCGTTGTCGGCGGGCAAGGGGAAGGTTCTGCAGACCGCCAGGGCTTTCGGTGGAAATGTCGCGACGGCGCTTGCCGCCGTCGCGCGGCTCGGCGGAAGCGCCGGGTTCATCGGATGGCTGGGCAGTGCGTCCGACGATGCCGTGCTGTGCGATCTCGTCGCGAGTGGTGTTGAAACCGCGTTCGCGCCGCGCCACGCCGATGCGCGACCGGTGCGCTCACGCATCACCGTCGGTTCGGATGGAGATCGGTTCATTGCGTATGACGACGAAGCGATGCTGGGCACCGCTCCAGACTTCCCGGACGAGGTTCTCAACCGCGCGACCGTGCTGATCGTCGACGGTTACGCGATCGGGTCGCTCGATGTCGTGGCCCGGGCCCAGGGTCTCGGCCTTGCGATCCTCGGCGATGTCGAATGGAGCGGCGGTCCAGCCACCGAGAGGCTGATCGCGCTCTGCAATCATCTCATTCTCCCCCTCGGCTTTGCACGGAGCGCAACGGGCCGCCACTCGCCGGCCGAGATACTCGATGCATTGTGGTTGCCGTCGCGGTCCGCCGTGGTTCTGACGGATGGCGGCAGGGGCGTCTACTACCGCGGAAGCGACAAGACAGGGCTCTGGCACCTGCCTCCGCACCGGGTTGAAGTCGTCGATTCCACCGGCGCCGGCGATTGCTTTCATGGCGCATATGCCCAGGCATTGACGCGCGGGGCCGACACCGCCGGCTGCGTCGCATTCGCCGCTGCTGCCGCGGCTCTTTCGATAACGGGGCGGGGCGGGCGCGAGGCGCTTCCGACCAGCGACCAAGTCAAGGCACTCCTGGCATCGACGAACGCGCCGTCGGCGGTCGAACTGAAATATGCGCAACTCGATACCGGAACATAGCCTGCAACTATCCGAGGAAACATCTGCACAGGCGAAAGGGCCAAGAAGGATAATAAAAATCAGTGGCTTAGACTTGTGGAGGGAGGAATATGGCAGAAGTCGTTCTTGAGAATATATGCAAGACATACGGGAACAATTTTCGCGCAATCGACCAATTGAACCTGTCGGTCGAGGACGGTGAGTTTTTGATTCTCGTCGGGCCGTCGGGCTGTGGAAAATCCACCGCGTTACGGATGATCGCGGGATTGGAGGACATCACCAGCGGTAGCCTTCGCATCGGCGGTACCGACGTCGTCGACATGCCGCCCAAGGACCGCGACATCGCGATGGTCTTCCAGAGCTACGCGCTTTACCCGCATATGACGGTGTTCGAAAACATCGCCTTTTCGATGCGGCTGGCAGGCAAGCCGAAGGCCGAGCGCAAGAAGCGCGTCGACGAGATCGCCAAGACCCTTCAGCTGACGTCGCTGCTGGACAGCAAACCCGCCAACCTTTCCGGCGGACAGCGTCAACGAGTTGCCATGGGCCGCGCCATGGTTCGCGAGCCGGCCGCCTTTCTGATGGACGAACCCCTTTCCAATCTGGACGCGAAACTGCGCGTACAAATGCGCGCCGAAATCACCAGCCTGCAAAAGCAGCTCGGCGTCACGACCATATACGTGACCCACGACCAGACCGAAGCGATGACGATGGGCGACAGGGTGGCGGTGTTGAAGGGTGGCGTGCTTCAGCAGGTCGACACGCCCAAGAGGCTCTATGAATCACCGGTGAATGCCTTCGTTGCGGGCTTCATCGGCTCTCCTTCGATGAGCCTTTTCGAAGCGACCCTGACGGGCGACGAACTTATGGCCGGCGCCTTCACCATCCGGCTGCAGGATGCGGCCTTCGTGCGCAGGCCGGGTTTAAGATCATATGCGGGGCGCAAGGTCGTGTTCGGGATCCGGCCCGAGCATCTCTATGACAGCAGCCTCCAATCCGGCCGCAAATATCAGACGATACCGGCAAGGGTGACCTCGATCGAAGAACTAGGATCCGAACATATCGTCCATCTCAGCATCGACGCGGTCCGGGTGGACTCCGGCGACCCTGACGCGGTGCAGGATTTCGGCCTGGCGTCGAATGCGGTGGCGAAATTCGAGCCGGTCAGCACAGTCCGCTCCGGCTCGGAAATCAGGTTGGCCCTGGATGACGCCAAGCTCCATTTCTTCGATCCCGAGACGCATCTGGCCATCTGAATATCCGCGACGAAACCGGCGGGCGAAGGTGAGGCGCCTGCACAGGAAGACTTCTGAATAACCAGACGATCGGCCGCATTGTGCGGTCGATCCCAAAAGAAGGAGGAGAAAATGACGTTTCGCATAAAACCCGCGATGTTGAAAATAGCCGCGGCCGCATGGTTGCTTGGCGCAACCGGCGCCATGGCGGCGGACACGACGCTGGAATTCACCCAATGGTGGGAGCCCGAATTGCCGGCTGGCTCGCTCAGGGCAATCATGGATGACTTCGAGGCGGCAAACCCCGGAATCAAGGTGACGCTGGTCAGCGGCCCCTACGCGACCACGCGAGACCAGATCTCGGTTGGCGCTGCAACCGGAACGCTCAGCGACGTCGTCGGTCTCGACGGCGCCTGGGTGAACAATCTGAACGCGCAGAACGCACTCGCCGACATGAACCCGATGATGGATGCGAGCAAGTTCGACAAAGCCCAAGTCGCGGACATCATCAAGGTGGACGGCAAGGCGGTGATGTTTCCCGTCGCTTCCTTCGTCTATCCGGTCTTCGTCAATCTGGACCTCGCCGCCCAGGCGGGTGTGACCAAGCTGCCGTCGACTCGTGCGGAGTTTCTCGAAGCCGCCAAGAAGATGACGCACGCCGACAAGAACCAGTATGGCTGGGTGCTGCCACTGTCGCTGCAAACGCCATCCGGCGTCCAGAACGACATGATGTCGTGGGTTTGGGCATCGGGTCAGTCGATGATGGCGAACGGCAAGCCCGCCCTCGAGGGCAAGCCGGTGGTGGATATGCTCGCCTTCGTCAAATCACTCAACGACGCCGGCACCATCTCGCCTGGCATCGCCACCAAGACCGAGCAGGAAAAGGTCGAGGAATTCGTCAACGACCGCGTCGGGATGATGATCGACTCGCTCGCGCATGTGAACCTCATCCGCAAGCGCAATCCCAAGCTGAACTTCGACCTCATCCCGGTCCCGGTCGTGGAAAACTATACCGGCAAGCGGGGCCTTCCCTATGCCTCCTGGGGCATCGGCATTTCTGCTGTTTCGAAACATCAGGAAGAGGCCTGGAAGCTCGTCCAATATCTGATGAGTGAAAAGGTGAACGCCAAGCTCGTGTCGCTTGCGAACGCCTTCCCGGGCAACGTCAACGCCAAGCCCGATTTCGTCACCTCGGACAAGGCTTTCGCCAAGGCTTTTGAAATCTTCAAGACCGGTTACCTCGCCAATGAGTTCACGGGCCTGCCGGTCGCCGAAGACCTGATGACCCAGTTCGACGTGCAGGCCCAGAAGATGCTCGCCGGCGAGCAGTCTCCGGAACAGGCCGCTGCCGCCGCTCAGAAGGGCTGGATGGCGAAATTCTGATCGGCCCGTTCTCGTCTGCTGTTTCTACGGGTGGCCTGACTTCGGGCCACCCGGCAATAACGGATCGGCAATTTGAGATGGACTTGTTTCCGAAGCTCACCTTCTCTTGAAGGCCTATCCCAAGGTTGGCACATGACCCGGCAAAAACGCTCCCACCACAAGCTGAAACGAGCGGTCGCACCCTACCTCTATCTGTCGCCCTCGCTGCTCATAATCGGGCTTCTGATGCTGCTGCCGATGGTGACGGTGATCGCCTATTCGTTCCAGAACAGCGCGGTACTGCGTCGCGACCCATCCTTTGCCGGACTGAAACACTATCAGGCGATCTTCGACGACCCCGTGTTCTGGGCTTCGCTGTGGCACACGCTCTACTTCACATGCATGAGCGTCATTTTCCACATGACCATCGGCATGGTCTTCGCGCTGATGCTGAACAGCGACCGCATCAATCCGACCCTGCGCAATATTCTGCGCGTGCTCTACATACTGCCCTGGCTCTTCACCGCGGTGATTATCGCGGTGATCTGGCGCCTCCTGCTTGAGCCGAACGGTGTCGTGAACAGCATTCTCATGCAAATCGGCATCATCGGTTCCAAGGTCGAATGGTTTTCCTCGCCTGAGACCGCGCTGCACGCCGTCACCTTCGCCAATATCTGGGCGGGCTATCCGCTGTTCATGGTCAGCCTGCTCGCGGGTTTGCAGGGCATTCCCAAGGATTTCTACGAGGCCGCCGATATCGACGGTGCGAAAGCCTACCAGAAGCTGATCTTCATCACGATCCCGCAGTTGATGCCGATCATCATCAGCATCTCGCTGCTCGACTTCATTTGGACCATGCAGGTCTTCCCGTTAATCTGGATAACGACGGGCGGTGGCCCAATTTACTCGACCGAGGTTCTCAGCACCTACACGTACAAGCTGGCGTTCTCGAGCTACAACCTTTCGCAGGCTTCAGCGAGCGCCGTGGTCATCTTGTTGATCTCTCTCGGCCTGACGCTGTTCTATATTCGCTATCAAAAGGCTCGGTAGTCCCATGAGGAAAAGGCATACGCCGAAAGACAGGCTGATCACCGCCGCGCTCCATGTAGCGCTCGCGGCGGGGCTCTTTTTCGCGGCATTCCCGATCTACTGGATGCTGAACAGTTCGTTCAAATCGAACACCGAAATCTTTGCCCTGCCGCCAAGCATCCTGCCGAAGGCCTTCACGCTGGAAGCGTATGCAGCCATCCTCGGCGACCCTGTAAAGTTGCGCTTCTTCTTCAACAGCTATTTCGTGGCGGGAGCGGTGACCGTGCTGACGGTGCTGATCGCCTTGCTGGCGGCCTACGGGTTCAGCCGCTTCAACTTCCGCGGCAAGGGCAGCCTGAACACACTCATCATCAGCACCCAGACGATTCCGCCGATCACGCTTTTGATCCCCTTCTTCGGGCTTGTCGTATCATACGGTATTTTCGATACCTACGTCGCACTGATCCTGACTTATCTGGTGTTTACACTGCCATATGCGATCCTGCTGATGACGGGATATCTGAACACCTTGCCACGCGATCTGGATGAAGCCGTGGCTGTCGATGGCGGCACCAGTTGGACAGCGCTTTGGCGGGTAATCGTCCCGATTTCACTGCCTGGCATCGTGGCGACGTCGGTCTACACCTTCCTGTTGTGCTGGAACGAATTTCTGTTTGCGCTGACGCTGACGAAGTCAACGTCCATGCGCACCGTCCCGATCGGCATCCAGCTGTTGATGGGCCAGCACGCCTTCGAATGGAACCAAATGATGGCGATGAGCGTGCTCGGCTCGCTACCGCTCTTGCTGATCTACCTCGTCGCGCAGAGGTACTTCCTCGCCGGGATGACCGCGGGTTCGGTCAAATAGGATGTTCCTCCCCAGGGCGACGCAGCGTGGCACCGAGTAATAAGCAGTATCAAGGATTGAAAGGATGAACGTGAAAGACATCAAAGTCGGCTGCCAGACCTTTACATGGGAAATGCTCGGCGACCGTTTTGTCGGCGGCCCCGACGATCTGTTGAAGGCGATTGCCGACGGCGGCTACTCCGGCATCGAGATCACCGACACCATGATCGGCCGCTACGCCGACCGGCCGTCGCAGTTCGCTGCTGCGCTGAAATCCTCCGGCCTGACGCTCGTCTCCTTCGCCTTCGGTTCGAACAGCGGTTTTACGCTCAAGGAGGAGATTGGCGCCGACCTCGATGCGGCGCAGCGCTGGATCGATTTCGTTTCCGCCTTTCCCGGCGCGCTGGTGTCGATGGGGTCGGCAACCGTGGTGTCCGACGGCCCGCGCGCGGACAAGTTCGCCATAGCGGCGGAGGTTTACAACAGAGCCGGCGAACTCGGCCGCAAGGCTGGCGTCCAGGTGGCGGTGCATCCGAGCTCGCACCACAACACGCTGCTGTTCGACCGCGCCGATTACGACAGGATCTTTGCCTTGCTGGACCCCGATCTCGTCGGCTGGGTGCCGGACACCGGCCATATCTTGCGCGGCCACAAGGACATGGCTGACACGCTGCGCACCTATCGCGATCGCATCCGGTACATCCATTTGAAGGACGTCGACGCCAACGGCACCTGGGCGATGCTGGGCAAGGGCGTCTGCGACACGCGGGCCGTTATCGAGATCGCCGGCGCCGCGCCGCGTTTCAACGGCTGGCTGGTGCTCGAAGAGGAATCCGAAACGGCCGCCGCCGATCCCGCCGGCGCGGTCAAGACCAACCGCCAGACGATGCGCAGCTACGGCGCCTGAAGAAGCGAGACGATGATCAAGAAACAAGACAGACGCCTCAGGGTCGGTGTGCTTGGCTGCGGCCCGATCGCGCAGTTCGCGCATCTGGAATCCTGCGTGAAAGCCGGCAATGCCGATCTCTACGCCATCTGCGACGCGGCTCCCGACCTGCTCGCCCGCATGGGCGCTACCTACGAGCCGCGGAAAATGTATGCCGACTATGACGCTATGCTCGCCGATCCTGAGCTGGAGGCGGTGATCGTCGCCACTTCGGACGCCTTCCACGTACCGATGTCGATCAAGGCGCTCGATGCCGGAAAGCATGTGCTGTGTGAAAAGCCGATCGGCACTTCGGTGGAGGAAGGCGAGGCGCTGGCGGCGGCGGTGAAGCGTTCGGGCAAGGTCTTGCAGGTCGGACACATGAAGCGCTTCGACCCGGCACTGGAGGCCGCGCGCGACTTCGTCCGTGACGAGATGGGCGAGGTTCTGGCGCTGAAGGCCTGGTATTGCGATTCCACCCATCGCTACACCAACACCGATGCCGTGCAGCCGCTGCCGGTCACCAGCAAGCTGGCGAGGAAACCTTCGGGCAATCCGAAGGCGGACCTGCGGCAATATTTCATGTTGGCGCATGGCTCGCATCTGGTCGACACGGCGCGCTTCCTGTGCGGTGAGATCACCGCCGTGCGCGCCCGTCTCAATGAACGCTTCGGCGCCTATTGCTGGTTCGTCGAGACCGAATTCGCCAGCGGCGCGCTCGGCCATCTCGACCTCACCGTCGCCGTGCGCATGGACTGGCACGAAGGGTTCCAGCTCTATGGCGAGAACGGTTCCGTCATCGCAAAAACCTTCAACCCCTGGTACTTCCGCGCCAGTGAGGTCGATATTTTTCACGAGCGGGATGCGACCTCGCGCAGGCCGCTTGGCGCCGACGGCCATTTCTTCCGCCGCCAGTTGGAAGGTCTTGCCGACACGGTGCTGAACGGAACGCCGATGCGCGGAGCCAATGTCGAGGACGGTATCGCCTCGATCCGTGCCATGATCGCCATTGCCCGCTCCGTCGAGGCAGGCGAGCGGGTCGAACTCGCCTCGGTTTCGGGTGCGGTCTGATGCGGCTCGGCATCTTCGCCAAGACTTTCCCGGGAACAGATACCGCAGCCGTGCTGGCTGCGGTGAAGCAGACCGGATATGAGACGACGCAGTTCAATCTTGCTTGCGCCGGGCTGCCGTCAATGCCGGATGCGGTACCGGTGGATGCCATCGCTTCCATCCGTGCCGCGGTGCAATCATCAGGCGTTTCGCTTGCAGCCCTCTCGGGCACCTACAACATGGCGCATCCCGACAGGGCGGTGCGCGACGACGGCCTACGACGCCTTGGCGTCGTCATCGAGACGGCGGCATCTGTCGGCATCCCGCTGGTCACGCTGTGCACCGGCTCGCGCAATATCGCTGACCTATGGGCCTATCATCCCGAAAATGCCACGCCTTCCGCCTGGTGCGACATGGCTGCCGAAATGGGCAAGGCGCTGGCGCTGGCCGAGGATGCAGGCGTCGATCTCGGCATAGAACCCGAGCAAGCCAACATCGTCACCTCGGCCAGGGACGCGACACGTCTGATCGCCGACATGGGCTCGAAGCGATTGAAGATCGTGCTCGATCCGGCAAATCTGTTCGAGTATGCCACGCGGGACGAAGCGCGTGCCATCGTCGCCGCCGCGATCGATGAGGCTGCCGACCACATCGCCATGGCGCATGCCAAGGACCGGCATGGTGACGGCCGCTTCGCCACGGCAGGGCAAGGTATCGTCGATTTTCCGGATTTCGTCACGCGGCTGAAGGCCGTGGGTTTCGACGGTGCGCTCGTCACGCACGGACTGTCGGCCAAAGAGGCGGTCGATGTTGCGACCTTCCTGCGGGGACTGCTCTGATGGGCGCCGCGCCGACGATCATATTACGCGACGATGCCGCGCTTCGTGTCTTCGACACGGGGCAGGGCAGGCTATCCGTCGTCTTTCAGCATGGTCTCGGCGGTGATGCCAACCAGGTGGCGCAGAACTTTCCCGACCAACCATCATATCGCCGGCTGACCGTGGAATGCCGCGCGCAGGGCGGCTCCAGCGCCGGCAGCAAGCGTCCGTTCTCGATCGCCATGTTCGCCGACGATGTGCTGGCCGCCGCCGATGCGGCCGGCCTCGACCGTTTCGTTGCCGGCGGCATTTCGATGGGCGCGGCCATCGCGCTGCGGCTTGCCGCCCGCCACCGGGAACGCGTGCTTGGCTTGGTGCTGGTGCGTCCTGCCTGGGCCTTCGACGCGGCGCCGCGCAACATGTGTCCCTACACGGAAGTGGCGGAACTCATCCGCCGGCTTCCACTGGCGGAGGCCAGCGATGTCTTCGAGTCCTCCGCGACATCGGCCCGCTTTCGCGCGGAAGCCCCGGACAATCTCGCCTCGCTGCTCGGCTTCTTCGCGCGCGAGAATGCGGCCGTCTTCGCCGAAGTGATGCAGGCCATCGCCAATGATGGGACTGGTGTGACACGAGCGGCAGCCGCGGGCCTCGCAATCCCCACGCTGGTCATCGGCAGCGGCATCGATCTCGTCCATCCCTTGGCGACCGCCCGCGAGCTTGCCGAGACCATCCCCAACGCTGCCTTCGTCGAGGCGACGCCGAAAGCCACCGACAAGGATCGCCATTTCGCCGAAATCCGCGCCGCTATCGGCGGATTTCTCAACAGACATTTCAACAATCAGGACCAATCATGACTTCCAAGCCGCTGACAGGCCCTGCCGCCATTGCTGCATTGCCGCGCGATCGCTTGATCGCCGAATTCTCGCTCTGGTCGGCCAATCTCGCCAATTTCGAGAGCGACCTCAGGCGCATCGAACCCCATGTCGATCTGCATCACATCGACGTGGCCGACGGCCATTTCGCGCCGTCCTTCCTATTCTTCCCCGATCTCGTTGCACGCATCGCCGGACTGACGGCCAAGCCTATCCATGTTCATCTGATGGTCGATGCGGGAATCGTCGAAGCGCAGACGCGCCAGTTCATCGAGGCCGGTGCCGACATGATCAGCGTCCATGCCGAGAATGGCGAGGCAGGATTGCGCGCCGTGCGGCTGGCGCGCGAACTCGGCGCCGAAGCCGGCGTCGTGCTGAGACTGGAGACGCCGGTCGAGGCGGTGAAGCCCTTCGTCTCCGAGGTCGGCTTCGTCACGCTGCTCGGCACCGCCATCGGCGTCAAGGGCCAGAGTCTGTCGGAAAAGGCGTGCGACAGGCTGGGCGCTGCCCGTGCCATCTTGCGAGGAGCCGGTCGTGAGGCAGAGGTGGTGCTGGCCGCCGACGGCGGCATCCGCCACGAGACCGTGCCGTTGCTGCGTGCGGCGGGTGCGGAGACCGTGGTTCTGGGTTCGCTCGCCTTCGGCGACAAGGATCTCGCCGGCCGCATCGGCTGGCTGCATGGGCTGAAGGTCGCGGCATGAGCACTGAAGCCGCTCTCGCGATCGATCTTGGAGGCACCGAGCTTCGTGCCGCGCTGGTCGATCGTGACGGCAAGATCCTGGCCTTCGCCGCCGTGCCGACGCGAGCGCAGGCCGGGCCTGACGTGGTGATCGGCCAGATCGAGGCCCTGGCGGCGACCGTGCATGCGGAGGCGCCGGGCCTCGCCATTCTCGGCGTCGGCGTCGGCGCGCCAGGGCCGCTCGATCCGCTGGCCGGCATCGCCGTCGGACCGCCGACGCTGGCCGGCTGGCAGGACGTGCCGCTGGCCGACATCCTCGAGCGCCGGCTCGGCCTGCCGGTGCGGCTGGAGAACGATGCCAATGCGGCCGCACTTGGCGAATGGCGCTTCGGTGCCGGCCATGGCGCCCGCTCGCTGGTCTTCGTCACGGTTTCCACCGGCATCGGCGGCGGTGTCGTTGCCGACGGGCGCATCTTGCATGGCCGCCGCGGGCTGGCCGCCGAGATCGGCCATATGACCATTACCAATGAAGGCGAGCGCTGCGTGTGCGGTGTCATCGGCTGCTTTGAGGCCATCGCCTCGGGCACGGCACTAGGCCGTCGCGCCAACGCCGCGACATCGGCCTTTGACGGGTCGACGCTGCGCCGCCTTTCGGCCAACGCCGAGGTCACCGGCCGCCACGTGGTCGAGGCGGCGCGGCTGCAGGACGACCTCGCTCTGGCCCTGCTCCAAGAAGAAGCACGCTGGCTGGGCGTCGGCTTCACCAATTTGCTGCACCTCTATTCGCCCGACGTGCTGGTCGTCGGCGGCGGCATCGCCAATGGGCTCGACCTGATGCATCCGGTCATCGAGGCGACCATCCGCGAACGCGCCATGCGCGCCTACCGCGACGTCCCGGTGGTCCAGGCGCAACTGGGCCGCCACGCCGGGCTGGTCGGCGCCGCCAGCCTTGTCCTGTTCGACGATGGCAGCCTGGCAGCCCGCATGCCCGTCGGTCCAAGCACGTTTCCGGAAGCGAGGAGGGACTACAACGGGTGACCTCATGCTCGACGGCGCGCATCAACGAGGTCGATCCGTCCGAGTGCGGCGTTGGCATGGTGTTTCCGGTCCTCCGCGCTCTGTCCGCTTATGAACGTAGCGGAAAACATGGCTTTGCGCCGAAGATCGCCGGCCTGCTGGTGGCCGAGCGCGACGCCCGACACCACCCGTTGCACAGCTCCATCGCCATGCAGGTCGACCCCGTGCCACTGCCATCTCGGCGCTGCCGATGGCCGAGCGCTGACGCCGTTCGGCAAGACCCGCGCCACCTGACACCGTCACCCATGTGAAAATGGCCGGAGGCATCGCTGCCTCCGGCCATTCGTATTGCTGAACGACTGCGCGAATTACTCGGCGGGAACGACAT
>NZ_PNOT02000335.1 GCF_002879535.1 Mesorhizobium intechi
GAAGTTGCCGATCTCCTATGACGTTGCCTGGGGTGGCGTCGACAGGCTGGATCCGGAGGACAAGCTTCCGGCCAGCTATAAATATAACCCGGTCGGAACCGGATGGTCGCGCACCAAGAACCAGCGTCTCATTCCGGGCCTCCGGCTGCCGAACACCCAAGCGGTCAACGAAGAAATCCGCTCGCCCTTCGGCGACTACAAGCCGATGAGCTTTGGGCCGATGGGGCGCGGCTGGCCGGGACGCATCGAATATGGCGGCACCTACGACCAGAACTGGATCGACAATATCTTTCCGTTCCTGCCGCCGGATTTCGACGAACGCTATTTCCAGATGGCGCCACCGGACCAGCAGATCGACCATCCGCGAGGCGGCGAGGACGTGGTGCTGATAAATTTGACGCCTGCAGGCAAGGAAAGCTTCCGCATGCCAGCAACAGCGTTGCCGCTGACGCTCTTCAAAGGTCGCGAAAAGGCGTTCGTGGGCGAGCTTCTGCCGGATACGGTGTTGTTCGACCTTGAGAGGCGGCGGTTTTCGCTGGTCTGGCGGGTGCAGCAGCGCCTCCAGCGCACCATCCTCGATTTCTCGGAATGCTGGATCGGGCCGCCAACACCCGGCATGCAACGCGCCTATGCCAAGCGGAAACGTTACATCCGCAAGTTCAACACTCCGCTTCGCGATGAAGAACACGAGGCCGCATGAATGAACGCTGACCTCGACATCGTCTCGGCGGGCATGGTGACGGCAGTCGGCCTCGACGCCCCATCAAGTTGCGCAGCGATGCGCGCCCGTCTCGACGGTTTCCAGGAGACGCGTTTCCTTGGTGCCGCCGGGGAGTGGCTGATCGGTGCGCCCGTCCCGCTTCCGCGCAACTGGATGGGCGCAAAACGCCTTGCCCATATGGCCGCCGCGGCAATTGTCGAAGCGTTTGAAGCGATGCCCGAGGCCCGGGGCAGGACGGCCCTCGTTCTTTGCCTGGCCGAGGAGGACCGTCCCGGGCGTCCGGCGCCTGACAGCCGGCACCTGCTTACCCAGATCGAGCAGATCACGGAAATCGTCGGTCCCATTGCAGCGCGCATCGTCGCGCATGGCCGCCCGTCCGGGCACGTTGCGTTAGAGGCGGCCAGCCGCCTGCTCGCCTCCAATACCGCGCCTTTTGTGATAATTGTTGGCGTGGACAGCTATCTGACATCCCAAACCATCAACCATTATCTGGCCCGTGAGCGGTTGCTCACACCAAAGAACTCGAACGGCTTCATTCCGGGGGAGGCCGCTGCTGCGATTCTGTGCGCGCGCACAGGCGGCACCATGCACCTGACAGGGCTCGGGCTGGCACGCGAGGAAGCTCATATTTACAACGACAAGGATATTCCCTTCCGAGGGGAAGCGATGACAACGGCTTACAAGGAAGCCTTTGCCGGGTCAGGGCGCCTCCATTCAGATATTACTCTCAAGATGGGAGATTTCGTCGGCGAGACATACTGGTTCCAGCAATGTGCCATCGCCATGCTGCGCACACAACGCGAGCACTCGGAGGTGCGGCCAATATGGGCGCTGGGCGCGAGCTTGGGGAATGTCGGAGCGGCCGCTGTCCCGTTGATGCTGGGGTGGGCGCTGTCGGCGATCCAACGTGGCTACGCGCCATCGGGGCCGATCCTGATCGAGGCCTCGGGCGATGACGGCGCGTGCGGCGCTGCCGTGGTGGAGGCACGATGACTGTCTACGCGAACGGGCGAGAGATTTCGGCAGAGGCGCACGGGTGCAAGGTCATTGCGGATTTCCCCGACACGTGTTTCACCCCGCCCGAGAATCCGGCAACCCCGCCGGGCGTGCCCGTCCCGTACCCTGATTTCGGGGTCGACTCCGATCTGGCGTCGGGTAGCGGAACCGTGAAGATCGGCAACAAGCCGATCAGCCAGGAAAATAGCAGCTACTATAGCAAATGCAGCGGCGATGAGGCTGGGGCGGCGGCAAAAAAGGGAATAATCACCTCAAAAAATACTGGCAAGGTCTACGCACACGGCTGGTCGTCGGACGTCAAGGTCGAGAGCAAGGGTGTCGTTCGACTTGGCGACATGGCGACCAGCAATCACGGGACCGATCCCGGCGATACCCCGCCAATGGTGATCGTCGGAAAGCCGGCATTCGGAATTCCTGGCGATGAAGACTGCATGGTCGGCAGCTTCGAGGACATTCACGAAAAGTGTAACGCTAAAAAGGACCCTACTGACCCGTTGGCCAAGCCGGGTACGCAAGGTGTAGCTCACCAAGCTCACCATATCGTTCCGGACCGCTGTTTTCGCGTCAATAGCGAAGATCGAATGGCGAACCCGCCGTTCCCCAGCAGGGACCAGGGCATTTGCATCTGCATCCCTCGCGTGAACCACTCGGCGGCTCGGCCGCCGACAGGCGAGGACGTCACGGTGCACCATCACCTGGACAATGCTTTGACCGAACTCGGTGAGCAAGTCGCAACAAGAGCCAATCCGCGAGGCGTCGAGAAGGTAGATAAAATAAGAGACCAATGTTTGGCTGCTCTTGCTGAACTGGTCGATGATCCTGTGTCCGCAGACTGCTTCGAAGTCGCATGTGAAAAGGTGACCGAGCAAACAGAGCCAATCAAGGACAAGTATGCTCGTGCGGAGAAGAGTTCGAGCAATATGAGTCCTGCCGCCAAGGGCGTGCTGAACAGGCAGCATCTGCCAACAGCATGAGATCGATGCCATGGGAGTATTGAGCGACCAATGAGGCGAAAACCAGAGATAACAGGAGGTGTCGCGAGCGTGGACAGGACCCTCTACATCCTGTTCAAAGCGACGGCGGGAGAAGACGATGACCGGCTCGTGGCCTCCGGTCGCGTAGCCGATGGTTCGGTTGTGCTTCGGCCTCGAGAGGACGTCGCGGACTTGATCTCTTTCACTGCCTTGCGGCCGCCCTTCGAAGCCCAAGCCGTTGGACTGACTGGAGAGGGGGAGGTAGTGTATTTTTTCGAGGCCGTCAGTCAACGTGAGCAGATACCCGGAGCGGGATTCGCCTCCGAGGATGCGATGAAGTTCGGCCGCATGACAAAAATACTGCAGATCGGCAATCGACTGTTGGCACTCGGCTATGGGGGGCAAGTCTACATGCGGACGCTGTCGGAGGGCTGGAGATTTCTCGCGGGCCCGAGAGGCAGCGATGACGGGTCAACAAACCTGGTCTATTTCTGCGCCGTTGCACACAAAGGCCGACTCTATTTTGGCGGAACGGAGACGAAGCGATTTAGGAGCACCGCGGAAATCGATGCCGCGAGCCAAGCCGGCGATGGCCGGCGTCTCGCGCGTGCCATCTTGGCGGCGAAGGTACCGGACAAAGCTGTGGTTGGGGCATACGACGGTTCATGGAGCCAAGTGGATTTTGATCATCCCGGAACTGTCGTCGAGATGCTGGAGGCAGCCAGATCCATCGAGATATTCACAACAAATGGACGCATTGTCTCGACACCCGACTTCCAGGAATTCAACGACGTATTCGCCTTCGGCAAGAAGAAGTCGTTCTGGGATATAAAACGATCGGAACAAGGGATGCTTGTGTACTTCGACGGCACACTTTTCCGGTGGACCGGCGAGATGGAGCCGTTCGAACCGTCGCTGCCTACCGTGGACGAAAGTTTCATAAACGTTTCGAGCTATGACGGATTCCTGGCAGCGTTCGCCCCGCATCAGATCTACAAGCTGGATAAAGACGATTGGAGCGAAGTTACTTACACTTTGTCGTAAATGGCAGGGGGAAGATCGTACAAAAAATTCGTCAGATATCGGCCACCGGCAACTTGGCGGCCAAGTATTTGCGCACCTGGTCGAGGTTCAACTGCTTGAGAGGGAGAGGACTTGTCGCTTCCAGCATCCGGACTACAAAAAGCTCCCCACCTTCCGGAAATTCGTCGAAACGCTCCTTTGCGATACGCTTGCCTTCTAGACCCGCAATACGCAGCCCAAGCAGATGTGCTTCCAGCCGCTCCACGAGCCGCTCCACTTGCTCCTCGTCCATCTCGGGGTTTTTGCCGGGATGCAGCAGATGGCGGTCGTAGACCGTCCAGAGGAAGGCCGCCATTTCCGCGTGCTGACGTACGATGTGTTCGAGTATAGGCGCCTTTGGCATCAGTTCAGATTCACGGAGCCGCCACGGATACGATTGGAGGCGCTGGCGTGGCTAACCAGGTTGGTGCCTCGTATGGTGAGATGGCCATCCTTTTCCATAATGATGACCGACTTGCCGCACCTTAGCTCAAGCCGCTCGCTCGAGCTGATTTTCACCGTTTCACCGTCGCGCACGACATGACTGTTGTCACGGCTGTTTGTCTGTCGTTTTGCGGGATCGACAATACGTCCCACGATCAGCGGTTTCAGCGGATTGGCATTTTCGAACAGCAGTGCGACTTCCGACCCGATCATGTCAGACGAAAGTTCGGTCAGGCTTCGCGCCTGCAAGGCGACCTCCTCCCGATTTCCGGGAAACACCACGAGTGGCGTACCTTGGTCGAACCCAAGCAGCAAACCAATGACCACTCCGTCAATCCGTCCGTCAATATCGTTCATCGATGCGTCCTCAGTTCTGCTTTATCTCCGAGCCTTTCATGATGATGTCGCTCGAAGCATTGACGTCTATCTTTCCTGAACCCTTGATGGTGATGTCTTTGCCCTTGATCGTGATCGTCCCATCCTTTTTCATGATGATTTCGGCACTTCCTGTTTTGATCGTCACGGACTCCTTGGCCTCGATGGTCAGGTTCTTTCCGACCACGATGCCCGAGTCCTCGCCGACCTGGATAAGGCTCTTTTTCCCGATCTTGAGCTCGTGCGCCCCATTGATTTGAGTTGAGGCATCCTCGCCGACCTTGATGATATGCGTTTTGCTGATTTGCGTATTCTGGGCCCCGCCGATCTTGACGCCCTGGTCAGACCCGATCTGTATGGCTTGGCTTGTTCCGACGTTCCAACTGTCCGACGCGCCAATATCGTGGCTCTGGCTGATCCCGACCGTGACCGAGCGGGCGGCGCCAATCGTATTGGTCTGAACGCCGCCTACGGTTCTGGTCTCGGCTGCCCCTACCGTATCCATGCGCGCTGCGCCCACAGTCACCGTCTGAACCAGTCCGACGGTCTGCGAATGGCTGGCGTCGATGTTTTCCGTCGAATTGGCGACGACGTGGATCGTCTCGTTCGCCATTACCGTAAGCGACCGGTTCGCGCCCACCGTCTCGGTATCGTTCGACCCGATGTTCGTCGTCTGGTCGACGCCGACCTTGACGGTCTTGTTGTTGCCGACGTCCTCGTCGAGGTTATGGCCGACGGAGTGCTTGGCGTCATGGTCGATGCGGTCGGACTGGTCGTGCTGTACCGTCTTGTTGCGATCGTGCTTGATCAGCAGGTGGTGGTCCTTCTGCGCCTGGAAATTGACCAGTTCGGAACCGGCCTTGTCCTCGAACATCAGCTCGTTGTAACCGCCGCCGCCTTTCGATGAGTTGGACTTCCAGCCCGATTGCGTGGCATTGCCGGGCAGCGCGTAAGGCGGCATCTCGGAGGCATTGTAGACGCGGCCGGTGATGATCGGCAGGTCCGGGTCGCCCTCGATGAAATCGACGATGACCTCCTGGCCGATGCGCGGAATCTGGATGAAGCCCCAGCCGCTGCCGGCCCAGGTCTGGGACACGCGTACGAAGCAGGACGAGTTCTGGTCCTTCTTGCCGAGGCGGTCCCAGTGGAATTGCACCTTCACCCGCGCGTATTTGTCGGTGAATATCTCCTCGCCCGAAGGGCCGACCACCGTTGCCGTCTGCGGGCCGCGCATGATCGGTCTTGGCGTGATGCGCGGTGGCCGATAGGGCAATTTCGTGGGCGCTACGCCCAGCACCACCTTGAAATTCTCGATATGGGCTTCGTTCTGGGTCCGGTAGCCGGGATCGAACAGGCGGTATTCAGCGCTTACAACCAGATATTCCGTATTCTGGTCGTCGCGCGGAAAGCTTTCGAGCGTGAACTTGCAGCCGGAAAAAAGGCCACGCACCGTACCGACGGCGGTGTTGCGATGATGCACTGCCTGAAGTTCCTCGCGGCGGATCCCCGCGATCGTGTCGCCGCGCCCGACATCGAGATGCGCCCCGGGCTGGCGGTAGTTTTCGCCCGAAGCCTCCTTGTGGCTGAAGGGCTGGGCGGACTTCGCCATCAGATCGGCGCCGGGCTTCTCGAAATCATAGTCCGTATGGGCGTAGGCGCCTGGCCGCACCGCACTGCCCGGGATCCATTCGGTGATGTATTCGACGTCGCGTCGCGAGCCATAGCCCTCGAAATTATAAGGCACCTTCTCGTAGCCTGGAGCCGGCTTCAGCTTGCTCATCGCATCGCACAGCACGAGCGTGTGCTTGTCCTCATCATGCTCGAAGAAATAGAAGATTCCTTCGTGCTCGAACAACCGCTGCACGAAATCGAGATCACTCTCGTCATACTGGACACAGTATTCGCGTGATGGATACGAGCCCTGCAGGCGCTTCTCGAATTTTGCGATGCCGTATTTCGAAAATATCTTCTCGACGATCTCCACAGCGGTCATGTTCTGGAAAATGCGGCAATCGGTGGTATTTCCGAGGAACCAGAGCCACGGCCTGACGGTGGCCTCGTAATAGGCCAGCCGGTCCTCTATGCGCGTAAGCTTGAAATCCGACACCAGGCCGCTGAACCAACGCTTTGGATCGGATTCACCTTCGACCGAAACGACGCCGCCCAGCATCTTCAGCGGATCGACGTCTCGGCTCTTGCTGACGAACCCGACGGTATAGGCAAAACTTCGGCTGATCTCGTCACGACCGACGAGATGGGTGAAGGTCAGCACATCGGCGCCAACCGGCGTGTGTACAACCGTGGCACGTTCGTTCGGCATGGGGCGTGCCCCTCCTCGACGCGGCCGCCAGCGTGATGGATTGAAGCCCCCCGCTCCGTGAACTGCGTCACGCTCGGGAGGTTTTCGAATTCACCGCATCGGACCGCTGCAAGCCTAGCATATGTTTGATGGAGGCCAAACAGAAGCAATGGCTAAACCGTGGCGTGCATTCATATGAAGCGCGCCTCTCCCACTGCGCCGGCAAGATGCTAGAATGCCTACGATTTCAGGTTTGCCAGTGGCGTCGAATGTTCATTTCGCTCCAGATCAGCAATGTTGACAGGCTGCCGCCAGGCATAGCGACGAGCTATGCCGCCCGCGATCGCAGCTTCGAAATCGGGCGTGAAAATTGCGACTGGACACTTTCCGACCCTGACAAGGTCATCTCGGGCCGGCATTGCGAGGTCCGCTATCAGGCGGGCTCGTTCTGGCTTCATGACGTCTCGCGCAACGGCACTTTCGTCAACGGCTCCAGCCAGCGCATGAATGCGCCGCATCGGCTGACCCAAGGCGACCGGCTGCTGATCGGCCGTTATGTCGTCGCCGTTTCGGTCGACGAGGAGCGCATCGCCACAGGTCATCCGCAGGCCAGGACCGGCTCGACGCAACGCGAGTTGCCGCCCTCGACGGGACTGCCGCTGGAACTTGGCGGCGCGCCATTCCACAATCCAGCAGCGCCGGTGCCGACGTCACCGGCGCCGCGGTCCCCCTCCGCTGTCCCGGCCAGCCAGTCGGCGGAAGCGGACGGGATACTGCGCGATATCGCCAGGGCGGCCGGCTTGTCGCCGGATCTGTTGCAGTCGCGCGACCCGCATGACGTCGCTGCCGAGATCGGTGCGGTGCTGAGAACCACGGTCGAGCAACTGTCCCTGCTGCTCAAGGCGCGGGCGGCGGCCAAGGTGCTCGCCAAAAGCGCGCACCGCACCATGATCGGCGCCGAGGACAACAACCCGCTGAAATTCGTGCCAGGCACCGACGACATACTCGAGATCATGTTTGCCAAGCGACGGGCCGGCTATCTCGATGCCAGGCACAGCATCGATGATGCGTTCCGCGACCTGAAGACCCACGAAATCGCAACCTACGCCGCCATGCAGGCCGCGCTCTCGCGACTGCTCGACGACCTGTCGCCGGAGGCGATCGCCAAACGACTCCCGCCTGCGTCCTTTTCGTCCAGGAAAAGCCAGGCCTGGGACGCGCTCGTCGCAACGTGGCGGACGATGGAGGACAAGCACGAAAACGGCATGCTGGATGTCTTCCTTGCCTATTTCGCCGAAGCCTACGCCAAGGCTGGCAAGCAGAAATAGCAACGCTCGGCAAATGTCGTCGGTAACGGGCTGTGTGAGGGGGCTCGTGGAAGAAGCCGCTTGCTTGATCATCCTGCTTTCCGATTTCAATCGGCTTGCGGTGCTACTAGGATGGCGCATGGGTGCTTGCCTGGCTGGCAAAGCGGCGTGGCTTGGGGCGTGTGCAGGAATGTCATGTTTCGGCAAGATCAATCTTTCCATCCGGCTCGCTGTTGATACCCAGCCTGGTGCGCGCGCCTCGACGGTGGCGTGCCGATGAGTTCGAAGGACGATCCCTCCGAGCCGGCGGGCAAAACCGTCATCCGCGCGCCAAGGCCAAGGCAAAAGCCACGCGTGGCTCCCGATGCTTCCGGTGCGCCATCACCCGCCAGGGAATCGACGGTGTTCGACCCCGGCCTCGGTCGACAAATGCCTCCCGGCTGGTCGTCGGGAACCGTGGTCTTTCAGGATGGCGGCCACGGGGCTGAGCCCGCGGCGGCACCGGCGTTGCAGCAGGACGCCTTGCTCCACGCCACCGCCGGCGTGAAGTATGCCGCGACAAATCCCATCCTTGCCGCCGCGGCCCCCTTGCTCATGCTGTTCGGTCAGCTACGGCTGATACCGGTTGAACGGCAAGCCGCAGCCTTGGCGGAGCATATCGCGGACGCCATCGAGACCTTCGACCACACCATCGCCAAAGCCGGCATTGGGGAAGAAGACGCACGGATCGCGAAATTTGCGCTTTGCGAAACCGCCGACGATCTCGTCGGCAACCTGCCCTGGCCGAACAAGGAAACCTGGCTACAGCACAGTCTGGTGGCGCAGTTCTTCCACACACGACCGACGGGAACCGGCTTCTACGAAGCGCTGAACAACATCCTCGCCAGGCCTGAAGCACATTACGACCTGCTCGAATTGATGCATGCCTGTCTGTCGCTGGGGTTCGAGGGCCAATATCGGGGATTGTCCGGCGAACGGAACACACTCGAGCGCGTTCGGCGCGACGTCTACGACACGCTGCGTTATTTCAGGCCGCGCGCCGCCGAGGACATTTCGCCCCGGTGGCAAGGCATGGCGGCGGCAATCGCCAAGCCACGAGGGCGGCTGCCCCTGTGGGCGATCGCAGCCGCCGCGGCGAGCCTGGTGACGGCGGCCTTTTTCGGGCTACGGATCCTGATCACCGATGAAGGCGATGCAACCGCCGGCGCGTTGCTGGCGCTCAATCCTTCCACCCCGGTTACCATTGAACGCGCCAGCGTGGCGGCACCCCAACCGGTGCAAGCCAAACCGCAGCCACCCGCTCCCCCGCAAACCACCCAGATCGACCGCATCCGCGCGGCGCTCGCCCAGGAGATCGCCGCCGGGGGACTGAACGTCGGCACGAAGGGTGACTTCATTGTTGTCGAGATCAGCAACCAGCTTCTGTTCGCATCCGGCCAGGCTGAGTTGAACGCGCAGTTCCAGCCGATCGCCGCCGATATCGCCACGGCGCTCGAAGCCGAACCGGGACCGATCAACATTGTCGGCCACACCGACAATGTGAAGCCGAAGAAGTCGAGCGCGTTCAAATCGAATTTCGATCTCTCCGTCGCCCGCGCGAAAGCCGTGCAGGCGATGATCGCCAGGCAATTGAAGGATCCATCGCGCCTGAGCGTGGACGGCAAGGGCGAAGACGAACCCGTCGCCGACAACGCGACAGCGGAAGGCCGCGCCAAGAACCGCCGCGTCGACGTGATGATCCCGAAACAGGAGACCCTGCAGGCCGGCGCGGCGGAGAACGGAGACTGATGCGCTGGATGCTGCGGATATTCAGCGTGCTTGCCTTGGCCGGCTTCTCGGCCGCGGTCTGGTATGCCGGACCGCTGATCCGCTTCGCCGATACCCGCCCGCTCGGATCCGTGTGGCTCAGGGTGCTCATCATCGCGGTGACGGTGGCCGTGCTGGCGTTGTTCTACGGCATCGGCTTCTGGCAAAGGCGCAAGGCGCAGAAGGCGCTCGAAACGGCCATCGTACGCAGCGACGAGCACAACGACGATGCACAGGTGCTCGAAGCGCGGATGAGCGAGGCCATCGCGACGCTGAAGCGGACGAGCGGCAAGCGCAACTTCCTCTACGACATTCCCTGGTACATCATTATCGGCCCGCCAGGCGCCGGCAAGACGACGGCTCTGGTCAATTCCGGGCTGAAATTCCCGCTTGCGGGCTCCGGCAATGCACAGCCGGTGGCCGGCGTCGGCGGCACGCGATCATGCGACTGGTGGTTTACCGACGAGGCGGTGCTGATCGACACGGCCGGCCGCTACACGACGCAGGAATCGGACCGCGAGCGCGACAAGGCAAGCTGGCTTGCTTTCCTCGGATTGCTCAAGAAAAACCGCGTAAGGCAACCGATCAACGGCGTCATCCTGGCCATCAGCCTCGCCGATCTCATTGGCCTCGACGACCAGCAGATCGAGGCGCATGTGACCGAGATAAGAAGCCGCCTGCGCGAATTGCACGAGGCGCTGAAGATCCAGTTTCCGGTCTATCTGCTTTTCACCAAGGCCGACCTCGTCTCCGGCTTCATGGATTATTTCGGCCAGTTCGACGAAGCGCGCAGGCGCAAGGTGTGGGGCGCGACGTTCCAGACCGCCGATCGCACAAGGAACATGGCCGGCGCGGCGCCGGCCGAATTCGACGGGCTGGCGAAGCGTTTGGCGGAGGAAGTTGTCGATCGCCTGCAGGAAGAGGCCGACCCGGTGGCGCGCATCGCCATCTTCGGCTTCCCGGCACAGTTCGGTGCCCTCGGGAACCGGATAGCGCATTTTATCGGCAGCTTGTTCGATGCCTCTCGATCGCATGTCAATGTCGGCCTGCGGGGCCTCTATTTCTCCTCTGGCACCCAGGAAGGAACTCCGTTCGACCAGGTGCTGGGCACAATCGGCCGCAGCTTCGGCAACACCTCGCGAGCGCATTTCTCCGGCACCGGCAAGAGCTTCTTCCTGCACGATCTGCTGACCAATGTGATCTTCCCGGAATCGGGCTGGGTATCCTTCGACCGAGCGGCCGAACGGCGCGCCAGGCTCGCGAGATTTGGCGGCCTCGCCGCCATCGCGCTGGCGGCCTTGGCGGCTCTCGGCGTGCTGGGCCTCAGCTTCTTCGCCAACAAGTCGCTGATCGCCTCTACCAGGCAGGCGATGGCACAGTATCGCGACAGCGCCGATTCGCTGCTCAAGAGCACGACGGTGACCGACGTCGACCTGGAAAACGTCATCGGCCCGCTCGACCAGCTGCGCAACCTGCCGGCCGGCTTCGAGAACGGCGACCAGGCAAGGCCGATCGAGGAGACGTTCGGGCTCAGCCAGCGCGAGAGGCTGCTGTCGGCCTCCAGGACCGCCTACCGGCAAGCGCTGGAGCGGACATTCCGCTCCCGGCTGCTGGTGCAGGCCGAGCGAACCATCCAGGCCAGGATGGCCGATCCGATCGCGCTTTACGAACCGCTGAAGATCTACCTGATGCTGGGCGGCAAGGCTCCGAAGGTCGATGACGAGTTGATTGTCTCCTGGATGAGGCAGGACTGGGAAGAGAACCGCTATCCCGGCGAGAACAACCGCGAGGGCCGCGCGCAGCTCGAAAAGCATCTGCGCGCGATGCTCGCCCTCGACGACGCCTACGATCCCGTCTTTGAGCTCAACCAACCACTGATCGAGGCCGCGCAACGCTCGCTTGGGCGCATGAGCCTTGCCGACCGCGCTTCGGCGCTGATCAAGTCGGCGGTCTACGCCGCGAGGCTGGAGGACCTCTCCGTCGCCGCGAAAGCCGGCCCTGAGGCGCGGCTGCTGTTCGAACGCATGGATGGCAGCGACCTCACCGATCTCAACGTTCCTGGACTTTACACGCGCGCCGGCTTCAACCGCTTCTTCCTGCCGGAGCTCTCGCGCATCGCGCAGATGCTCGTCAACGACCGGTGGGTTCTCGGCGGAGGCGGCGAACAGGGCGGCGTCGAACAGGACCTGCCGAAGCTTGGTCCCGAACTGATCGACCGCTACGGCAAGGAATTCTCCTCCGCGTGGAACCGCGTTCTCGACCAGCTCAAGTTCAAGGCGTTGCTCAAGGACAAGCCGCAATATCTGGCGCTTTCCGCCCTCGCCGCGCCGGACTCGCCTCTCGATCAGCTGTTTACCGCGATCGCGGATGAGACCGCATTGACGAGGCAGGACACCACGGTCGAGGGCGAGAGCAGCGCGGCCCAAGAAGACCCCGCCAGCATGGCCAAAGGTCTGGCACGCATCGGTCTGCAGATCGCCGGCGGCAAGTCGCAGAGCCGAGCCGGATTGGGCTCGGCCGTCGCGCAGAATGCCGGCGCGAGCGTCGAGGCACAGTTTCGGCCGTTCCAGGCCCTGGTCAGCGGCGCCAGTGGACGGCGGCCGCTGGATGCATTGACGCGGAATTTCCGCGACATCTTTCAAAGCCTCAAGCTTTCGGCCGATGTCCCTTCGCAGACCGAACGCGTCAATGCCAACCTGCAGCTGCAGATCTCCACGCTGCGCGCCAATGCCTCGCGCCTTCCGAAGCCGCTTGCACGCATGGTCAACGCGGCAGCGGACGAGTTTGAAGGCAATGTCGCCGAAGCCTCGGTGGCCAACCTCAACCAGAACCTTGACCAGACCGTCACGCGAGCCTGCGAGGAGGCGGTCAACGGTCGCTATCCCTTCGCCAGTGACGGCACCGAAGAGATATCGATAGCGGATTTCGCCAAGCTCTTCGCGCCGGGCGGTCTGATGGACCGCTTCTTCGCGCAGAACCTTGCGCCGCTGATCGACATGACCGGCCAGGAATGGACCTGGAGACAGGATGTCCGCTCCAGCCGCGACCTGGCGAAGTCGACCTTGAAGTCATTTCAGTCGGCCGCGGAAATCCGCAGCGCCTTCTTCCCTTCCGGCGGCTCGGTGCCGTCGGTTTCGATCACCATCACGCCTTTTTCGCTGAACAGCGACGCCGACAACGCGGTTCTCGACATTGACGGGCAGACCGTCCAGAGCAGTCAGGCAGGGAGTGCGCCAAGCACCGTGGCCTGGCCAGCCAGCACTGCCTCTGGTTCCGCCAGCCTCAGACTGATGCCGGAAATGCCAGGGCGCGACTCCGCTCTCAAATTCGACGGACCGTGGGCCTTGAAGCGTCTGCTGGACAAGGCGGCCATCACCGCCAATGGCGCCAACACCGAAGCCCGTTTCGTGATCGGCGGACGAGACGTTGCTTACACGATGCAGACCGGACCGGGGGCCAATCCATTCCTGCTGCCGGCCCTGTCCGGCTTCAGCTGTCCAAAGGCGTTCTGACATGGCTGTGCTCCAGCGCGCCGCCGGCCGCCCCCCTCATTTCGGTACTCTAACGTATGCGCTTGTGGCAAAGTGGCCTGGGCACCCTGCCCATCCTTGGTCACAGAGGACGCTCGCGAAGCGCTTGGTGGCAAATTGAGCTCTGTCGCCCTTCCCGTCGAAAGCTTTGGCGTGAGCCATAAGGGCTGCGTGCGCGACCACAATGAAGACAACTACCTGATAGAGCCGCAGACCGGCCTCTGGGTGGTGGCTGATGGCATGGGCGGGCACGAGGCCGGCGAGGTGGCGTCGGCCAGCATCGTCGATCATCTGGCGACGATCGGCATTGCGAGCTCTGCGCCGGACCTTCGCGCGCGCTTCGAAGACCGGCTGAGCCGCGCCAATTCAGAGATCCGCGACATCTCGCGATCCCGCGGCATCACCATCGGCTCCACCTTCGCGGCCTTGCTTGCAATGGACGGACGCTTCGCTTGCCTGTGGGCCGGTGACAGCCGCGTCTATCTGGTCCGCAACAGTGTGATCTTTCAGGTCTCGAAGGATCACACCGAGGTGCAGGAGCTGCTGGACCGCGGCATGATCAGCGCGGAGGAAGCGCTTACCTGGCCGCGCAGACATGTCATCACCCATGCCGTCGGCGTCAGCGATGAGCTCGAGATCGATTTCCAGCAGGGCGAGCTGATGCCGGGCGATGTTTTCGTCCTGAGCACCGACGGACTGACGGCGCATGTCAGCGACGCCGAGATCGAAGCCGCCGTGATATCCGCAACGCCGCAGGCGGCCTGCCGAAGCCTGCTGGACACCGTGCTGGCGCGCGGCGGAACCGACAATGTGACCATCGTACTCGTGAAGATCGGCGGCGGGCGCAACGGCGCGCTCCATTCGGATCGGTCCGGAGCGGAGAGCCTGGCGAGATGAGCGACGACGACAAGACCCGGATATCGACGAACGACATCTATGCCGGCGTCGGCACGCAGCTCAGCGGCATTTACGAACTCGACGAGAGGATCGCCTCCGGCGGCATGGGAGAGGTCTATCGCGGCCACAACATCCAAACGGGCGACCATGTGGCGATCAAGATCGTACTGCCCGAATTCGCCCGCGATCAGACGATCCTGTCGCTGTTCCGCAAGGAAGCGTCGATCCTCAACCACCTGTCGCATGACGCGGTGGTGCGCTATCACGTCTTCACCATCGATCCGAGGATCGGCCGCCCCTATCTGGCGATGGAGTTCGTGGACGGCCAATCACTGTTCGACGTGATGCGTCGCGGACCAATGCGGGGGGAGGAAGTCCGGCGGCTTTGCCATCGCCTGTCGTCGGGGCTCGCCGCGGTGCACCAGGCGGGCGCGGTTCACCGCGACCTCTCGCCGGACAACATCATCCTGCCGGGCGGGCGGGTGGAAAGCGCCAAGATCATCGATTTCGGCATCGCCCGGTCGGCCGCCGTAGGCGGTGAAACGCTGATCGGCGGGAAGTTCGCTGGCAAGTATAATTACGTCTCGCCCGAACAGCTCGGTCTCTATGGCGGTGAGGTCAGCGAGCAGTCCGATATCTATAGCCTCGGCCTGGTGCTCGCCGCGGCATTACGCGGAAAGCCGCTTGATATGAGCGGCTCGCAATACGAAGTCATCGAGAAACGCCGGACCGTGCCGGACCTGTCAGACATCGATCCCGATTTCCAGGAGCTCATTGCCGCGATGCTGCAGCCGGATCCGCGCGATCGGCCGGCCAGCATGGCCGAGATCGCCAGGGCAACGCGTGGCGAGGATGTCGACGTGACATTGCCGCCGGCATCGTATGGTCCGCGTGACCGCTCGGGCTTGCCGCGCGCCGGCTGGACGGCGCTGGCCGAGTCCGGGCCGCAGCCTTCGACCGCCGCGGGCGAAAAGCACTTTGTCGAACATGTGCGACCGGCGCATCTGTCACAACCACGGCCTGCGCCAGCGCCCATGCCGGCCGGCACGCCCGTGCCGGCTGCGCCGCGAAAATCGTCGCGGATGCCGGCTGTCGCCGGCGGCCTCGTGACGCTGGCGGTCCTGCTGGGCAGCGGCCTTTACTTCAGCGGCATCCTGGCGCCTCCGCCGGCCGAAGAGAAACTCAAACCGCTGTCACCGAAGCCGGTGCCCAAACCCGTTGTCGAAGCCCCCAAGCCGGGGGCTCAAACGCCGCAGTCGGAAGCATCGAACCCTCCGCCGCCGGTGCAGTCTCAGCCGGAGTCTTCAAAACCCGACAATGCCGCCACTATCGATGCGGTGAACCCACCTGCCCCACCGGATGCGCAGGTGAAGACCCCTGTGCCGACCGAGAACCAGGCG
>NZ_PNOT02000212.1 GCF_002879535.1 Mesorhizobium intechi
TATAGCCCCAGCGCGCCGGCGATCTTCGGCGCGGCTTCGTGCCAGTCCTGGACGACGATGACATCGTCCGGGACCGGGGGCAGGAACGCACGCAACGAATTGTCGGCCATCAGGTGGAAAAGGCTGGCGTCGGTGACCGATACCCGCACCGATGCCAGATTGTGCGGCTGATCGTCGACGAAGGCCACCGGCCGGCCGCTCTTGCCGCGCAGCCTGGCCACTGCCGGTCCCTTGGCCATTTCGGTGGTGAGCAGCGGATAGTTCAGACCCAAGGCATCGAGATGCGCGCGGCGCACGGCACGATGCCGGTGCGGCATGGCGGTCAGCAGTATGATTTCCGCGCGGTCGCCAAGCCTTGCCAAGCTTTCCGCTGCGCCGCCGGTTATGCTTTGCCAATCGGCCTGCGCGTCGAAGAAATCGCCCAGAAGTGCAGTGACTTCCGGCTGTTC
This sequence comes from Mesorhizobium intechi, assembly GCF_002879535.1. Taxonomy (GTDB): domain Bacteria; phylum Pseudomonadota; class Alphaproteobacteria; order Rhizobiales; family Rhizobiaceae; genus Mesorhizobium; species Mesorhizobium intechi. The sequence goes on from NZ_PNOT02000212.1 coordinate 450, forward strand.
GATCAGCCTGCCGCTGGCCGTTTCGGCAATGTTGCCGGTCAGCCGGAAGGATGCCAGCGTCAGCCCATAGCCGCGCGACTTCAAGAAATGCGGGAAGGGGCGGATGAATTCGAGGACGACGTCATCGACGTCGAGCACCAGCAGGGGCCGGTCGTCCGCTGACAGTTCCTCGATCTGGCGCGCGGTCTCGGGATCGTCGCTCATATGGAGCGCTCGTGGTTGTCGTCGCCGAGCGGCAGCGCGCGCAACGCCTTGCCGACGGCGGCCGGCGGCGTGCCGGTTTCCTCGGCAAAGCGCATCAGGGTCGGCTCATGGGCAAGTATGAACTGCAGCACGCCGGCCAAGAAGCCTGGCTCACCGGCGGCCTTGCGGATCGAATGCGCCTCTATTCCGGTGATCGCCAGAAAGCGCGGCAACAGGTCCGGATCGGAGGCGACGAAGCCCAGCGCCTTCACGGCAATGGTTTCCGCCTCTTCGCGCATTGACGCCGCGTTTGCCATCACTACCTTCGGTACGTGGACTGAGTCTCTTCCGCAGTAATGGCAAGAGTTGGTTGCGGCAAGCCTTTACAGCGCCGCGCGCCGTTTGGACACGCAGCGAGGCGAGGTGGAATTCGCGCTGCTTTGCAGCCCGGAGGTTTCCGTTTCGTCAATCATATTGCCGTATAGTGAAGCAGGGTTTGGTGCGTTCAACCGGGAGCGCATGACGGCCACCTTCGAGCGGAAGGACGGCCGGGACGGGATGTCGATGCCTAAGAAGGTCATGATCGTCGAGGACAATGAGCTCAACATGAAGCTCTTTCGGGACCTCATCGAAGCGAGCGGCTACGAAACAGTGCGCACCCGCAATGGTCTGGAGGCGCTCGACCTGGCACGTCAACACCGGCCGGATCTCATCCTGATGGACATCCAACTGCCCGAAGTGTCGGGGCTGGAAGTGACCAAATGGCTGAAGGAAGATGACGATCTGCACGTCATCCCTGTCATAGCCGTGACCGCCTTCGCCATGAAAGGCGACGAGGAGCGCATCCGCCAGGGCGGCTGCGAGGCCTATATCTCGAAGCCGATCTCGGTGCCGCGTTTCATCGAAACCATCAAATCTTACCTGGGCGATGCCTGATGTCCCTTTCCAGCCGAGCCGGAGCCTTGTGAAATGACCGCGCGGATCCTCGTCGTCGACGACATCCCTGCCAATGTGAGGCTGCTGGAGGTCCGGCTGCTGGCCGAATATTTCGAGGTGCTGACCGCCACCAACGGGCCTGACGCCATCGAGACCTGCGAGAACGGCAAGGTCGATGTCGTGCTGCTCGACGTGATGATGCCCGACATGGACGGGTTCGAGGTCTGTCGCCGGCTAAAGAGCGACCCCGCGACATCGCATATTCCGGTGGTGATGATCACCGCGCTCGACCAGGTTTCCGACCGCGTGCGCGGGCTCGAGGCCGGCGCCGACGATTTCCTGACCAAGCCGGTCAACGACCTGCAACTGATGACGCGCGTCAAGAGCCTGGTCCGGTTGAAGTCTCTCACCGACGAGCTCAGGCTGCGCGCCTCGACAACGCGCAACATCGGCATCGAAGAGCTGCTCGGGCGCAATTTCGCGTCCGAAGACACGACGCCGAAGGTGCTATTGATCGACGAGCGCAAATCGTCTGTCGAGCGCATCCAGAAAATGCTGCGCGACCGCGCCGACCTCGATGTCATCGGCGACCCGCATGCCGGGTTCTTTCAAGCCGCCGAGACGTCCTATGAATGCGTGATGATCTCGACGGCCTTCGCCGATTTCGACCCGTTGCGGCTCTGCTCGCAATTGCGCTCGCTCGACCGAACCCGTTTTGTGCCGATCATCCTTTTGGCGGAGGAAGGCGAGGAGGACCGTATCATCCGCGGCCTCGAACTCGGCATCAACGACTATCTGATGCGGCCGATCGACCAGCAGGAACTGACGGCGCGGCTGCGCACCCAGGTGCGCCGTAAGCGCTACAACGACCAATTGCGCGCCAGTGTCACCCAGACCATCGAGATGGCGGTGACCGACGGCCTGACAGGGCTGCACAACCGCCGCTATCTCGACAGCCATCTGCAGACGCTGTTCGACCGCGCCGTGGCGCGGCGCCGGCCGCTGTCGGTGATGATCACCGATCTCGACCGTTTCAAGTCGATCAATGATGCGTATGGCCATGATGGCGGCGACGATGTGCTGCGCGAATTCGCGCGGCGGCTGCGCAAGAACGTCAGGGGTATCGACCTTGCCTGCCGATTCGGCGGCGAGGAGTTCGTCGTGGTGATGCCCGACACCGATGGCGCCGTCGCCGAAAAAGTGGCCGAACGCATCCGCGCCGAAATCGCCCAGAAGCCGTTCGCCATTGGCGCCGACGGCAAGACGATCGAGGTCACGGTCAGCGTCGGCGTGTCGTCGGTGCTGAAGGGCGTGGATACGGTGGCGGCGCTGATGAAGCGCGCCGATCTCGCGCTCTATGAAGCCAAGAGCGCCGGCCGCAACCGCGTCGTGGCCAAGGCGGCGTAAGCATCCGCGACCGATTCCGTGGTCAATCCAACAAGGTTAGCTATTTACCTTAATCCAAGCGATTCGCGAGCCTTGGTTAAGAAACTGTTGATTTTCAAAAGCTCTTGCGCAAATGTGAAGGCCAAGACGAAGCCGGCACGAGGGTAGACAACCGGCTCGATCCCTAGAAATACCCCATGATGCTCAGGTCCGCCGCATCTCCTGGGTCCGTGGGGTCGGCCGGCCGGCGCTGGCACATAGTGGCCTCCTCGTACCGCTGCCAAACGCCGACCGGCCCCCTTCCTCCAAACACAACATCAGACCATCGTGCCAAGGCACGAAGGACTCTGATTTTTTGCCTGTGGGCAATCCGGGCTTCCGTCCTCGATCCACGGCCGTCGGCCGACCAAAGCGATCCGTGCGGGAGAGTGCCCCTTCCATTTCATACATATGGCGCACAAGGGCCTTGCGGCAAGACCCGGCTCCTCTCGTAAAAACCACGCGGATCAGGCGCGAAAACGGAGTGGCGATCAATGATTACAGAGCACGCGGTGGCGATCGCCGGGGGCGGTCCGACAGGATTGATGCTGGCGGGGGAACTCGCTTTGGCGGGTATCGACGTTGCCATTGTCGAGCGGCGCCCGGACCAGCAGCTGATCGGGTTGCGCGCCGGCGGCCTGCACGCACGCACCATCGAAATTCTCGATCAACGTGGAATCGCCGACCGGTTTCTCGCGCAGGGGCAGAGCTTCCCGACCGTCGGCTTCCACATGATCCGTTTGGATATCAGCGACTTTCCCAGCCGGCACAGCTACCTGCTGGCGCTGCGGCAGAACCACATAGAGCGGATACTGGCCGACTGGATCGACGAGTTGGGGGTGCCGAGCTATCGCGGACAGGAGGTCACTGGTTTCGCGCAGGAGGATGGCGGCGTCGACGTGGAGCTGTCCGGAGGCCAACGGTTGCGGGCACAATACCTCGTCGGCTGCGACGGCGGGCGCAGCACGATCCGCAAGGCGGCGGGAATCGAGTTTCCGGGATGGGATCCGACGATGAGCTGGATGATCGCCGAGGTCGAAATATCTGAGGAGCCGGCATTGGGCTTTCGCAGCGACGCCCACGGAATTCATGCGATAGGCAAGATCGAAGACAGCGACCGGGTGGGCGTCGTGCTGACCGAGAGACAATTGACCATCGGCGGCGAACCGACGCTGCACGATCTCCGTGCGGCGCTTGTCGCTGTCTATGGCACCGACTACGGGGTCCACAGTCCGACCTGGATCTCCCGCTTTACCGACATGACGCGGCAGGCCGCCGCCTACCGCGACAGACGTGTCCTGCTGGCCGGGGACGCCGCGCACATCCATCCTCCGATGGGCGGGCAGGGGCTCAATATCGGCGTGCAGGACGCGGTCAATCTGGGGTGGAAGCTGGCCCAGGTGGTCAAGCGGACCTCACCGGAAAGCCTTCTCGACAGTTATCACGCCGAGCGTCATCCGATCGCCGCTCGCGTCCTGCGCAATGCGAAGGCACAGGTTGCGCTTCGCCGCATGGATGCCAGCACCAAGGCATTGAACAACGTCTTTACCGAACTGCTTGGCATGGATGAGCCGCGCAAACAGATCGCTGCGGAGATGTCCGGTCTGGGTATCCATTACGATCTCGGCGCGGGGCATCCACTGCTTGGGCGGCGAATGCCCGACCTCGACCTGGCCACCGCCAGCGGTCCAGTGCGGATCTTCAGTCTGCTGCATGACGCCCGCCCGGTGCTTCTCAACCTCGCTGGCCCGGGCACACTGGACATTGCGCCCTGGGCAGATCGGATCCGGCAGATCGAGGCTGGATATGACGGTCCCTGGGAACTGCCGGTTGTCGGGATGGTCGCCGCGCCCGCCGCCGTGCTGATCAGGCCCGATGGCTATGTGGCGTGGGTTGGGATTGGAACCCAAGAGGGGCTGGCTGAGGCGCTAACCAGCTGGTTCGGGCCGCCCCTCAGATAGTGGATAGATGGAGCCGGCCCACGCGATGCCTTGAAACGCATCGCGTGGCGGCGTGCGACACCGCAAAATTCGACAGTTCTCCTGACAATCGATTGACAGGAGGTTCCATCTATGCAGAAATTGGTAGGACCATTGGACCACTTGATGGCTTTAGAGGAGGAATTGTGGACCAGAACAGCCTGCCACCCATTCAGACGACGGCGCGCGATGACGCCGTGCTGAAGGCGTTGGTGGGTTTTGTTCGCGCAGAGGCCCTGCAGCCCGGCGACCGGCTTCCGACCGAACGCATCCTGGCCGAGCGGCTGAAGGTCAGCCGCAACACGGTGCGCGAAGCGCTGACGCGGTGGGAGGGGCTTGGCCTGGTCGAGCGCCGGCAAGGCAGCGGCACCTATCTCAAGGCGGCTGTTTCGCCCGACATGCTGCACATGCCGCTGACGCTGGCAGGCGGCAACGACTTCACCAGCCTGATGCATACGCTTGAAATTCGCCGCGCGCTGGAAGCGGAGGCGGCGGCCCTTTGCGCCGAACGCGCGAGCCCCGCGGACATTGCCGAGATCATGCGCAAGCTCGACATCATGGAGCAGGCCTTCCGCACCCGCGACGGCATGTCGTCGGAAGAGGACTGGGAGTTCCACCAGGCGATCTACCGGGTCTCCGGCAATCCGCTGTTCGAGCAGATCATCGCCGCCATGCACGAACTGTTCCATCGCTTCTGGGAGCATCCGCTGGGCGTGCGCGATTTCGGCCACGCCAGCTTTCCCTATCACCGAGCCATCTACGAATGCATTGCCGCACGCGACCCGCAAGGCGCCCGCGCCGAGGCGCTCAAGCTGATCGCCACCGTCGAGGATGATCTCAAGCGCGGTGCCGCCAAACTCAAACTTCCGAGCCAGACATGAACGAGCATCCGACCGGCTTCGACCATGATTATCTCGCCGAGGCGGCAACGCTTCTGGCGCATGACGAGCCGTTTCCGGGCGGCGCGGTGGTGCCGCCGATCTACCAGACGTCGCTGTTCACCTTCGCCAGCTACGCCGAAATGGCCGATACTTTTGCCGGCAAACGAAAGCAGCCGATCTATTCGCGCGGCGACAATCCGACGGTGATGGAGTTCGAAGCGCGCGTCGCCGCGCTCGAGGGCGCCGAGGCCGCGCGCGGCTTCTCCAGCGGCATGGCGGCGATCAGCGCCACCGTGCTTGCCTTCGTTGGTGCGGGCGAGCGCATCGTCGCCGTGCGCAACTGCTATGGCGATGCCTACCGGCTGTTCGAACGGCTTTTGCCGCGGCTCGGCATCAAGGTCGACTATGTCGACGGTTCCGATCCCGATGCGGTGGCGGCGGCACTTCCGGGCGCCAAGCTGCTCTACCTGGAAAGCCCGACCTCGATGATGTTCGAGCTGCAGGACCTGCCGCATTTGACCCGGCTGGCGAAAGAGCAGGGCATCGTCACCACGATCGACAATTCCTGGGCAACGCCGGTGTTCCAGAAGCCGATCTCGCATGGCGTCGACCTGGTGCTGCATTCGGCCTCGAAATATCTCGGCGGCCACAGCGACACGGTCGCCGGCGTGGTGGCAGGCTCGGCCGCCCATATCAAGCATATCAACGAGCAGACCTATTCCTATCTCGGCGGCAAGCTGTCGCCATTCGAGGCCTGGCTGCTGCTGCGCGGCCTGCGCACGCTGCCGCTGCGCCTGCCGCACCACATGAGGAGCGGCCTCACCATCGCCGAACGGCTGAAGGCGCATGCCCATGTCGAGCGCGTCAACCATCCCGCCTATTCGAACCATCCGGGCAAGGCGACGCTGGCCGGCTATGCCGGCCTGTTCTCCTTCGAGGTGACGGACGATATCGACATCCCGGTCTTCGTCGACGCGCTGAAATATTTCCGCATCGGCGTCAGCTGGGGCGGGCATGAAAGCCTGGTCGTGCCGGCCAAGGCGTCGCTGGAGCAGACGCCGGGACTGAATTCGATGGCGCGCTTCGGCGTCAGCCCCCGAACCATCCGCTTCAATGTCGGATTGGAAAGTGTCGAAGACCTCTGGGCCGACGTCGCCCAGGCCTTCGAGAAAGCCAGAAAATAACAAGCGGGTTCAAAATGGGAGTCTTGAACATGAAGAAACTGACCGTCATGCTT
>NZ_PNOT02000160.1 GCF_002879535.1 Mesorhizobium intechi
GCTCTCCGGCGGCCAACGCCAGCGTGTCGCGTTGGCGCGTGCCATGGCGATCGAACCCAAGGTCCTTTTGCTCGACGAGCCGTTCGGCGCGCTCGATGCGCAGGTGCGCCGCGAACTGCGCCGCTGGCTGCGCGAGATCCATGACCGCACCGGCCACACCACGGTCTTCGTCACCCACGATCAGGAAGAGGCGCTGGAGCTTGCCGACCGCGTCGTGGTGATGAGTCAGGGCCGCATCGAACAGGTCGGCACCGCCGACGACATCTACGACACGCCGAACTCGCCTTTCGTCTATGGCTTCATCGGTGAATCGAGCTCGCTTCCCGTCAAGGTCGAGAATGGCGAGGTCTGGCTCGCCGACCGTCCGATCGGACTGTCGGCGCCGCACGCGCCCGAGGGCGAGGCGACGCTCTATTTCCGCCCGCACGACGTCGAACTGCTCGACGGCTGCAGCGGCTGCATCGCCGGCACGGTCGCCGCCAGCCGCCGCGTCGCCGGCACCCGGCGCGTCGAACTCGAGATCGGCGGCGAACGCCAGCGGGTCGAAATCGAGCTGCCCGTCGGCCATCCCGCGGCGCAGAAGAGCCGGGTAGCGTTCCGGCCGGGGCGTTGGAAGCTGTTTGCGGCGGCGTGATCTCCAGGTCAGGCGCCATTCCAGCCAGTTCTCGACCTTCAGCTTCCCTATCCGGGTGAACTTCCCAACGTTGGCCGTCAGCAGCGTTGTGCCCAATACGCAGGCCTAGCCGGCGATAATCAGTGTGGCCAATGGGTTGGCCGACAGCCTCCAGCTCGGCGCGAGGCGCGCCGTACTCGGCATCCATCGGCAGGTCGATTGGCAGGACAGGGATCGCGGCCAGCAGGTCTTCGACCTTCTTGGGCAGGTTTTCGGAGCGGCTCGATGACCAGGCGATCGCCTTCGCGGCTGATCAGAACCCTGTCGCCAGGAAATCGAATTCGACAGGAATGCGCACCGCCTGACTGCGGTTGTTGCGGAACAGTTTCGCCTCCTTCGGTGGCGGCGTTGTCGTGCGGCGATGCCGGGGCATGGTTGCCTCCAAGCAAGTAACAGAGAAACGCTGGCCGAAGTCCGGAACAGAATTCTAAGGAACCATTGTGTTGGCCATGTCTTTTCCCGCGGCAAGGAGGCGAAGCCATCACCCATGCCTCGCCGCGCCCCTGCGCCACGGCTATGGTCGACCCAGAACGCATTGCATCCGGAGCCTTTTTTCATGAAGCGATTTTTCCTCGGCGTTGCCACTGTTGCCGGCCTGTTCCTCGCATCCTCCCAAGCCTGGTCGGCCGACAAGCTGCTCAACGCCTCCTATGACGTCGGTCGCGAGCTGTTCGTCCAGGTCAACAAGGCCTTCGTCGCCGGACATCCGGGCGTGACCGTCGACCAGTCGCATGCCGGGACCTCGGCGCAGGCGCGCGCCATCGCCGAGGGCCTTGGCGCCGATGTCGTCACGTTCAACCAGGTCACCGATGTCGATTTCCTGGTCAAGAAAGGGCTCGTCTCCGCCGACTGGCAGAAGGACTTTCCCAACAACGCCTCGCCCTTCTATTCGCTGCCTTCGTTCCTTGTGCGGGCCGGCAATCCCAAGCACATCAAGGACTGGAACGATCTGGTGCGCGACGACGTGCAGGTGATCTTCCCCAACCCGAAAACCTCTGGCAACGCGCGCTACACCTATCTGGCGGCCACTGCCTACGCCAAGGAAGTGTTCAAGGGCGACGACACCAAGGTGAATGCGTTCATCACCAAGCTGTTCAACAATGTGCCGATCTTCGACACGGGTGGTCGCGCCGCGACCACCACCTTCGTGCAGCGCGAGATCGGCGACGTGCTGATCACCTTCGAATCCGAGACGCGCGGCATCCGCAAGGAGTATGGCGACGACAAGTTCGAGCAGGTGACGCCCTCGGTCAGCCTGCTCGCCGAATTCCCGGTGGCGATCGTCGACAAGGTCGCCGACCAGCACGGCACGCGCGATCTGGCCAGGACCTATCTCGATTTCCTCTACACGCCGGAGGGCCAGGACATCCTCGCCCAGAACGGCAACCGGGTGCGTGATGCGGCCGTCGCCGCCAAATACAAGGCCGATTTCCCGGAGGTACGCCTGCTGACGGTGGAAAACGTCTTCGGCGGCTGGGACAAGATCCAGAAAGAGCATTTCGCCGCCGGCGGCCTGCTAGACCAGGCCTATGGCAGCCGCTGACGATTGTAGTATCGATTGAGTAGATGAGGAAAGCCGGCAAAGAGCTTGCTTTCTTCGTTCTTGCCATCCGCCATGACGAATACGCCACCATTCCGGCAAAAAACGTTACAAAGAATCAACGCGTTTGTGCCTAACGTGCCGTTCGGCATCTTGTTTTCGCGAAATATCATCGCGCGGCGAAACCGTCATTATTTGCACACAAACAGCCGCCAGATGCTGGGTGGTTGGGGCGTCTACGGGTTGACTCGGGCATGTTGACAAAAAAAGGCAAATACGGCCTCAAGGCCCTCGTGCATCTTTCCAGCCTGCCGGTGGGCCAACTGGCCTTCGTCAACGACATCGCGGTCGCCAACAACATCCCGAAGAAATTCCTCGACGCCATTCTGGGCGAATTGCGCAATGCCGGCTTCGTCCAGAGCCGCAAGGGCAAGGAAGGTGGCTATCGCCTCGCCCGCCCGGCCTCCGAGATCAAGATCGGGCATGTCGTACGCGTGCTGGACGGCCCGCTGGCGCCGATACCCTGCGCCAGCCGCACGCAGTACCAGCGCTGCGAGGATTGCGACGAGGCGACCTGCCAGGTCCGGCACATGATGCTGGAAGTGCGCCAGGCCATTGCCGAGGTGCTCGACAACAGAAGCCTCGCCGCAATGCGCGATGCCGATAATGACGATTTTCCGGTGGAGCTGTCCTCGCAGATTTAGATCGACGGCTGGGGACAGCGTTTGTCATCGCAAGAGTCCATGATCGCCCATGGCGATGCCATGCCAGGCGACGGTGGGCTCATGAATTGGCCAGCAGCTGCACTGCGTCCGCAACGACATCGGCGACGGGACGCGTCGCGTCGATCGTCAGCGCCCGCTCATCGCTGCCCGGCGGCTCGAGGATGGCGAACTGGCTGTCGACCAGGCTTGCCGGCATGAAATGGCCCTTGCGGCTGGCGACCCGCTGCCTTGCCGTCGCCGGGTCGATCTTCAGATAGAGGAAGACGAGGTCGCCGTAAAAACCGCGCAGGCGCTCGCGATAGCCGCGCTTCAGCGCCGAGCAGGCCGCGACCACGCCCTGCCCTTCGCCGATCGACGTCGCGATGCGTTCGCCGATGGCGTCGAGCCAGCCTTCGCGCAACTGGTCGGTGAGCGGCTCGCCGCTCGCCATGCGCGCCACATTCTCCGGCGGATGCAGCCTGTCGCCTTCGATGAAGACGACATCCAGCGCGGCCGCCAGCGCGATGCCGACAGCCGACTTGCCGCAACCGGCGACACCCATCACCACGATGGCCGGGGGCACCGGGCCGGGAGCGCCCGCCGACGCCTGTGCTGCTTCTTCGACCACGGCTAGAGCATGATGCCGAAAAGCATGAAGCGGTTTTCGGATGTCATCATGCTCTATCTCCCTGATTTAGAGGCGGATTCAGACTTCGCGTCGATTCGAACTGAAATCATCCGACTCTAGCGGCTTGCCGGCGCGCGGCCGTAGAGCAACAACATGGCTACGATGACGACGCCATAGATGATCTGCCGCCCCGCCTCCGGCATCTGCATGACCGACAGGATGGATTGCAGCAACGTGATCAGGATGACGCCAGCGACGGTACCGAGATAGGAGCCGCGCCCGCCCAGGATCGAGGTGCCGCCGAGCACCACCGCGGCGATCGACGGCAAGAGATAGGCATCGCCCATCGACTGCGCGGCCTTCGAGGCATAGCCGGCCAGAAGCACGCCGCCGAAGGCCGACAGCCCGCCGGAGACAGCGAAGGCGATCATCACCACGCGCCTTGTGTCGACGCCGGAGAGATAGGCGGCGCGCTCGCGGTTGCCGATGCCGTAGACGGTCCGGCCAAAGCCGGCGCGGGTCAGCACGAAGACCATCGCGGCGCCGATCAGCGCCCAGATGATGACGGCGTTGGGAACGCCCGGAATGGCAAAACCGGTGGCGAGGTAGCGCATCGCACCCGTGGCCGAATCCTGGGGCGAGAAGCCGCCGGTGTAGACCACCATCAGCCCTTGCGCGACAGCGTTGGTGGCAAGCGTGATGATCATCGAGGGAATGCGCAGATAGGCGACGCCGATGCCGTTGACGATGCCGATCAGCACACCGCAGAAGATGCCGAACGGAATGGCCAGCACCACGCCGACCGGGCCGTATGCGGCCGCGGCGCAGGCCATCATCGCGCCCGCCGCAACCGACCATGGCACCGACAGGTCGATCTGGCCGAGCAGGATGACCAGCATCATGCCGGTGGCGATGACGCCGAGGAACGAGGCCACCTTCAATTGCTGCAGCAGATATTCAGGCGACAGGAAGCTTCTGGAATAGAGGCTGCCGAGGAACAGCAACAGCACGATGCAGGCGAATGCGGTCAGCACCGCCGGATCGGCGCGTCGGATGAATTTCGGCATGCGGCCGGCGATGCCGCCAAGCGTCGTTTCGCTCACAGGAACCACTCCAGCCGGTTGCGGACCCGAAACAGGGCGAAGGCGCCGAGGCTGACCGCGATCAGCAGGATAACGCCCTGGAACAGCGGCTGCCAGAGCGGATCGAAATCGAACACGAACAGCAGGTCGCCAATGGTGCGGAAGGCCAGCGCGCCGAAGATGGCGCCGATGGCGCTGCCCTTGCCGCCGAACAGCGAGACACCGCCAAGCACAACGGCGGCGATCGAAAACAGCGTGTAGGCGTTGCCGCTGGCATAGGCGGCATCGCCCGTATAGGTGAAGAAAGTGAGGAACAGGCCGCCGATCGCCGCCAGCAGCCCGGCCAGCGTGTAGGCCGCGAATTTGCCGCGCCTGATCGGCACGCCCGACATATAGGCCGCCGTCTCCGACGATCCTGCAGCGTAGGCGGCGCGGCCAAGCACCGAGCGGCTGAACGGCACCCAGATCACCAGCACGATGCCGAACAGCACGACGAGGCTCGCCGGCACGACATCGAAGACGCGTCCGGTCATCGCATCGGCCAGATCCTCATTGACCGAGCCGCCCGGGAAGGGCCGCAGCAAAAGGCCGATGCCGTAATAGACGGCCCCGGTGGCGATGGTGGCGACGATCGGCTGCAGCCGTCCATAGATGACGATGGCGCCGTTGATGGCGCCACACAGAAGACCGACCGCCAGCACGGCGATGACGCCGAGCGTCGTCTGCATGGGCGTGCCCACCACCAGCCAGGAGGCCAGGCAGTTGGTCAGGAGAAAGATCATGCCGACGGACAGGTCGATGCCGGCGGTGATCACCACCAGCGTCTGCGCCATGGCGACGAAAGCGAGCAGCACCCCCTTGTTCGCCGCCGTCTGCACCACATTGGCGGTGAAGCCGGCCGGATGGTTCGAGGTGTAGATGATGAACATGACGATGAAGATGCCGAGCGCCAGCAGCGTTCCGCGCTGCTCCGCCAGCCAGTAGCGCCAATCCTTCACGCGGTTGCTCCCAGGCCCACCGGGCTCTCCTCGCCATGGATGTTGAGCGCGCTTGCAATCAGCGCCCGCTCGGTGATCTCGGCCCCGACCAGTTCGCGCTTGACCGCGCCGTCATAGAGCACCAGGACGCGGTCGCAGCAGCCGATCAGTTCGTCATAGTCGGTCGAATAGAACAGGATCGCGGCCCCGGCGTCCGCCAGCTTGCGCATCAGCTGATAGAGCTCCTGCTTGGTGCCGACATCGATGCCGCGCGTCGGATCGTTGAGCAGGATAATGCGCGGCTGGCGCATCAGCCATTTGGCGATGACCACCTTCTGCTGGTTGCCGCCCGACAGCGCGCCGACCGGGATGTCCAGCCCCGCCGTCTTGATCGCCAGAAGGGCGACCATGTCGTCGATCAGCCGCTGTTCGGCGGCGCGATCGATGATGCCGCCTTTCGATAGGCGGTCGAGCGCGGCGAAGGACAGGTTCTCGCGCACCGTCATCGGCAGCATCAGTCCTTCGGTCTTGCGGTCTTCGGGAATGAGCGCCATGCCGATGCCGTCCTCGCGAGCCGCCGAGGGACTGCTGATCGCCACCGGTTTGCCGTCAATCAGCACCTCGCCGGAAAGGCCGCGCAGCACGCCGAAGAAGGCGAGCAGCAATTCGCGCTGGCCTTGGCCGTCAAGACCGCCGAGACCAACCACTTCGCCTGCCCTGACGGTCAGCGAGATGTCGTGCAGCCGGTCGGTCCAGGAGAGCTTGCGGGCTTCAAGCCTGGGTGCGGCTGCACCTGGCACGGCCGCCGGCTTGGGCGGGAAGATGTGACTGTATTCGCGGCCGATCATCAATTCGACCACCTCATTGTCGCTCTTGGAGCCGGCCTTGTAGCTGGCGACATTGCGGCCGTTGCGGAACACCGTGCACTGATCGGCAAGTTCGGCGATCTCGTTCATGCGGTGCGAGATGTAGAGCAGCGCCAGCCCTTCCCCGCGCAGCCGCTTCAGGACGGCAAAAATCTTCGAGACATCCGCCGCCGTCAGCGCCGAGGTTGCCTCGTCGAGGATGAGAATGCGCGGCTTCCTGGCCAGCGCCTTGGCGATCTCGACCATCTGGCGGCGCGACAGCGGCAGATCCTTGACCAGCGCCAGCGGATGGATGTCGGCCGCGCCCGCGCGCGCCAGCGCCTCTTCGGCGATGCGTCGCTGTGCCCCGCGGTCGATCATGCCGAAGCGTTTGGGCGGATCGGAAATGACGATGTTGTCGGCGACGCTGAGATCTGGGACCAGGGACAGCTCCTGGAAGATGCAGACGATGCCTGCCTGGTTGGCGGCGGCCGGCGACGGGAAGGTCACCTCCCGGCCATCCAGCGTCATGCGGCCCTCATCGGGCGCCACGACACCGGCCATGACCTTGATCAACGTCGACTTGCCGGCGCCGTTTTCGCCAAGAATGGCGTGGATGCTGCCGGATGTGACGACAAGCTCCGCCTTTTCCAGAGCACGCACGCCACCGTAGCGCTTGGATATGCCTTCCATCCGGAAGAGCGGAACCGCACTGTCCATCGGCCCTCCCCGGGGCGCTTTGATCACCAGCGTATCAAATAACCGGCGCCGCGGGAGGTCCCGCGGCGCCGGGAGTGCAGCTTACTGGTCCGCCTTGGTCTGCCCCATGATTTCCTGCGCGGTGAAATTGATGCCGCAGGTCGGGAAGGAATTGCCGACGAAGAAATTGTCGGACTGGTCGGGGAAGAAATCCTGACCTGCCTTGAAGTTCGGATCCTCGACGATTGCCAACGGCAGCTTGACCGACTGCGGGACGACATTGCCTTCAAGTGCCGCGATCGCCGTCTTGATGGCAACCGCCACCTGCGCCGGACCGGTCCCGGCTGAAGAGCATTTCAACCCGTCGGCCGCGTGGGCCGCGCAGAATTTGCGGAAGCCGTTCTCGGTCTCGCCGCCGAACGGCACGAAGGGATGCTTGGCGTCGATCATCGCCTGCACGATGCCGGTGTCGCCGCCCTGCCCGGTGACGCCGTCGAAGGGCCCGTTGGTGGCGATCGCGTCGGCCGAAGCCTTCTGCGCGACGCCGTCATCCCACTTCCCGACAACCTCGGTGACGGCCCATTTCTTGCCGGAGGCATCGAGAACCTCGTGGATGCCGTTGTGGCGGTCGGTGTCGACCGACGTGCCGGCAACGCCGCGCACCTCGAGCACCTTGCCGCCATTGGGCACATGCGAGATCAGCCATTTGCCCCACAGCTCGCCAAGACCCTTCTGGTCGACATTGACGTTGATGGCGTCCTTGGTGTCGAGAATGTTGTCGAAGGCAACCAGCACGACGCCGGCTTCCTTGGCGCGCTTGATCACAGGTCCAAATGCGGTCGGGTTCTGCGCGTTGACGACGATCGCGTCATAACCGGAATCGATGAAGTTGTTGATCGCCGAAATCTGCGCCGGCACGTCTTCGCCGGTCGAGACGACCTTGAATTCCTTCAGCTTCGCGGCGACGTCCTTCTGTGCCGCGTAGGCCTTCGCGGTCTGCACCATCTGGATGCGCCACGTGTTGGCGATATAGCCGTTGGCGAGCGCGATGCGATACGGCCCGGCCTTCTTGGGGAACTTGAAGAATTGCGTGTCGGCGGCCCAGGGCGCGAAACAGTCGGGCTCGGCAGCCGGACCCTTGACGATTTCGGGACCCGCGGCAATCGCCGACGAGCTCAACATAACGAATGCACTGGCGGCAACGATGCCACCCACGAGTGACTTGATCATCGATAATCCTCCCGATTGCAGTTCTGATTAGTTGCTTCAGTTTCATGCAATTCCCGCGTTTCCGGCAGGCCCTCCCGCCTTGCCCAGTCACGCCTGCCAGGTGCCAACGACCTTCGCGCCGCCTCCTCTTTGCCGTCCCTGTCGACCGGAGAAAAACTAGCATATTATACATAATAAACAAGCATGAGCTGTTGCTTATGTATAATAAACAAACCCAGCACTTCAGAGGCGAGGCTCGTTCGGGAAAATGGTAGCGCTACCATATCGTTGTGTAAAGCACCATTTGAGCGCCTTCTAAAAAGCGGGCTTAGCGGGCCGTACTCTCGCGGCGCTTGAGCTCGAAGCCAAGATCGACGACCCGCACCTGCGGCCGGTCACCGGCGATCGCCGCCAGCGCCATGGCGACGGCACGCCTGCCGATTTCGTAGCGGTAGGTGCGGATGCTGGTGATCGAGGGATACGCCACCTGCATCATGTCGAGATCGTTGAAACCGACGATGCCGATGGTCTTCGGCACATCGATCGCGGCGCGGTGGCACTCGAACAGCACCCCGAGCGCGATATCGTCATTGTTGCAGAACACGCCGTCGAGCGTCGGCATCTTGGCCAGGGCATCGCGGAACAATTCGCGGCCGAGCGGCACGCTGGACAGCAGCGGCGTGGTGGTGATCAGGCGCGGATCGAACAGCCCGGCCTTCTCCATCGCCGCGCGGTAGCCGGCGAGGCGTCGCTGCGAGCGCGGGTCCATGCGCGCGCCGATGAAGGCGATGCGGCGATACCCCACCTCGATCAGGTGGTCGGTCGCCGTCCTGCCCCCGTCGAGATGCGAGAAGCCGACCATCATGTCGACGGGATCGGGCCCGGTCTCCATCACCTGCACCACCGGGCAGCCGGCATTCTCCAGCAGTTTTCGCGAGGTTGGCGTCTGGTCGATACCGGCCACGATCAATGCTGCCGGCCGCTGCGAGCCGAACAGCTGCAAGAGCCTCTCCTCCTCGAGGCCGGAATAGTGAGTGTTGCCAAGCTGGATGCGGAACGGGCTGTCCGACAGGCTGTCATAGATGCCGCGCACCACCTCGGCGAAGACGTTGTTGGTGAGCGACGGCACCAGCACGCCGAAAACCTCGGCACGCGCCGAAGCCAGGGCCCGTGCATTGGGGTCCGGCACATAGCCGAGTTCGTCGATGGCAGCCTGGATCTGGCGGCGCAGATCCAGGCTGACGCGCTCCGGCTCGCGCAGCGCCCGCGACACGGTGATCGCGCCGACGCCGGCCTTGCGCGCGACATCCGATATGGTCGGGCGGCCGCCGCCCCGGCGCGAGCGCGGCTTGATCAAGGCCACCACCCGCGCATATGGCCGCCGAAGCGCGCCCGCAATACGATCAATTGAGCTGTCGCCATCTCACCGGCCTGTTGCCGCGCCCCTTTGCCCCTGGGGTCGCGCAGCCCTCGCCTATTGTCAAGCCGAAGCGCCTCAGGCTGCCATGACAGCCCTTTGCCTTGCCTTCCACATGAACAGTCCAATCGCCACTATGTTCAGCAAATTCCAGGCGATACCATTGAGGAAGGCTACGGCGTAGGAACCGGTCAGGTCGTAGATCCAGCCAGACATCCAGCCGCCGATCGCCATGCCGAAGATCGTCGCCATCATGACGAAGCCGATACGCTGGCCGGCCTCCTTGGCGGGCAGATATTCGCGCACGATGATCGCATAGCAAGGCACGATGCCGCCTTGCGACAGGCCAAACACCAGCGACACGACATAGAGCGATGCCAGTCCATCGAACGGAATATAGAACAGCAGCGACAGGCATTGCAGCACCGATCCGATGACCAGGGTCTTCGCACCACCGATGCGATCGGCAATGAAGCCCGAGGCAAGCCGGCTGACGACGCCCGCCGCCATCATGATCGACAGCATGTCGGCGCCGTGCGCGATGCCGTAGCCAAGATCCATGCAATAGGCGACGATATGCACCTGAGGCATCGACATCGCCACGCAGCAGCCAAGGCCGGCGATAACCAGCAGCGCCTGCATCGCCGCCGGCGACATCGCGATCGGCTGCAGCGACCGGCTTCCCGGCGAACCGGCGGCGGCAGCCTCCGGAGCGCCGCGGCGCAACATCAGCACTAGCGGCACCATTGTGACCAGGCAGAAGATGCCGATCGCCGCATAGGTGAAGCGCCAGCCTTCCAGCTTGATCAGTGTCGGCATGATGGTCGGCCAGAGCGCGCCGGCGAGGTAATTGCCGGCCGCCGCCGCCGTGACGGCAACGCCGCGCCGGCGGTTGAACCAGTGCGAGATGTCGGCGATCAGCGGCCCGAAGATCACTGAGGTGCCGACACCGATCAGCACCCCCTGGGCAAGGGTGAATTGCACGATCGAGGTCGAAAGTGCGGCAAGCAGGAGGCCGGCCGAGAGTGTTATGGAGGAAATCAGCGCCGGGATCCAATACCCCATGCGATCGATGGCGCGGCCGACGAGCACATTCCCGGCGGCGAAGCCCACCATGGTCGCGGTGTAGGGCATGGATGCCGCTGCTCGGTCGACGCCGAACTCGGCCTGCACCGCGGGCAGCACCACGACGACCGCCCACATGCCGACCGCACCGATCGTTGCCAGCACCATAGAAATGGCCAGGCGCATCCAGGCGTAAGAACTGTCGATGCCGGGGCTCGGCCGGTTCAAGTCGGTTCGGGTCAAAGGCGTTTCCTGTCGGCGGTCTCGAAAACCGTTGCGCCACTATCGGCGCATTCTCGGGACGCAGCAGCGCCACGGCGGGCAAATCCGTGGCTCCAGAGCGGGCAGGAAGACGGGAACCGACGCCTGTGTGCGGAGTTTTCCGATCATCAAGCCGCAAAGGAGCCCCAGCCATGAGCGCTGCCAGGCAAAAATGGTCGGCCGAGGTGACCGAGCACAGCGACGCCATGGATCTCGAGGATCACATCTTCGAGTCCGACGACGCCAGGAAGATCGCCGCCTCGCTCAAGCGGTCGGCCGAACACAGCGATCGCCGCAAGGCCGAACCCTTCCAATCCGCCATGTCGATGCTGAATTTCTATATCAACCGCGCCGGAAAGAACCTGCCCGCCGCACGCAGGCGAGTTCTTGAGCATGCCAAGGACGAACTGCGGGTGGCCTTCGGCCGCGAGAAGGAAGATTAGCTCTGGCCTCGGCTGTGTTTGATTCAGGTCAGGCCGAGCCGAGAATGTGGCTTTCAAGAACCGGCGGCCTACGCCGGCCGCAGCCTTAAACTTCACGCCCCTTGCGAGTGCTTGGCCGGCGAAGGTCGGGAGCACGGAAACTGCCGTTCGCAGGCCGGCATCGACTAGCGCGACTTGATCACATTATCGGTGTTGGCGAGCAGCTTGCGCACCGCGGCGCGCGCCGCGTCCGGGCGTTGCAGCCGGATATTCTTCTCGATCGCCTCATGCAGCTTCTGCACGTGATTGAGGTCGTCGACCGCCCGTGTGGTGAAGGTGAAGAGATGGTCGAACGCGGATTCGATCAGCACGCCAAGCGGCACCAGAAGATCGTTGCCCGAGGCCCGCAGGATGGCTAGGTGAAAACGCGTATCGGCGCGCGTGCGTTCCTGCAGGCTGGCCGCCTCCCCCATCTCGCGGCAGGCCTGGCTGATCTCGGCCATCTGCTCTTCGGTCCGCCGCATGGCGGCGAAGGCGGAGGCTTCCGGCTCGATGATGTGGCGAAACTCCTGTACCGTCTTGAGGAACACCTCGCGGTCGGGCGACGTCGCGTACCAGGCGAGCACGTCGCGGTCGAGCAGGTTCCAGCGCTCCTTCGGCTCGACCCAGCTGCCGATCTTGGGGCGCGAGGCCAAGAGGCTCTTGGCCATCAGCATCTTGATCGCCTCGCGCACCGCGGATCGACTGACGCTGAAGGTCTCCGACCATTTCGCCTCATTGGGCAGGATGGTGCCGGGCGGATAGTCGCCGCGTACGATCCGCAGGCCAATTTCGCTGGCCAGCGACGTGTGCACGCTGGCGCCGGGAATGCGCGCCGCATCGGATCGGCGAACGCCGGGCTGGCGTTCAGCGGATGCCGGCTTTTTCGGCGATCTTTCCTTGTTCGGCTTTGCGTCCCGCATGGGCTTCAGAAAGGCCGGTTTGCGGAAGCTGTCAAGCGCGGCGCGGGCGTTGGGCCGCAAAGCACGCGGCTATGCACAACCCAGCCGCGATTTTATCCCCGTTCGGCCTATTTGACATATTTGCGCCAGCTATGCTCCGGACGGAAGCCCAGCATGTCGCGCGCCTTGCGGTTCGACAGCAGCGTCTCATACTCGCCGAGTTCGGCCTTGACCGGCACATCAGGATAAAACCGCCTCAAAAGTTCGGCCGTCGGCAGGTCGGACGAGGTGTCGTCATTGGCGGCGTTGAACGCCTGGTAGCCAAGTCCGTCTTTTTCGATGGCGCGCAGCGTGATCTGGCCGAGGTCTCGCGCGTCGACATAGCTCCAGGCGATGCGCTTGCGGAAACCGGGATCGGCGAACCATTTCGGGAACAGCGAATACTCATGCGGCTCGATGACATTGCCGATGCGCAAGGCATAGATGTCGGTACCATTGCGCTGCGCGAAGGCTCGCGCCGTCTTCTCGTTGACGATCTTGGACAGCGCATAGCTGTCCATTGGGTCGACGTCATACTCCTCGTCGAGCGGGAAATATTTGGGGTCGCGCGGCTCGTTGGCGAACACCAGGCCATAGGTCGTCTCGGAGGAGGCGACGATCACCTTGCGGATGCCGAGCTTCACCGCGGCCTCGATGACATTGTAGGTGCCCATTGCATTGATGCGGAAAACTTCATTGTCCGGTGTGATCATGATGCGCGGGATGGCGGCGAAATGCACCACCGCATCCACCGGCTGCGGACGCAGCGACGGGTCGAATTCGTGCAGTCCCATATAACTCGACAGCGCGTTGAACACCTGCCCGCTATCGGTGATGTCGGTGATCAGCGTGCGCACCTTGGGATTGTCGAGCGGCTTGGTGTCGATGTTGAGCACCTGGCAGCCCTGTTCGACAAGATATTGCACGACATGACGCCCAGCCTTGCCGCTGCCACCGGTGAACATGATCCGCTTCGTCATTATGGTCTCCCTGACAGGCTCTGGAATTACGCTCTATTGTCAGACAATATTGCTTTCTGCAACCGCATATGCCTAAACAGCGGCGCAATTATCGATAATCCGGAATAGGACGACGACATGAACACCACCGCGCGCGAAAAGATCGGCTTCATCGGCCTTGGCCTCATGGGGCACGGCATTGCCAAGAACATCGTCGACAAGGGGTATCCCCTGACATTCCTTGGCCGCAAGAACCGCAAGCCGGCAGAGGACCTCCTTGGCCGCGGCGCCCAGGAAGTATCGACCTCGCGCGACGTGGCAGTGGCATCCGATATCGTCTTCATCTGCGTCACCGGTTCGCGCGAAGTGGAAGCCATCATCCGCGGCCCCGGTGGCCTCAAGGAGGGCTTGAAGAAAGGCTCGGTCGTCGTCGATTGTTCGACCTCGGACCCGGTCTCGACGATGGCGCTTGCGGCCGAACTCAAGGCGCTGGGCATCGACTATGTCGACGCGCCGCTGAGCCGCACGCCGAAGGAAGCCTGGGAAGGCACGCTCGACGCCATGGTCGGCGCACCCGACTCCGTCTTTGCCAGGGTCAAGCCGGTGATCGAAACCTGGGCCGGCCGCATCGTCCATATCGGCGACACCGGCGATGGCCACCGCATGAAGCTGCTCAACAATTTCATTTCGCTGGGCTACGCCGCCATCTATTCCGAGGCGCTGGCCCTGGCCGAAAAGGTCGGCATTTCGCCGCCGCGTTTCGACAGCGTCATCCGCAACGGCCGCATGGATTGCGGCTTCTACCAGACGTTCATGCGCTGGACGCTGGAAGGTGACCGCGACGCTCACAAATTCACCATCGCCAACGCCTTCAAGGACCTGACCTATCTGGAATCGATGGCGGGTGCCGCCGGCATCGCCAACCCGCTCGGCAACGCCACCAAGAACTCCTTCGCCGGCGCCCATGCCACCGGCCCGGCCGAGCAGTTCGTGCCGATGCTGGCGACACACATCGGCAAGGTCAACGGTGTCGACCTGATGCCGACCAAGGATGGCAAGAAGCAGACGATTTGAGGCCCAGAGCGTTTCACGGAAACGGTGAAACGCTCCAACCCTTTGTTTTTGAAACAACTCCCAAGGGAAAGCGCCCCGCGCTTTCCCTTGGATAACCGTTTCACACTTTCCCTGCTGTAGCGTCCGGACGGCTACCGCCGCCGGCTACCAATCCCCTCATCGGTGTCGGCGAGCAGCTTGTGCACGGCATTGCGCGCCGCCGCCGGCCTTTGCAGGCGGATGTTCTTCTCGATCGCCTCGTGCAGTTTCTGCGCCCGGTTCTGGTCGCTGACCTGGCGTGTCGTGAAGACGAAGAGATGGTCGAGTGCGGACTCGATCAGTACGCCGAGTGGCACCAGAAGGTCGTTGCCCGAGGCTCGCAGGATGGCGAGGTGAAAGCGCGTGTCGGCACGGATGCGTTCCGGCAGGTTCGCCGCCTCGCCCATCTCGCGGCATGCCAGACTGATTTCGGCCATCTGCTCGTCGCTGCGCCGCATGGCGGCAAAGGCGGATGCTTCCGGTTCGATGATGTGGCGGAACTCCTGCACGGTGCGCAGGAAGGTTTCACGGTCGGGCGCGGTCGCGTACCAGGCAAGCACGTCGCGGTCGAGCAGGTTCCAGCGCTCCTTCGGTTCGACCCAACTGCCGATCTTGGGACGTGATGCCAAAAGACTCTTGGCCATCAGCATCTTGATCGCCTCGCGCACCGCCGAGCGGCTTACATTGAACGTCTCGGCCCATTTGGCCTCGTTGGGCAGGATGCTGCCGGGCGGATAGTCGCCGCGAACGATCCGCAGACCAATCTCGCTGGCGAGCGAGGCATGAACACTGGACCCGGGAAAGTGCGCCGCATCCGCCCTGCGCACGACCGCCGGATCGCGACTGGCTTGCGCCTTGGCCCGGCCGGCTTGTTTCTTTGCCTTGTCCTGGGGCATCCACGTTCCAATAGGTCAGCCGACCGTCGCCCGGAGATACTCCGAACTCTGTGGCGCGCCGATCCCGTCACCGAAAATCCAAACCGCGGGCACGTCAAGACCGGAGCCTGTTGCCCCTGCCACGGCGTCTCGCTCAGGAATTGAAGGGGCGCTCGTTGCCGAGCGCCCCGGGCCGAAAGACCTATTTCTGGATGCAGGTGTCGACCGTGTCCTTGGTGCACTCATCGAGGCCGGTGAAGACCGGATCGGCGACCTTCTTGCCCTCGATCAGGTCGATCATCACCGACGGCGCCTTGTAGCCCATTTCAAAGGGTCGCTGGCCGACCAGCGCGGTGACAAGGCCATCCTTGGCGATCGCCACTTCGTCGCCGATCGTGTCGGCGGCGCCGATGACGAAGTCGTTCTTGGCCAGCCGGTCCTTCAGCGGTCCAATCAGGTCACGATAAGGCTGCGGCGCGCCGAACAGCGGCCAGCCGCCCATGATGCCGAAAGCGTCGAGCTTGGGGTTGGCGGCAAGGATGTCGGTCATCGCCTGAACGCCCTTGGCGCCGTCGTCATTGGTGAACACCGGGCAGCCGGCGACTTCCGTCCATCCGCCTTCACCGGCGAGTGTCGCAAGACCTTCCTTGCCCGTCAGAGCATCGCGCATGCCTTGTGCGCGGCGCAGGATGTTGTCGGCAGCCGGATTGCCTTCGATCGTGCAGATCGTGCCGCCGTTCGGCTTGGCCTTCTTGATGTACTCGCCGATCTTCTTGCCCATCAGATAGTTATCGGTGCCGAGATAGGTCTTGCGAAGGGCTGCGTCTTCCTTGGCAAGGTCGGCGTCGACGGTCATGATCGGGATCGACGGATTGGCGCTCTTGATCGTCTGCGCGATCAGCGGCGCGTTGGACGGCGAAATCGCCATCGCCACCGTGTCCGGCTTGCTCAGCATATCCTGGACGATCTGTGCCTCGCCGGCTTCGTCGGAAGTCGACGCCGGACCGGTGTAGAAGCACGCATATTCCGAACTCGCGTTCTCCTTGTTCCATTTCTCGCAGCCCTGATGGATGGCTTCGAAGAATGGATTGTCGAGACCTTTCACCACGATGACGAGCTGCTTCTTGGCCAAAGCTGGCCCGGCGCCCAGCGCCATGGCGGCGACGGCGGCGAGCAATACTGTTTTCTTCATGTCAGTCCTCCCTTGGAAACAGACGGACACGGCGTGCCCGCCATACAAATCGACCTGATGCGAGATGGCAGAGCCAACGCTCTTTGCCGCCGGGCAAGGCCGATGAGCATTTCAGATGCGACCGGACCGGCAACGTGCCGGAACGGCCGAAAACCTCCCGCCGGGTCCCGCCACAACCATGGCCTGGAACCAAATATCTTCCTCCGACCATCAACTAATAACGGCGCGCTGCCAACGTCAATTGCTATTTGTCCTACAAAACGGATTTTTCAGAAGCGCATGTCACTATTCGTCTGACAAATAGCCCATTTCGACAATTGACGCCCGCGCGGGCATTCGCGTAAATGCCGAAGATCGTTGCTTCCGGGAGGAATGGGGAGCACGATATCGAAGCTGCGACCTGGAAAAGGCACGCAGCAAGACATGGGAGGCAACAGGCTGGTGGCGGTTCTCGAACTCACCAACATCTCGAAGCATTTTGGCGCCATCCAGGCTGTCAACGACGTGTCACTGTCGATCGAACCGGGCCAGGTCGTCGGCCTGATGGGCGACAATGGCGCCGGCAAGTCGACGCTGGTCAAGATGATCGCCGGCAATTTCCATCCGAGCCATGGCACCATGCGCTTGGACGACAAGGAATTGATCCTGAACAAGCCGGCGGAAGCCCGCCAGCACGGCATCGAGATCGTCCACCAGGATCTTGCGCTCTGCAACAACCTGACAGCGGCCGCCAATGTTTATCTCGGCCGCGAGTTGCGGCGCGGCGTCGGTCCATTCCGCATCCTCGACTATGCCGCGATGTACAAGCGCGCCGGCCAACTCTTCGCCGAGCTGAAGTCCGAGACCCGCCCGCGCGATCTCGTCAAGCAGATGTCGGGCGGCCAGCGCCAGGCGGTTGCGATCGCCCGCACCATGCTGTCGCAGGCCAAGATCGTGCTGATGGACGAACCGACGGCGGCGATCTCGGTCAGGCAAGTCGCCGAAGTGCTCAACCTGATCCGCCATCTGCGCGACCAGGGCATAGCGGTGGTGCTGATCAGTCACCGCATGCCCGACGTGTTCGACGTCGCCGACCGCGTCATCGTCATGCGGCGCGGACGCAAGGTCGCCGACAAGGCAATCGCGTCGAGCTCGCCCGAGGAGGTCACCGGGCTCATCACTGGCGCCATCGAGCAGGTCTCGTGAGCGCGGCTAATCCGGATTTCACCAGGCTGGCGTGCATCGCGGCCGGCAGGAAAGGTCGATAATGGCAGTCACCCTTGATCAGACGATCGCGCAGAAGCAGCACACTTTCCTGTCGCGGCTGTTCTCGACCCAGACCTTCTGGGTGGTGATCGCCGTCATCCTCGCCTGCATCTTCCTGTCGTTCGCCACCGACGCTTTCGCGACCTCGAAGAACCTCTACAATATCACCCGCAACATCACCTTTGTCGCCATCGTGGCGCTCGGCATGACCTTCGTCATCATCACCGGCGGCATCGACCTGTCGGTCGGCTCGGTTCTGTGCCTGTCGTCGATGGTGCTGGCCGTCACCATGCACGCCGGCTATTCGATCGAAATCGGCATCCTGGCCTCGATCGCCACCGCGCTCGCCATTGGTGCCTTCAACGGCATCCTGACCGCTTATCTCGGCTTTCCACCTTTCGTGGTGACGCTCGGCATGCTGTCGATTGCGCGCAGCCTGGCCATGGTCGCCTCCAACAACACCGTCGTCTTCCAGTTCGGGCCGGACCACGACAAGCTGCTGGCGCTCGGCGGCGGGGCCTGGGTGTTCGGCATCGCCAATCCGGTGCTCTACATGATCCTTTTGGCGCTGGTCACCGGCTTCATCCTGCGCTGGACCAAGTTCGGCCGACACATCTTCGCCATTGGCGGCAACGAGCACGCGGCGACACTGACCGGCGTCCCGGTGAAGCAGATCAAGGTCGCCGTCTACATGATATCGGCGCTGTCGGCGGGCATTGCCGGCATCATCCAGACCGGATGGCTCGGCGCCGTCACCACCAATATCGGCACCGGCATGGAACTGCAGGTCATCGCCGCCACCGTCATCGGCGGCGCCAACCTGGCCGGCGGTGTCGGCACCGCCTTCGGCGCCATCGTCGGCGCGGCCCTCATCGAGGTCATCCGCAACAGCCTTGGCCTGCTCGGCATCAATGCCTTCTGGCAAGGCACATTCATCGGCGGCGCCATCCTGCTGGCGGTGCTGTTCGACCGCATCCGCAATTTCAGGCGCAGCGACTGACGGTATGACGGCTTCCCCTTCTCCCTCTTGTGGGAG
>NZ_PNOT02000178.1 GCF_002879535.1 Mesorhizobium intechi
CGCCCGCGCTGTCCTCATCCATAGGCGCCGGAATTGTCCGGGCCGGAAAAGCGAGGTGATCCATGGGATCGTTGCAATGTCAAAATGTCGTCGTGGTCGGAGGCAGCCGGGGTGTCGGACGCTCGATCGTGGAAGCCGCGCTCGGCGAACGCGCAAATGTGCTTGCCGTCGCCCGCGGCGCGGAAGCTTTGAAGGAGCTCTCCTGGGAAAAGCCCGGAGTCAGAACGCTGGCCGCCGACGCCACGCGGGATACGGCGCCCGACGCGGTGTTCGCCGCGCTGCAGCCGGATGTGCTGGTGATCTGCGCCGGCGCCTTCGCGCCGTCAGCCTCCATCCAGGACCAGAGCTGGGACGATTTCTCGGCGAATTGGGAGACGGACGTCAAGGCATCGTTCCTGTTCTGCAGGGCGGCGCTGCAGGGCCAGCTGAAGCCGGGTAGCCGCGTGGTGCTGATCTCCAGCGGCGCGGCATTCAGTGGCGGACCGCCGAACTCCGGCGGCTATTCCGGCGCCAAGCAGATGCAGATGTTCCTCGCCGCCCACAGCCAGAAGGAGGCCGACCGGCTTGGCCTTGGCCTGCGCTTCATGGCGCTGGCGCCGATGCGCATCATGGCCGGTACCGGCGTCGGCCAGCGCGGAATTTCGAGCATCTCCGCCTATCTCGGCATCAGCCCGGCGGATTTCCTGGCCAGCATGAGCGATGTGCAGACGCCCGCCGATGTCGGGCGGGCCGTGGTGGCGCTCGCCGGCGGCAAAGTGCCAGGCATCGCCTTCACGGTCAGCGGCAGCGGCCTTGCCGCCGCGGCATGAGGCGCGCAGGATGCGAGACGAACTCCGCACGGCAGGCTCGATATGACAGACGCTCCCGGCCCGCTTGAGCCGCCGAGCCCGACAGGCGGGCCGATCCTCGATCGGCCCGCCTTCGAGCGCCTGACGATGGCCCACCGGCGGGCGCTGAAGCTGCATTGCTACCGGATGATGGGCTCGCTGCACGAGGCCGACGATCTCGTCCAGGAGACGTTCCTCAAGGCCTGGCGCGGCCGTGCGCAATTCGACGGGCGCGGCTCGCCGCGCGGCTGGCTCTACACGATCGCCACCAACGCTTGCCTCAACGCCATCAAGGCGCGGTCGTCGGCGCACCGCATTCTCGAAGAGCCCGCGCGGCCGCCGAGCGAAGGGCGCGCCGCTGCAGGGCCGGCCGCCGAACTCTCCTGGCTGGAGCCCTACCCCGACGCCGAACTGCCGGACCTTGTCGACGGCGGCCCCGGCCCGGATGCGCGCTACGAGACAAGCGAGGCCGTGCGGCTTGCCTTCGTCGCCGCCATCCAGTTGCTCCCGCCCAGGCAACGCGCATCCCTGCTGCTGTGCGACGTGCTGGGCTGGTCGGCGCTGGAGACCGCGCAGTTGCTGGGCGGTTCGACCGCCTCCGTCAACAGCGCCCTGCAGCGGGCGCGCGCGACGCTTGGTGAGCGCTATCCCGGCGGGCGGCCCGAGCAGCGATCGCAGCCCAACCGCGAGGAAGGTGCGCTGCTCGAACGCTATGTCAGCGCCTGGCAGGCCGCCAGTCTCGACGGCTTCGTCGCGCTGCTGCGCGAGGACGCCACCTACCACATGCCGCCATGGCGCGACTGGTACCGGGGACGTCAGGCGATCCACGGTTTCTTCAGGACCGTATGGGGCAATTTCGCCGGCTATCGCGCCGTGGCGACACGGGCCAACGGCCAGCCCGCTGTCGCGATCTACGCCCGGCGCCATCAGGAGCCGGAATGGCGCGCGCAATCGCTGCATGTCATCGAGCTGGCCGATGGCGCCATCGCCTCGCTCACCATCTACGTTGCGCCGCTCGGCCCTGCCCTGTTCGGCGCCTTTGGCCTGCCGCCGGTCTGGTCCGGACCGGAAGCGTAGCCGTCGCCATCCTCTGCTGACGGAAAGCTGGCAGGAGGCTCGGCCTATAGAACGGGCGGGAGCCCGGCCGCGGCTTCAGCCATCAAGGAGCCAATGCGATGAATTTCGTCTCTGTCCGCATCATCACGTCAGACGTTCAGCGCCTCGTGCGCTTCTACGGCGAGATCACCGGCATGCCGGTGACGGTCTACACCGAGGACTTCGCGGAACTGGCGACCCCTTCCGGCACGCTGGCGATCGGCAGCACGCGCACCTTGATGCTGTTCGGCGGCGACATCGCCCGCCCCGCCGACAACCACACCGCCATCCTCGAATTCCGCGTCGGCGATGTCGATGCCGAATTCGCCCGGCTGTCGGACTTCATCAGGGACACGACCGTGCAGAAGCCGACCACCATGCCCTGGGGCAACCGCTCGCTGCTGTTTCGCGACCCGGACGGCAATCTGGTGAATTTCTTCACACCGGTGACGGCGGAGGCGATCCGGAAGTTGGAGAAGTAGGGTCCTACTTCAGGTTCCATTTGCGCACGACCGGTTCGCTGAGATCATGCTCATAGCCGAGCACGCTGATGCTGGCCGTATCGAGCACGAACAGCGCGCCGCCTTCCGGCGGCAGGCCGAGCCAGCGGGCGGCGAGCACGCGCAGGAAATGCGCGCTGGAAAAGATCAGGATCGAGCCGCCGGCTTCGCGAAGCTGTCTGATGATCCCGTCGGCACGGACGCCGACATCGGCGGCCGTCTCGCCTTGCGGGCAGCCGTCGCGAAACACGTTCCAGCCTGGCCGCTCGGCCAGGATGTCCTTGGTGGTGCGCCCTTCATAGGCGCCGTAGTCCCACTCCTGCAGGTCATCCATTTTGACGCTCTCACCGCCAAAGCCGGCCAGCACGCTGGTGTTGTAGGCGCGCTGCGAGGGGCTCGACCACACCGCCGAGAACGACTGGCCCTCGAGCCGCTCCGCCACGCCCCGCGCCGCCGCTTCGCCCTCGGCCGTCAGCGGCATGTCGGTGCGGCCGGTATGCTGCCCCGAAAGGCTCCACGCAGTCTCGCCATGCCGGACCAGGTGGATTTGCGGATACGCGCTGCTCATACGCTCGGGCCCTTCGTTGATGTCGGGCCAAAGCTGTAGCGGTCGGCGCAGGGGAGCGAAAGACCCGGCGACCGTCGCGGCGCTTGAGCGTCGCTTCGCCACCTGCGTTCCGCCCGGCTTGGGTGGCGGCGATCCTTGTGCATCACCGGTGGCTTACCAATCCGTAAGGTCCTTTGCGGACGCATTTCACTAACCTGTCATGTGCACCCGCCTATCCTTGATCCATCGCGGGCTGCGAGACGAAGGGACACTCCGATGAAAACATTATCTCTGGCGTTGGCTGCGGGCACGCTGACCGCGGCATTGGCTGCCGCGCTGTCCAGTTCCAGTGCCGTCGCCGCACCCTACAAGCACGTACTGCTCATCAGCGTCGACGGGCTTCATGCGCTCGATCTTGCAAACTACGTCGCCGCTAATCCGAAAAGCTCGCTCTCCGCGCTGACCGAAACCGGCATTTTTTATCCGAATGCGCTCGCCAGCGCCCCGTCCGACTCGTTTCCTGGCCTTGTGGCACAGGTAACCGGCGGCACGCCAAAGTCGACGGGCGTGTTCTACGACGACAGTTACGACCGCACCTATTTCGCGCCGGCCTCGGACTGCAAGGGCGAGCCGGGTGCCGAGGTGGCCTTCGCCGAGAACATCGACGTCGATTCGACCCGCCTTGACGGTGGTGGCAAGCCAGGCGACTACCGCAGCCAGATCGACCCGGCAAAGCTGCCGATGACGCTGGTCAACGGCAAATGCTCGGTGGTCTATCCGCATGATTTCGTGCGGGTCAACAACGTCTTCGAAATCGTGAAAGCGCATGGCGGCCGCACGGCCTGGTCCGACAAGCATCCGGCCTATGAATGGCTGAACGGACCTTCGGGCAAAGGCATCGACGACCTCTACGCGTTGGAACAGGACAGCTTGATTCCCGGCACCAAGGTCAAGACGACGGGCAGCTTCAAGGCCGAGCGCGACTTCGATGAAGCGCGGGTCCATGCGGTGATCAACGAAATCAAGGGCCTCGACAGCACCGGCTCGCATCCCGCGGCGGTTCCCACGCTTTTCGGCATGAATTTCCAGGCGGTGAGCGTGGGCCAGAAGCTTCCCAAGGCCGGTCCTGGCGACGAGGCCGGTCTGGTCGGCGGTTATCTGGATGCCAGCGGCACGCCTGGCAATGGTCTCGCCGGGCAGCTCGCCTACGTAGATGGCGCTGTCGGCGAACTGATGGCCGCACTCAAGGACAACAAACTCGCCAATTCGACCCTGATCATACTTGCCTCGAAGCATGGCCAGTCGCCCATCGACCCGGCGTCGTTCCAGCCATTGGACGATGATCCCTATACGAAGACGCCGGGCTATGCCTTCCATATCGCCGACGACGCCGCGCTGATCTGGCTCAAACCGCAAGACAGGGTGAAAAACCTCGCGGCCGCGCAGGACTATCTCGAGAAATCGAGCAAGGCGGAAGGCATCGCCCAGATCCAGCCACCGAATGCCCTTGCTCTTGCCTATCAGGATCCCGCCACGGACAGCCGTACGCCGGACTTCATAGCCACGGTCAATCCGGGCGTGGTCTACACATCCGGCTCGAAGATCGCCGAGCACGGTGGCGCCAACGCGAACGATCGCAACGTGGCGCTTCTCATCAGCGCTCCCTCGCTCAAGCCGAGGTCGGTGCCGGCTCTGGTGCAGACGACGCAGGTTGCTCCCACCATCCTGCGCGCTCTCGGCTATGACGCGAACGAACTCCAGGCTGTGAAGCTGGAAGGCACCCAGGAGCTGCCGGCGGCCCCGTTCTAAGCCGAGGATCATACCGTTTCGCGATTGGCCCCCGCCGGGCATGTCCGGCGGGCAGCGGGTACCTGGCAGGATGCGGGCCTGGCAAGGCGTTCAGCTCCGCAGCAGCGGCCTGACGGATTCAACGACACAACGCGCGATTTCGACCTCAAGGCGCTGACGCTTGCGTATTTGCGCCCGCTTGTTGGGTTTGTAGCCGGCCGGGTCGCGTTGAGCCTTCACGAGGGGCAAGGCATACATCGTCCGACCTATTGGCTTGCCCCCGGACTCCGCCCAGAAGCTGTCGTAGTCGGCGGTGATGCGGCGCCGCAGAGCATGGTCCCGCGAAAAAACGTGGCCTGCGTTTGATGCCGCGACAAGGCCATCCAGTTTGAGTGAGGATGCCAAACTCTGGGCGACCAGGAGCAACAGGGTTTTCGGTCGCAGACCTTCCATGGCTTTGGTCAGTATCCGGGAATCCTCGAGACCTTGCACACCGGTCGAGGTCGACTTCAGAGCGCCGATATAGAGGATCTTGCCGTCGCCACCGAGTTGCAGAAGCGACCGGTCGACGATCGCCAGCCCCATTTCTATGACGGGACATCCTTCCAGGCGCAGGAGAAGGCGCCATTCCCCCTCTCGGTACAAACCTGCCTGGCCTGTCAGTTCCACCGTGACTTCGCCGGCAGCGGTCGACATTGCCAAGAGATGGCGACCGCACGTGTGACTTTCGACCAAGGCCGCGTCGGTCAAAAGACGCGTCGCCGCGGTGTAGTGACCAATGACGGCGGCACAACGATGGATGCGCCTCAGACTGGCGGCGAGATACGGCCGGACAGGCTTCAGCGCAATGTCGGGAAATTCAGCAAGGATTGCCCTGAACGGCTCAACACCGAGAGCCGACCGAATGGCCGCGATATCGCGCTGGAACACCCACCGAAGCGCCGCCCATTTGCTTTCATGCACCCAATTGTTCAACTTGCGCCGAAACTTGGAGGGCGACCGTTTTATTGGGCCTGGTGGCCGTAATGGCCGCGGGGCGCCCGTGGAAAGCATCATTTACTGTATTCTCGGTCTGACGTGTCAGTCAAGGCAACGGATAAGCTCAATGTTGAACGTCGTAACTTACCGCCGCCTCGCCGTGAACATACGAATTCGTAAGGTAGCCACTAAGGTCAACCTTCCGGCGCGTGCTCGTCGCTCCCCCTTCGTCGCGATCACCTCGGTCGCGGCGCAGCCCGGCCAGAGCCGACAGGGATACCGGAAGATCGCCGCGGCTCGCCCCTCGCCTGGCCCTGATCCACATGACGCTGGCCCTGTGAGCAGACCAGCGGCGCAACTATATCAGGAGGAGCCACCAAGGCTTCCGCCACCCCCAAGGGCGCCGGCCCTTGCACAACAGGTCAGCTCATCATTTACAAACATCTGCTCATCGCCACCGACGGATCGGAACTGGCCGACAAGGGCGTTGCCCATGGCCTCACATTGGCAACAGGTATCGGCGCCGCCGTCACCTTCGTCACCGTCTCGGAACCGTTCCCCATCTTTGCCTGGGGCGGCGCCATGGCCGGCTATGCCGCGGGCGACGAACTGGCCGTCTACCAGGAAGAGGCGCGCAAATATGGCAAAGAGGTTCTCGACAAGTGCAAGGCTTCGGCCGATGCAGCCGGCGTGTCCGCCAAGCTTGTGCATGTCGAGGACAAACGGCCCGCCGAGGCGATCCTGGAACTGTCGCAGGCGCAACGCTGCAACCTGGTCGTGATGGCCTCGCATGGTCGCCGCGGACTGGGCAAGCTGCTTCTGGGCAGCCAGACGGCGGAAGTGCTGTCCTACACCGCAATCCCGGTGCTGGTCGTACGGTAAAACGGTCTCCCAAGCTGGAACCGGCTTTCGGAATCATGCTCAAAATAAACAGCCAGGACGCCCCCGGCGCGGACGTCATGCGCCGGGATACATTCGCCCTTCGGAGGACAATGACGAATGGCGCATGCGGATGCCACCAGGACAATCTCCGGGAGAACGCCGGAATCGGCGGCCATGCTGGCGGAAATCAAGCGGGCGATGGCGATAACCGCCCGCCTCAACCGCTTGACGTTCAACGACGCGGACGAGGTCCGCGCCCTGTTCAGCGAACTCATCGGCAGACAAGTGGAGGACGGTTTTATGCTGATCCCACCCTTCTACACCACCGGCGGTGCCGATATCCGTGTGGGGCGCAATGTCTTCATCAATCAGAACTGCACGTTTTATGATCTTGGCGGGCTCGACATTGCCGACGATGTGCTGATCGGGCCGAATGTCAGCCTCATCACATCCGGCCATCCGCTCGAACCGTCGCGGCGCCGCGCCTTCACCATCGCAAAACCCATAGCCATCGAACGCAACGTCTGGATCGCCGCCGGTGCGACGGTGATCGGCGGCGTGACCATCGGCGAAAATTCCGTCGTCGCGGCGGGCTCGGTGGTCACGAAGGACGTTCCCCCGAACACGCTTGTCGGCGGCAACCCTGGGCGGGTTATCAGGTCGATTGCCGAGTAAGGCCACCTCACGGCAGCGCCTCCAGCGCAAGATACACCCCCAACGCCAGCAGCCCCACGAAGAACACCTTTCGAAAGGTCCCGACGCTCATTTTCCGGCGCAGCGCCTGGCCGATGAACATGCCGGCCAGCGCCGGCAGCAGCGCCAGGATCGAGCCTGTCAGTGGCCCTGCCGGCGATGCCAGCGCTCCCGTCCTGAACAGGCCGAGGGCAAGGGCCGCCGTCGAGACGGTGAAGGACAGGCCGAGAGCCTGGATGAGATCTTCCTTCTCCAGCCGCAGCGATTGCAGATAGGGCACCGCCGGAATGACGAAGACGCCGGTGGCGCCGGCGACCAGCCCGGTCGCCACGCCGACCAGCGGTGACATCAAGGCCTCGTGGCGCGCCGGCGTGGTGAAGCTGAGCCTGAAGAGGCCAAGGATGGCGTAAAGCACCAGCGCTGCCCCAAGCCCCGCGGAAGCCGCGCCCGCATGCGCGCCGGTGAGCACCCCCGCTGCGGCGATGGTGCCCAGCATGATGCCCGCCATCATCGCCCACAACCGCTTGCACAGACCGGCGAAGGCGGGGCCGGTGAACAACTGCCAGAGATTGGTGACCAGCGACGGGATCAGGAGCAAGGCGGCGGCCTCGGCCGGCGGCATCGTCAGCGCAAGCAGGCCCATCGCCACGGTCGGCAGCCCCATGCCGACGACCCCCTTGACGAAACCGGCGGCAAGGAAGACGGCGCCGATCAATGCGATGACGCCGGCGCTCGGCATGCCCACGGGATCAATCATGCAATAGCATGTCCGCGGCATCGGCATCCGGTTTTGCCAGCACGGCATCGTGGTTGACCGAAGCCGTCGTACATCGCTGGCCAGGCTGTGCCTGCGCCATGGCAAGCGAGGCCACGGCGACCGCCAGCGCGATCGCCATGCCTTCAAGAATACCGAGCCGACCCGTCGCTTTTTCGCTCATCGCCAATCTCCATCGCAAAAGATTTGACCGGCATCCGGCCAACGCACAATGTGGAAGTTGCGCTGTCAGCCTTCGGCTACACCGAAGGCTGGGAACAACGCCGTGCGCCTCGCGGGAGCAAGAAATGCGTTTCGATCTCACCGATCTGCGGCTGTTCCTGCTGGTGGCCGAGCGCGGCAGCATCACCCATGGCGCCGCGCTTGCCGGGCTGGCACTGGCCTCGGCGAGCGCCCGCATCAAGGGCATGGAGGAGCAGCTCGGCGCGCCGCTTCTGGAGCGCCGCCGCCGTGGCGTGGTGCCTACGGCCGCCGGCCAGGCGCTGCTGCACCATGCGCGCGCGGTGCAGAACCAGATCGAGGCGATGGCTGGCGACCTCGGCGCCTATGCCGGCGGCCTGCGCGCCCGCGTGCGGCTGATGGCCAATACCGCCGCGACCGCCGAACTTTTGCGCGACACCCTGCCGGCCTTCCTGGCGGCCCATCCCGGCATCGACATCGATTTGGACGAGCGCCCCAGCCACGAGATCGCCGAGGCTGTGGCGAGCGGTGCGGCCGATCTCGGCATCGCCGCGACCTGGGCCGGCCTTGCGCATCTCGAACAGAAACCGTTCTTCATCGACCGGCTGGTGGTGATCGCCGCGCGGAACTGGCCGGGGCTTGCCGGCATGCATAGCGCCAGCCTCCCCGACATACTGGGCGAATCCTTTGTTGGCCTCAGCCTCGGCCACGCCCTGCAGGAGCACATCACCCGCCAGGCCGCACGCCTGGGCGGCCATCTGCACATCCGCATCCGCGTGCCCGGCCTCGACAATGTCTGCCGGCTGGTCGCGCAGGGTGCCGGCA